>JBOGDQ010000133.1:0-8544 GCA_050742975.1 Jatrophihabitantaceae bacterium
CGAGCGAGCGCCAGGCGCCCGCGGCCGTCGATGCGTTCGCTCGGGGCGGGCTGCGCGTGCGGGTGGCCACGGACCACGAGCTCGGCGCGACCGTCGTGATCGGTACCCGCCCCGACGGCTGAGGCTCCCGCGATCTTCCTGCGCGTGGTAGTCCCGCGCGCGGCAGGCGCAGGAAGATCCACGTCTGCACGGCCACACCCGCGATCTTCCTGCGCCTGGTAGTCCCACGCGCGGCAGGCGCAGGAAGATCCACGTCTGCACGCCCACACCGGTGCAGGCCATCGGCGTCCGCGAATGACGGCGGCGACTACTCGTTGCGTGCGACCTCCGGCCCGGTGATCCGGTTCAGCGCCGTCAGCGTGGACGCGATGATCGCGAGGGACGCCAGCAAGCCGGCCACGACCACGAGGTAGTACGCGAGGCCCGGTGCCTGCAGCATGTACCCCATCTGCGAGCGCAGGAAAAGGTACGCGGTCAGGAACCCGGTCCCGATCGCGACCGCTGCCAGGATCAGCAGCGGGGCGGCGCTCTCCAGCGCGACGACCCGGCGCAGCATGCGCAGCGGTGCACCGGTGAGCCGCAGGAGGCTGAACGGACGGCGGCGGTCGTTCAACCCGGCGATCACGCTGACGGCCAGGGTGCAGCCGGCGATGGGCAGGCTGGTGAGGATCACGACGTCGGCCAGTTGCTGGTACATGGCGGTCCGCTTGGTGTTCGCGCTCTGCGCCCGCAGCTCGGCGACCGTCGACGGCGTGTATCGGTCCGAGAACGCGGCTTCGAGGACCGTCCGAGCCTGCTCGACCGCTCCGGACGACCCGTCGGTCGCCACCGCGAGGGCGCGAACCGGCAGTGCCGCCAGCCGCTGCCCGGTCGGGACGGAGGCAGCGGGCCACACCGCGTCGGCGAACCGGGACCCGATCAGGTTCGGCTCGATCGCAGCGGCTTGCGCACCCGGTCGGCAACGACCGAGTGCAGGAGTCCGGGCCAGGTCCGCGCAAGATGCGATGCCGGCACCGATGTCGACCCGCGTGGACCCCGCTTTGGTGCTGACGCTGGTGGTGGCGGTGCCGCGGTGGATCGTGGTCACCGCCTGCACGCCGGGGACCGTGTTCAGCTCGGCCAGTACGGCGCTCGGGAGGGAACGCACAGAGGTGGTCGGCCCGCCCGGGCTGTACTGGGTGAAGTCGTCGATCAGGGTCGCCCGGTCGGCGGCGGTGTCCTGCGAGCCGCCGCCGTACGCGTTCATCGTGGTGATCACGCCGACGGCGACGCTGGTGACGAACAGGGCGAGGACGAGCCCGCTGATCGCGCGGAAGCCGGCCTGCGGATTGTCCGAGAGGCGCCGCGCAGCCACCAACGTGGCCGGGCGCCGTGCGCGATGCGCGATCAGCCGGGCGCCGACCGAGGTCAGCCACGGGCCGGCCAGGACCAGCCCGGCCATCGTCACCAGGATTCCGGGCAGGAACGCCTGGATCTGTCCTGGTGTCGACGCGGGACGCCCCGCGGCGGCGAAGTACCCGAGTTCGGCCAGGCCGGCAAACAGCGGGATCAGCCGCCAGGCACGGGGCGGGCGCGGGGCTATGCGACGGCTCACGCCGAGCGGGGAGACGAACACCCGGCGCAGCGCGAGCCGGGCGGCCACCGCAGCGGCGACGGGTATCCCGAGCGCCACGACCAGCACGTCGATCAGGTTGAGCGACAGGTCACCCAGGAAGAACGGGTCGCCGGTGAACGGGATCGGAGCCAGCGCCGGGCGCAGCGCGAAGAACAGCCCGAAGCCCGCTGCCACGCCGATCGCCGCGGCAACGGTCGATTCGACGGTGGAGATCATCGCGACCTGCCGCGGCGTGGCGCCGACCAGGCGCATCGCGGCGAAGCGCTGCTCGCGCCGCGCGGCGGACAGCCGGGTCGCGACGCCGATGAACACCAGCACCGGGAACAGCAGCGCGGCCGTGACCACGGACAGGATGAGGTCGATTCCTCGGGCGTCGATGCCGATGAAGTAACAGTCCCCGCTGCAACTGCTCGGGACGGTGGTGCTGATCGCGGTGACCTCCGTTGCGCCGTGGACGGCCGCCATCTGCCCCGGCGTGCGGCCGACGACGATGACCAGCGAGTTCGGAGCGGGCAGCGCGGACGACCCGATCGTGCCGATCTGCCTGCCGGGGTAGCGGGCGGCGAGCTGGTCGGCCGGCGTCGAGCGCAGCAGCGAGCTCAGCGCCGGTGAGGCGTAGTACTCGCCTGGTCCGGGCAGGCGCGCGATGCCCGGCGGCACCGGCGAGGTGGAGCCGGTGGGCGCGACGTCCACCCGACCGATGGTCTTGCCGTGGAACTGATCCGCGGTGAGCTTCCACCACACGGGGTCGGCGGTGCTGGACGCGGCGTGCCCGGCGCCGCCTGCGCCGGTCTCCAGCCACGCGTAACGGGCGTTCTGCGAGTTGACCGCGTTGATGCCGGCCAGCGTGGCCAGCAGCAGGCCGACGCCGAGCAGCACGGCGGCGACGATGACGATCAGCCGGGTCGCGGCCTCCCTGCCGCCCTGCAGGGTGAGGCGCAGCCCGAGGCGGATCATGCGACGACCGGCGCCGACGAGAGCGCGGTGACCTTGCCGTCGCGGACGATGACCTCGCGATCGGCGTAGGCGGCCACCCGCGGCTCGTGCGTGACCAGGACGACCGTGGTGCCGTGCTCGCGGGCCGCGGCCGTCAGCAGGTTCATCACGTGCTCGCCGGTCAGTGAGTCCAGCGCCCCGGTCGGCTCGTCGGCGAACAGCACCTGCGGCTCGGCGACCAGTCCGCGGGCGAGCGCGACGCGTTGCGCCTGGCCGCCGGACAGCTCGCCGGAGCGCCGGGCCTGCATGCCGTCCAGGTCCAGCTGCTCGAACCAGGTGCGCGCCCTCGCCAGTGCCTCGGCCCGGCGCACCCCGTTCAGCAGCAGCGGCAGCGCCACGTTCTCCTCCGCGGTCAGCTCGGGGACGAGCTGGCCGAACTGGAACACGAAGCCGAAGCGGTCGCGCCGCAGGGCGCTGCGCTCGCCCTCGCCCATCGTGTCGATGCGGCGGCCGGCGAGGTGGATCTCGCCGGCGTCGGGCACCAGGATCCCGGCCAGGCAGTGCAGCAGCGTCGACTTGCCCGATCCGCTCGGGCCCATGACGGCCAGGATCTCGCCGGTGAGCACCGAGACGGTGGCCCCTCGCAGCGCCGGTGTCTGGCCGAACGAGAGCTGCACGTCCTGCGCCTCGACGAGCGGTTCACCCGAGCCGGGGCGCGCCAGGTCCGTCATGACTGCACCGCCTTCGCGAGCGTGTCCAGCCGGGCCGCGGTCAGGTCGATCCAGCGCAGGTCGGCCTCGAGGTGGAACAGGCCGTGGTCGGCGAGCAGCATGTCGACCGCGCTGCCCGTCCGCTTGACCTCGGTCAGCTCGCGCATCCGCTGCAGGTGCGCCGCCCGCTGGGTGTCCAGGTAGCCCTCGGCCGAGCGGCCGGACATCAGCGCCAGGACGACCTTGACGAACAGGACGGTCTGCAGGTGCGGTTCGGGCGCCACCGGCTCGGCCAGCCAGGTCTCGATCTCGGTGACGCCCTGCTCGGTGATGATGTAGCGCTTGCGGTCGGGGCCGCCGCCCGGCTCCGTCTCGGCCGCCCGCACCTTGCCGTCGCGGGCCAGCCGTCCGAGGGTGGCGTAGACCTGGCCGAACGGCAGCGGCTTGCCGCGCCCGAAGTAGGAGTCGTAGTCGCGCTTGAGGTCGTAGCCGTGGCTGGGCTCGCGCTCGAGCAGCCCCAGCAGGGCGATGGGAACGGTCATGCGAGCACAATACACTGAGTGTATACGCTGCGGTAGTAGTCAGCCGCTGTGGAATCTGCACGACGGGCCGGGGCCCGGTCCAGCAGACTGTCGGGCGTGCTCCTGACGATCTGCACGACCCACCGGCCCGCGACCGACCTGGGCTACCTGCTGCACAAGCACCCGGCCCGGGTCCAGTCGTTCACCGAGTCGGTGGGCACGGCGCACGTCTTCTACCCCGAGAGCACGGACACCCGCTGCACGGCCGCGCTGCTGCTCGAGGTCGACCCGGTCGGGCTGGTCCGGGGCCGCACCGGGCCGTCCGGCGAGGGGTTCGCGCTGGGGCAGTACGTGAACGATCGCCCGTACGCGGCCTCGAGCATGCTGGCGATGGCGCTCAAGGACGTATTCCGCACCGCGCTCACCGGACGCTGCGACGCCCGCCCCGAGCTCGCCGCCGCTGCGCTCCCGCTGCAGATCCACGTCGCCGCGGTGCCATGCCGGGGCGGGGCCGAACTGCTGCGCCGGCTGTTCGAGCCGCTCGGCTGGCAGGTGGACGCGACGAGCGTGCCGCTGGACCCGACCCTTCCCGACTGGGGCGACTCGCGGTACCTCGACGTGCGGCTGGCCGGGGACGTACGGCTGGCCGACGCGCTCAACCACCTGTACGTCCTGCTGCCGGTGCTGGACGACGCGAAGCACTACTGGGTGAGCAACGACGAGGTCGACAAGCTGATCCGGGCCGGCTCCGGGTGGCTGGGCACCCACCCGGAGCGGGAGCTGATCACCCGCCGGTACCTGGCCCATCGCCGCGAACTGACGCAGTCGGCGCTGGCCCGGCTGGCGGAGGTCGACGACACCGACGCGGACCAGCTCGACAATGCCGTGGAGCCGCCGGCACTGGATCGCGCGGACGCGACCGACGACGACCGGCCGGTCCCGCTCGCCGAGCAGCGCCGCGGCGTGGTTCTGGCCGCGGTCCGGGCGTGCGGTGCCCGGCGGGTGGGTGACCTCGGCTGCGGCGAGGGCGTGCTCGTGCGTGACCTGCTGGCGGACCCGAGCATCGAGCAGGTCGTCGCCGTCGACGTGTCGGCACGCGCCCTGCAGCTCGCCGCGCGGAGGTTGCGGCTGGACAAGCTGGCCGAACCGCAGCGTGCCCGCGTCGAGCTGTTCCAGTCGGCGCTCACCTACCGCGACGACCGGCTGGCCGGCCTGGACGCCGCGGTGCTGATGGAGGTGATCGAGCACGTCGACCCGTCGCGGCTGGGCGCGCTGGAGCGGATCGTGTTCGGGCACGCGGCGCCGGCGACCGTAATCGTCACGACGCCGAACGCCGAGCACAACGTGCGGTTCGAGTCGCTGCCGGCCGGCGCGATGCGGCACCGGGACCACCGGTTCGAGTGGACGCGCGCCGAGTTCCGCGCCTGGGCCGAGCAGGCAGCCGCTGCCTACGGCTACGTCGTGCGGTTCCTGCCGGTCGGGACGGACGACGCGGACGTCGGGCCGCCGACGCAGCTGGCCGTGTTCAGCAAGGCGGTGGCGGCATGAACGAGGCGGGCGAGCGATCCACGGGCCCGGCGCGCGAGCTGGCGGTCCCGGAGCTGAGCCTGGTGGTGCTGGTCGGCGTCAGCGGTTCGGGGAAGTCGACGTTCGCGCGCACCCACTTCCGCGCGACCGAGGTGATCTCGTCCGACTTCTGCCGGGGCCTGGTCGCCGACGACGAGAACGACCAGTCCGCGACACCGGACGCGTTCGAGCTGCTTCACTACATCGTCGGCAAGCGGCTCCGCGCCGGGCGGCTGACCGTCGTGGACGCCACCAACGTCCAGCCAGAGGCGCGCAAGCAGCTCGTGGCGATCGCGCGTGAGCACGACGTGCTGCCCGCCGCGATCGTCC
This sequence comes from Jatrophihabitantaceae bacterium, assembly GCA_050742975.1. GTDB lineage: Bacteria > Actinomycetota > Actinomycetes > Mycobacteriales > Jatrophihabitantaceae > JBDTGE01. The sequence goes on from JBOGDQ010000133.1 coordinate 5,679, forward strand.
TCGACGTGGCGGAGAGCGTGTGCGTCGCGCGCAACGCCGCCCGTCCAGACCGCGCTTTCGGCGCGCACGTCGTCCGGCGGCAGCGCGATCAGCTCCGTCGCGGGCTGAAGGGGCTGCAGCGGGAGGGCTTCCGCACCGTGCACACGCTGCGCGGCGTCGAGGAGGTAACCGGGGCATCGCTCGTCCGCAGCAAGCTCTACAACGACCTGCGGCACGAGAGCGGCCCGTTCGACGTCATCGGTGACATCCACGGCTGCCGCGCCGAGCTCGAGGCGTTGCTCGCGGAGCTCGGCTACACGCTCGGGCGGGACGGCGACGGGCGTGCGATCGGAGCGCACCGCGACGGCCGGCGAGCGGTCTTCGTCGGTGACCTGGTCGACCGCGGGCCGGACACGCCCGGAGTGCTCCGGCTGGTGATGGGGATGGTCGCCGACGGTGACGCGTTCTGCGTGCCGGGCAACCACGAGAACAAGCTGCTTCGTGCGCTGCGCGGGCGCAACGTGCAGGCGACGCACGGCCTGGCCGAGTCGCTGGCCCAGCTCGGCGCCGAACCCGAGCAGTTCCGCGCCGCGGTCGAACGATTCCTCGACGGGCTGATCAGTCACTACGTCCTGGACGGCGGGCGGCTGGTCGTCTCGCACGCCGGGCTCGTCGAGCGCTACCAGGGCCGCGCGTCCGGGCGGGTGCGCGAGTTCTGCCTGTACGGCCAGACGACGGGCGAGACCGACGAGTACGGGCTGCCGGTGCGCTACCCGTGGGCGCAGGAGTACCGCGGCGCCGCGATGGTGCTGTACGGCCACACGCCGGTCCCCGCGCCGGAGTGGATCAACAACACGCTGTGCCTGGACACCGGGTGCGTGTTCGGCGGGCGCCTCACCGCGCTGCGCTACCCCGAGCGCGAGGTCGTCTCGGTGCCTGCGGCGCAGGTGTACTACGCTCCGGCCCGGCCGTTCCCAACCGACGCCGACGTGCCGCCGTCCGACACGGCCGTGCTGTCTGAGGCGCCTGGACCTACGGTCGGCGCACCGACTTCGCCGGCCGGACGGCGCGATCCGGACGTGCTCGACCTTGCCGACGTCATCGGGTCGCGGGTGATCGAGACGCAGTACCAGAAGCGCATCGGCGTGCGCGAGCAGAACGCCGCCGCCGCGCTGGAGGTGATGAGCCGCTTCGCCGTCGACCCGCGCTGGCTGCTGTACCTGCCGCCGACGATGAGCCCGGTCGCCACCTCGACGCGGCCGGACCTGCTCGAACACCCGGTGCAGGCGTTCGAGGCGTTCCGCTCCGACGGGGTGGACGCCGTCGTGTGCGAGGAGAAGCACATGGGCTCGCGCGCGGTGGTGCTGCTGTGCGGCTCGAGCGACGCCGCGCGGGTCCGGTTCGGGGCGCCCGGCGGGCAGTCCGGTGCCGTCTGGACGCGGACCGGCCGGCCGTTCTTCGGCGAGGAGCTCACCGCGTCGCTGGTCGACCGGCTGCGCGCAGCGGCCGAGGCCGCCGGCCTGTTCGAGGAGCTCGGCACGTCCTGGCTGCTGCTCGACGCCGAGCTGCTGCCGTGGAGCGCCAAAGCCGGGCCGCTGCTGCGCGATCAGTACGCGGCGGTCGGTGCGGCGGCCCGCGCGTCGCTGCCGGCCGCGGTGGACGTGCTGAGCCGGGCTGCGGACTCCGGGCTCGACGTCGGTGAACTGCTGGCCCGCACTCGCGCGCGCGAGCAGAACGCGGCCGCTTTCACCGCCGCGTACCGCCGGTACTGCTGGCCGACCGACGGGCTGGCCGGAGTGCGAATCGCCCCGTTCCAGATCCTCGCGTCCGAGGGTGCGACGTACCACGCGCGCCCGCACGAGTGGCACCTCACGGTCGCCGACCGCCTCGTGGCCACCGACCCGCAGATCCTCACGACGACTCGTCGCACGTTCGTCGACACCACCGATCCGGACTCGGTTTCCGCGGCCGTCGACTGGTGGACCGCGATGACCGGCGCCGGCGGGGAGGGAATGGTCGTCAAGCCGGCCGCCAACCTCACCCGCGGGCGCAAGGGAATCGTCCAGCCCGGCCTGAAGGTCCGCGGCCGGGAGTACCTGCGGATCATCTACGGGCCGGACTACACCGAGGCCGCGAACCTGGAGCGGCTGCGATCGCGCAACCTCGGGCACAAGCGCTCGCTGGCGCTGCGGGAGTACGCGCTCGGGCTGGAAGCCCTCGACCGGGTCGCGCGGGGCGAGCCGCTGTGGCGGGTGCACCAGTGCGTGTTCGCCGTGCTCGCGCTGGAGTCGGAGCCGGTCGACCCGCGGCTCTGACAGCGCTGTGTTCGTCGCGGTGTTCGTCGCCGTGCGGGGGCCTCAGCCGACCGCCTCGTCGCTCTGCTCGTCGCGCATCCCCGAGGCCGCGCGCGGGCCCGGAACCGGGCGGCGCGGCTCGCGGTCACCAGCCGAGCCGGGCCCCTGCTCCAGCCACACCATGACCGGGGAGCGGGGCGGCAACTGCGTTCCCGGCACGGGTCGCTGATCAACGACGACCCCGTCGGCCCACGTCGCCGTGGCCGGCCGGTCGGGATCGGGACCCACCGCCACCAGGCCGGCGCGGTCCAAAACGGCCCGCGCGCCGGGCCAGCTCAGGCCGATCACGTTCGGCACGCGGACCGGTCCGGCGAACGCACGGGCCGCCGGGCGCTGCGGCCTGCGCCCGGCCACCGGGGCGCGCGGCGAGTGGCCGGCGTATCCGCGAGGCAGCCCGCGACGGGCCCCGAGCGCTCGGCGGGTGCCGCCGCCCTGCACCAGCATGGTGACGCGCGTCGACATCGGGTTGAGCGCGCGGCGCACCGCACGCTGGATCGGTCCCATGGCACCGCCCATCCTCCCACCGTCGGGTG
>JBOGDQ010000134.1:0-14808 GCA_050742975.1 Jatrophihabitantaceae bacterium
CCGCGATGCTGCCCGAGGCGAAGGGGTTGAAGGGTCCGCTCGGCTGCCTGACCGAGGCCCGCTTCGGCATCGTGTGGGGTGTCACCGGATCGGCCCGCGACGCCCTGGCCGCGACGCTCGACTACGCGCGCACCCGCACCCAGTTCGGCAAGCCGATCGGCGCGTTCCAGCTCACCCAGCGCAAGCTCGCAGAGCTAGCCGTGCAGCTGCAGCAGATGCAGTTGACCGCGCGGCGGCTCGGCGAGCTCAAGGACGCCGGGCGGATCAAGCCGCACCAGGTCAGCTTCGGCAAGTTCGCGAACGTGCGCGGCGCGCTGGAGATCTGCCGCGAGGCGCGCTCGATCCTGGGCGGCAGCGGCATAACCACCGAGTACCCGGTGCTGCGCCACGCGGTGAACCTGGAGACCGTCTACACCTACGAGGGCACGCACGAGGTGCACACGCTGGTGCTCGGCCAGCAGCTGACCGGCCTGGACGCCTTCCGCTGACGGGCAGACGCCCCCGCTGAGCACTACCCGCCGAGGTCCGCGAGCCGGCGGGCCAGGAAGCGCCGCTCCACCTCGTTCTCGGTGAGCAGCAGCGCCTCCGAAAAGGCCAGGTGCGCCTGCTCGTCACGCCCGAGCTGCCGCAGGAGATCCCCGCGCGCCGCGGGCAGGTAACCGTACGTCGACAGCTGCGGATCCAGCGCGAGCGCATCCACCTCGGCCAGGCCGGCCTCCGGTCCGTACGCGAAGCCGACCGCGACCGCCCGGTTCAGGGCCACGACGGGTGACGGCCAGCTGGCCAGCAGCAGGTCGTAGAGCCCGACGATCTCGGGCCAGTCGGTGGCGTCCCAGCTCGGTGCGCCGGCGTGCACCGCCGCAATCGCCGCCTGCAGCGCGTACTTGCGGGGAGGGCGCGCCCGTAGCGCCTCGCGGACGAGGGCCGTGCCGTCCGCGATCACCGCCCGGTCCCACCGCGTCCGGTCCTGATCCTCCAGGCGGAGCAACTCGCCGTCGTCGCCGACCCGGGTCGCCCGCCGCGCGTCGGTAAGGCGGATCAGGGCGAGCAGCCCGGTGACGTCACCGTTGTCGGGCAGCAGCGCATGCAGCATGCCCGCGAGGTCGCTCGCGCGGGCAACGAGCTCGTCCCGGACCAGCGTGTCGCCGGTCGGCGCCGTGTGCCCGGTGGTGAAGATCAGATAGACGACCGCGAGGATCGCGTCCACCCGTTCGGGCAGGTCAGCGGTGGACGGCACGCGGTACGGGATCCGCGCGGTCGCGATCTTCTTCTTGGCCCGGGTGATGCGCGCGGCCATCGTCGGCTCGCTGACCAGGAACGCGTGCGCCACCTCGGCCGTCGACAGCCCGCACAGCAGCCGGAGGGTCAGCGCGACCTGCGCCTCCGAACCCAGCGCCGGGTGGCAGCACGTGCAGATCAGCCGGAGCCGGTCGTCCGGGATGTCGCTCACGTCCACCCGCTCGGGTTCGACCTCGTCGACGACCAGTTCCGGCGCTGCTCGGCGGAACAGCGCCTCACGGCGCAGCAGGTCGAGGGCGCGGTTGCGGGCCGCAGTCGTCAGCCAGGCGCCGGGCCGGTCCGGAATGCCCTTGTCCCGCCAGGCGGTCAGCGCCCGCGCGTAGGCGTCCTGCACGCACTCCTCGGCCAGATCGATGTCGCGGGTGACGCGCACCGTCGCGGAGAGCACGAAGGCCCACTCGTGGCGGTGCGCGTCGGCGACCGCAGCCGCGACGGTGGCGTCGTTCAGCTGAAGACCATGATCGGCCGTACCTCGAGCCCACCCACGTTGCCGGCAAGCGGCACCTGCTTGGCGAGCGCGATCGCCTCGTCCAGATCAGCGGCCTCGACGAGGTAGTAGCCGCCGAGCGCCTCCTTGGTCTCGACGAACGGGCCGTCCGTGACGGCGAAGCCACCCGACCCGTCCGGGCGCACAGTCGTCGCAGTCGTGACGGACTGCAATGCGTTGCCGCCTACCACCGCCTTGCCGTTGTTCTCGGCGAATGCGTTGTGGCCGGCCATCAGCCGGTTCGACGTCGCCTCGTCGGCGTTCATCCACGCGGCCTCGTCGTCATAGATGAGGATCAGGAACTGCGACATGTCGGCTTCCCTTCATCGTGGCCCGCCTGCTCGGACCGTTCACGGTCCCGACGAACGGGTCCGGGCCGTATCGACACCAGCCTAGGGACGAACTTTCGGCGCCGCGCACGTTCTGGCCCGGCTCGTGTCGAAATCGGCTCGGCCCGGACGACGTCTTGGTGCAGCCTGGAGACTCCGGGCCGATTCGACACGAGGAGAAGCCATGCGATTCCTGACGATGGTCAAGATGGACGAGAGCATGCCGGCCGGTCCGCCGCCGCCGGCGCTGTTCGCCGCGATGGACGAGCTGGGCAAGAAGGCCGAGGCCGACGGCTCCATGGTGGAGTCGGGCGGCCTGCTGCCGAGCGCGGACGGCGTCCTGGTCACGCTGAAGGGCGGCAAGATCGCGGTCCACGACGGCCCGTTCACCGAGGCCAAGGAGCTGATCGGTGGCTACGCGATCTTCGACCTGCGCTCCAAGGAGGAGGCGATCGAGCGCACGCGCCAGTTCCTGCAGCTGCACGCCGACAACTGGCCGGGTGTCGAGGCGACCTGCGAGGTCCGCCAGATCGCCGGTCCGGACGACTTTCCGGGCTGACCGGCTGCGCCCGGCAGCGTTCGGCAGTCGCTGACGCCCAGCGGCTGCCGGCGCAGTCGGAAACCGCCTTGCGCCGGCGGGCGGCGCGCTGATCTGATGGCTGGTCGTGACAGAGGACAGCGCGCAGCGGACCGTCGAGACCGTCTGGCGGATGGAGTCAGCGCGGCTGATCGCAGGCCTGGTCCGGATGGTCCGCGACGTCGCACTGGCCGAGGACCTGGCGCAGGACGCCCTTGTCGCCGCCCTGCAGCAGTGGCCCGAGTCCGGCGTCCCCGGCAACCCCGGCGCCTGGCTGATGACGATCGCCAAGCGCCGCGCGGTCGACCTGTTCCGCCGCAACGAGCGACTGGAGCGCAAGCAGTCCGAGCTCGAGCGCGAGCTGGGGGGCGAGTCGTTCATGCCCAACTTCGACGCCGCGCTGGACGACTACATCGAGGACGATCTGCTGCGCCTGATGTTCATCTGCTGCCACCCGGTGCTCTCCCGCGAGGCGCGGGCGGCGCTCACCCTGCGGCTGCTCGCGGGCCTGAGCACTCAGGAGATCGCGCGCGCGTTCCTCACCGCGGACGCCACGATCGGCCAGCGGATCTCCCGGTCCAAGAGGGCGCTGGCAAGGGCGCGCGTGCCGTTCGAGGAGCCGACGGCCGAGGAACGGGCCGAGCGGCTCTCATCCGTCCTGGACGTCGTGTACCTGCTGTTCAACGAGGGCTACTCGGCCACCGCCGGCGAGGACTGGCTGCGGCCGGCGCTGTGCGACGAGGCGCTGCGCCTGGGCCGCGTCCTCGCCACCCTGACGCCCGGCGAGCCCGACGTCCTCGGCCTGCTCGCCCTGATGCAGCTGCAGGCGTCGCGGTCCGCTGCTCGCACCGGCCCGTCCGGCGAGCCCATCCTGCTGCTGGACCAGGACCGCTCGAGGTGGGACAGGTTCCTCATCCGTCGCGGTCTGGAGGCGCTCGAGCGGGCCGAGTCGTTGAGCGCCTCGCCGGGGACGTACGTGCTGCAGGCCGCGATCGCCGCCTGCCACGCCCGGGCCCCCGCGTCCACCGACACCGACTGGACGCGGATCGCCGGGCTGTATGCGGCGCTGGTCCGGGTCGAGCCGTCACCGATCGTGGAGCTGAACCGCGCCGTGGCGGTGTCGATGGCCGACGGCCCGGCCGCGGGGCTCTGCGTGCTCGACGCCGTAGCCGACTCGCCCACGCTGGCGGCCTATCACCTGCTCCCGAGCGTCCGCGGGGATCTTCTCGCAAAGCTCGGCCGGCACGACGAGGCTACGTCCGAGTTCGAGCGGGCCGCATCGCTGACCCGCAACGAGCGCGAGCGTGCCCTGCTGCTGTCCCGCGCGGCCCGGCCCGCTCCCGATGTCCGGGGCCCGTCCTAGAGTCGTCGGCATGGCCATCTCAATCGGAGCGCACGTCGAGCAGGACGACCCGATCGCGGAGGCGAAGGCACGTGACAGCACGCTGGTCCAGTTCTTCCTCGGCGACCCGCAGGGGTACAAGGGCCCGGAGGTCAGGTACGCCGGTGGCGCCGCGGGTCTGCGAGCCGACGCGGCGGCAGCAGGGATCCACCTGTACGTGCACGCGCCGTACATCGTCAACGTCGCCACCACCAACAACCGAATCCGGATCCCGAGCCGCAAGCTGCTGCAGCAGCACCTCGACGCTGCGGCCGAGATAGGCGCCAAGGCACTGATCGTCCACGGTGGCCACGTCAACAAGAACGACGATCCGGCGACCGGGTTCGACAACTGGCGCAAGGCGATCGAGGCCACCGACCTCAAGATCCCGCTGCTGATCGAGAACACCGCCGGCGGCGACAACGCGATGGCCCGTCGCCTGGACCGGATCGAGGGGATCTGGGCCGCGATCGCGAAGGCCGAGGGAGCCGATCGGGTCGGGTTCTGCCTGGACACCTGCCACGCCTGGGCCGGCGGGATCTCGCTGGCTGACGCGGTGGCCAAGGTGCGTGCGATCACCGGCCGGATCGATCTCGTGCACGCGAACGACAGCCGCGACGCCTTCGACTCCGGCGCCGACCGGCACGCCAACTTCGGCACCGGGCAGCTCGACCCGGACGAGTTCGCCGCCGTCGTGCGGGAGGCGGGCGCGCCGGTCGTCTGCGAGACGCCCGGCGGCGCGGACGAGCACCGGGCCGACTTCGCCTGGCTGCGCGAGCGGCTCTGACCCGTTGCCGCCAATAGGCTGCCCGGCGTGGACTGGAACCTGCGCACCTGCTCCCGCAAGGAGCACGTCACCTACCGGCCGGACGAGCCGGAACTGCGAGGCAGGCTCGTTGCCACCACGCCGCTGGGCGAGGTGTGGCGCTGCCTGCGGTGCGGGACCTACGTCCTCGGCGAACCGAACGGCGCCGGGCCGGCCGACGACGCGCCCGTCCTGTTGCGCGGCAAGGCGCTGCGGGCCGCGTTCATCCTGCGTGCGCTGGCGATCGAACGCTGGATCCGCGGCGTCGTCATCGCGCTGCTGGGTGTCGGCGTCCTGCGGCTCAAGAGCACCCAGGTCAGCCTGCAGGCGTTGTTCGAACGCGACCTCGCCTCCCTCAAGCCGTTCTTCGACCAGATCCACTTCAACGTGTCGGACTCGAGCACGGTGCACGCGATCCAGAAGACGCTCGACGCCAAGCCGTCCACGCTCAACCTGATCGCGGCCGGCCTGCTCATCTACGGCGCGCTGGAGATCTTCGAGGGGATCGGCCTGTGGTCGCTCAAGCGCTGGGGCGAGTACGTAGCCGTGGTCGGGACGACGATCTTCGTCCCGCTCGAGGTGTACGAGCTCACCGAGAAGGTGAGCTGGCTGAAGATCGCGACCCTGCTCGTCAACGTCGCCGCGGTGCTCTACCTGCTGCTCACCAAGCGGCTGTTCGGCATCAGGGGCGGCCACTCGGCGTACCAGGCCTCGCTGCACGAGGCGTCGCTGCTCGAGGTCGAGCAGTCCGCCGGGCAGTGAGTGCTCGGCGCGCGCCTCACTCGAGCGGGGTCGCCTCGTCGCGCAGCGCCGCGAGCGCGTCGGCGTACATGCGGGCCTTGATCGTGCCCAGCGTCGGACCGGCCTTGCCGGCGAGCGGTCGCGCCAACTCGATCGCCGTCGACAGCACGTCGTCCTCGTGCGCGACCGCGTCGACGATCCCCGCGTCCAGCGCATCGGTCCCGCCGTAGCGCCGGCCGGTCGTCATCGCCTCGTGCGCGGTCCGCTTCGACAGCCGGCTCTGGATCAGCCCGGCCATTCCGCGCGAGAACGGGATGTTGATGTCCACCTCGGGCAGGCAGAAGAACCCGCGGTCCGCGCGCATGACGCGGAAGTCGTGCGCCAGCGCCAGCATCGCGCCGCCCGCGAACGCGTGACCCTGGATCGCCGCGACGCTCGGCACCGGAAGCGCGAGCACGCGCGCGAGCAGCTTGTGCACGCTGACGACGTAGCCGGCGAACTCGTCGACGTGCTGGCCGACCCAGTCCAGATCCAGGCCGTTGGAGAAGAACTTCCCGGTCGCGGTGCTCACCAGGGCTCGTGGGCCGGCCGCGGTCTCGACCGTTTCCAGGTGTACCTGCAGCTCTACCAGCCAGTCCGGATGGAAGCGGTTCTCGGTGTCGCCGAGGTCGAGGACGAACACCTCGTCGTCACGGGTCAGGCTGGGCACGACGTCGCTCCTCTGCCTCGTCGATCGCGAATCACAGCGAGGCGACCAGCTCGTCGGCCGCGGTGTACGGATCGCTCTGGCCGGCGACCACCCGCTCGGCCGCGGCGTCCAGCGCGGTCGAGCCGTGCACGGACGCGAACCGGTGCCGCACCTCGCCGAGCGCGATCGCCTCGATCTCGCTGGCGGCGCGAGCCCGCCGCCGCTCGGCCAGCACGCCGTGTCGCTGCATCCAGTCGCGGTGCTTGTCAATCGCCGCGACGACCTTGTCGATCCCGCCGTCCTCGCTGTTGCCCCGGGCGGCGACCGTCTTGACGATCGGCGGCCGCCACGCGCCCTCGACCGAGTGCCGCCCACCCAGCGACTGCATGTAGCGCAAGTCGCGAGCCACCTGGTCCGCCCCGTCGCGGTCCGCCTTGTTCACCACGAAGATGTCGGCGATCTCCAGGATCCCGGCCTTCGCGGCCTGGATGCCGTCGCCCATACCGGGCGCGAGCAGCACCATCGTGGTGTCGGCGAGCGAGGCGACCTCCACCTCGGCCTGACCGACGCCGACCGTCTCGACGAGCACGATGTCGCACCGCGCGGCGTCGAGCACCCGCAGCGCCTGCGGCACGGCCGCGGACAGCCCACCGAGCTGCCCGCGCGAGGCCATCGACCGGATGAACACACCGTCGTCGGTCGCGTGATCCTGCATCCGCACGCGATCACCGAGCAGCGCACCGCCGGAGAACGGCGAGGACGGGTCCACCGCGAGCACCCCGACCCGTTTGCCCTGCTCCCGCAAGGCGAAAACCAGCGCCGACGTGGTTGTGGACTTGCCCACCCCGGGCGAGCCGGTCAGCCCGACGACCTGGGCGTGGCCGCCGTGCGGGGCCAGGGCCGCGGCGACCTCGCGCAGCACCGGCGAGTCTGTCTCGACGAGCGAGATGAGCCGAGCGACGGCGCGCGCCTCACCCGCGCGCGCCCGCTCGACCAGCTCGGCGACATCGACCGCCCGCCGAGAGTTGACCATGGATCAGGCAGGGACGTGCGGGCTCTGCCGACTGTCCTGCTTCGGAACTCGCAGGAGCAGCGCATCGCCCTGACCGCCGCCGCCGCACAGCGCCGCCGCACCGGTGCCGCCACCGCGACGCCTGAGCTCGTACGCGAGGGTGAGCGCGAGGCGCGCTCCGGACATGCCGATCGGGTGGCCCAGCGCGATGGCGCCGCCGTTGACGTTGACGATGTCCTCGCTGACGCCGAGGTCCTTCATCGACTGCACGCCGACGGCCGCGAACGCCTCGTTGATCTCGAGCAGATCCAGGTCGGCGACGGTCAGCTTCTCCTTGCGCAGCGCGTCCTGCACGGCGTTGGAAGGCTGGGACTGAAGCGAGTTGTCCGGGCCGGCGACGTTGCCGTGCGCCCCGATCTCGGCCAGCCAGGTCAGGCCGAGCTCCTCCGCCCTGGCCTTGCTCATCACCACGACCGCGCACGCGCCGTCGGAGATCTGCGAGGACGAGCCGGCCGTGATCGTGCCGTCCTTGGTGAACGCCGGGCGCAGCTTGCCGAGCGATTCGACGGTCGTGTCGCCGCGGATGCCCTCGTCCTCGCGGAACTCGATCGGATCGCCGCTGCTGTTGGCTGCAGATCGGCGTTGCGGGATCAGCACCGGCGCGATCTCCTCGTCGAAGACCCCGTTCTTCTGCGCCAGCGCCGCGCGCTGGTGCGAGCGGGCCGAGAACTCGTCCTGCTCGGCGCGCTGCAGGCCGAGCTTGGTGTTGACGTTGTCGGTCGACTCGCCCATCGGGATGTTCTCGAAGATGTCGGTGAGGCCGTCGAACGCCATCGCGTCCAGGACCTCGATCGAGCCGTACTTGTACCCGCCGCGCGACTTCGGCAGCAGGTGCGGCGCGTTGGTCATCGACTCCTGGCCACCGGCGACGATGATGTCGAACTCGCCGGCGCGGATGAGCTGATCGGCCAGCGCGATGGCGTCCAGACCGGAGAGGCAGACCTTGTTGATGGTCAGGGCCGGGACGCTGAGCGGGATGCCGGCCTTGTGCGCGGCCTGGCGAGCCGGGATCTGCCCGGCGCCGGCCTGCAGCACCTGGCCCATGATCACGTATTGCACCTGGTCCGGTGCCACCCCGGACCGCTCCAGCGCGGCCTTGATGGCGACGGCACCGAGCTCGGCTCCGGAGAAGTCCTTCAGCGAGCCGAGCAGGCGGCCCATCGGGGTCCGGGCGCCGTCGATAATGACCGATCCAGGCATGGAACTCCTCCTATTGAGTCGGCCGCCGGCGTTGGGGCGGGTAGCCGAGCTGCGCAGTCGGTGAGAAGCCAACTGTAACCAGGGGCCGGTGCGAAGCGAGTGTGAACATGGGCACGCCCCACTCGCCCGACAGCGGTTGCAGCGGTGAGGATGTGGCAATGCCAACGACCAGCCTGTTCACGAAGATCGACCACGTCGGCATCGCGGTGCCTGACCTGGACGCCGCGATCGCCTTCTACGCCGAGACGTTCGGCGTGCTCAGCGTGCACGAGGAGACGAACGAGGAGCAGGGCGTCCGCGAGGCGATGCTGGCCGTCGGGGACGGGACCACGCAGCTCCAACTGCTCGCGCCCCTGACCGAGGAGTCGACGATCGCCAAGTTCCTCGGCCGCAGCGGTCCCGGGGTCCAGCAGGTCGCGTACACCGTGGACGACATCGAGTCGGTCTCGGCGACGCTGCGGGCGAGGGGCCTGCGGCTGCTCTACGACGTCTCGCGCCGCGGCACGGCCGGCAGCCGCGTCAACTTCGTCCATCCCAAGGACGCCGGCGGGGTGCTCGTCGAGCTCGTCCAGCCTGCGGCCGAGGCGCACTGACGCTAAATTACTGTCCAGTAACATCTGCAGGCACGTCGACCCGCCACCTGGAGGCCCAGTGGACGACATACGCACCGCCATCCTGACCGACGACCCCGGCGCGCTGGCCGGGCTGAGCGTGCCGAAGACGTATCAGGGTGTCGTCGTGCGGGCCGAGGAAGCCGGCATGTTCGACGCGATGGCGACGAGCGAGAAGGACCCGCGCAAGAGCCTGCACCTGCAGGAGGTCGACACCCCGGAACTCGGCCCCGGCGAGGCGATCGTCGCGGTCATGGCCAGCGCGATCAACTACAACACGGTGTGGACGTCGATCTTCGAGCCGGTCTCGACGTTCAGCTTCCTCGAGCGGTACGGCCGGACGTCCGAGCTGGCCAGCAAGCACGACCAGCCGTACCACGTGGTCGGCTCGGATCTGTCCGGCGTCGTGCTGCGCGTCGGGCCGGGCGTCACGAGGTGGCAGGCCGGCGACGAGGTGGTTGCCCACTGCCTGTCGGTCGAGCTGGAGGACCCGCAGGGCCACGACGACACGATGATGGACCCGCAGCAACGGATCTGGGGCTTCGAGACGAACTTCGGCGGGCTGGCCGAGCTCGCGCTGGTCAAGTCGAACCAGCTGATGCCCAAGCCCGCCCACCTCACCTGGGAGGAGGCGGCCGCCCCCGGCCTGGTGAACTCGACCGCCTACCGGCAGCTGGTCAGCCATCACGGCGCGGCGATGAAGCAGGGCGACGTCGTCCTGATCTGGGGCGCGTCCGGTGGCCTGGGCGGCTACGCGACCCAGTTCGCACTCAACGGCGGCGCCATCCCGGTATGCGTGGTGTCCTCGCCCCAGAAGGCCGAGCTGTGCCGCCGGATGGGCGCGGAGCTGATCATCGACCGGTCGGCGGAGGGCTACCGGTTCTGGGTCGACGAGAGCACCCAGGATCCGAGCGAGTGGAAGCGGCTGGGTGCGAGGATCCGCGAACTCACCGGCGGCGACGACCCCGACATCGTGTTCGAGCATCCGGGCCGCGAGACGTTCGGTGCGTCTGTCTACGTCGCCAAGCGGGGCGGGACGATCGTCACCTGCGCGGCCACGTCGGGCTACATGTTGGAGTACGACAACCGCTACCTGTGGATGAACCTGAAGCGGATCATCGGCTCGCACTTCGCCAACTACCGCGAGTCGTGGGAGGCGAACCGGCTCATCGCCAAGGGCGCCATCCACCCCACGGTGTCCCGCGTGTACCCGCTCGCCGAGACCGGCCAGGCTGCGTACGACGTGCACCGCAACCTGCACCAGGGCAAGGTCGCCGTGCTGTGCCTGGCCCCGCAGGAGGGCCTGGGCGTTCGCGACGAGCAGCTGCGGGCCCGGCACCTGGGCGCCATCAACCGGTTCCGCGGTGTTTAGCCGGCACCGCTGAGAGAACCCATTGGGTAGCTGGATCCGGGGTGCGAGAATTGCCGCATGACCCCGGACAACCCCTCGGACGTCCTGCCCATCCTGACCGACGCGTACCGCGGCTTCGACGCCGCGATGCGCGGCTACGATCGCGCCCAGGTCGACCAGTACCTGGCCCAGGTCGAGGACGAGCTGCGGGCCGCCACGGCCGAGCGCGACGCGGCCACCTCTCGCAGCGCAGACATCGCGGCCCAGCTGGCCAGCTCTCAAGCCCAGATCGAGTCACTTCGGCGGCACCTGCGCGCCGCGACCGAGGCGGTCACGCCCGAGAACGTGGACGTCCGGGTGCGTGAGTTGCTCGAGACGGCCCAGGCCGAGGCAGCGCGCATCCGGACCGAAGCCGAGACGCAGGCCGAGGCCATGCGCAACGGCGCCTCTGACGGCGCAGCCCGCACCCGCTCGGCCGCGCACGCCGAGGCCGAGCGCATCACCGCCGAGGCCACCGCGCGGCTCGCCGACGCGGACGAGACCTTCCGCAAGCGCCTCACCGAGGCCGAGGAGCGCCGGGGCCGGACCGAGGCGGAGCTCGCCACGAGCACCGCGCAGGTCCGCGGCGACGAGGAGCGGCTGTCGCGCGAGGCCGAGGTCGAGCGCGAGCGGCTGAACGCCGAGGCGCAGGCCGAGCGGGACCGCCTGGACGGCGAGTCGCTCGCCGCGCGCATGCTGGCCGACGAGGACTTCGAGATCACGTTGCGCGCGCGCCGCTCGGGCGAGGCCGCGGCGATCGAGAACGAGCGCGCCGAGGCGCGGGCCGAGGCCGCCCGCATCGTGGCCGACGCGAACGACGAGGTCCGCCGCCTGCACGCCCGTCGCGACGACGCGCACGCGGCGCTGCGCGCGCTGCACAGCAACCTGGCCAAGGCACTCGAGCAGTCACTGGCCGACACCCCGCCCGAGACCGCGCCCTGAACGAGTGCATGCCTGCGAGTGTGTGGCGACCCAGCCGGCCGACACGCCGCGCGGGAGCGCGCTACGTCGCCACGCACTCAAGCTCGCCACGCGCTCGAACTCAGTACCTCGGTGCGGACCGCCCGCGCTGCACACCCGGCGCGCGCGTGTCCCGGGCCGTCCAGCACGACGGGTGCCAGTGCCGACGGTCGGCCGCGTCGTGGTCGGACTCCGGCCAGGACACGATGTGCGGCAGCCCCGGGCGGATCAGCTGATCGCACCCCGGGCAGCGATACGGCTTGCTCGCGGCGGCACCGCTCACGCGCCGGACCACATAGCTCTGCCCGCGCCACTGTTCACGCCGCTCCCCCGACGCCGACGCGCGGCCCGGCATCGGCTCAGCCCGAAGTCGGCGATTCTGTCGTGGCACAGGACGACCCTAACGACCGTGCGGTCGGCGCGGGGCGGCCGAACTCAGGAGCTCGTGAGTTCGGCCGCATGGTGAGACTTCATGGGTGAAATTCGCGCCGCCTGCGGTGCCCGCGTCAGTCGTTCAGGCGGTCAGTTGCTCGTGCCGTTGGAGTAGAGGGTCACGTCGCTCGGGCCTTGATAGGTGGGCGTGACCGCCGCACCGACCCCGTTGATCACGTGATCGATCGTGCCTGCGTGGTTGAGCGAGATGGTGACCATGTCGTGCATCACGACGCCGGGCGCGTTCGGCACCCTGAAGCCGTTCGCCGAGTGCAGCGACGGGTTCACGTTTGTGTAGATGTAGCTGCCTAGGCCGTAGGCGACGTGGGTCTTCACCGAGCCGGCGACGGTGTAGCCGGGGTAGCCCGGCTCGCCGTCGTGGCTCCACGCGGCCTGGTTCGGGGCGTCGTAGGGCAGTTCGTTCTGGAAGAAGATGCTCTCGCCGCGCTGGCCGTTCCAGAGGACGTTGTACTTCTGGTAATGCTCGGCGAACAGGCCGGTGGCGGTGACGTCGTCGCCGTTGACGACCACCCCGTTGTCAGCGGTGTTCACCGTCCAGCCCACGTCGTTCGGGTTCTGGGCGTGGTCGGCGCGCCAGGACCAGATGTCGTCGAGGATCGTGTGGTCGCTGTTGACGACCAGGCCGTCGACGACTCGTCCGACGTGCGCGCCGCCGACCCGGAAGAAGACATCCTGCAGGGCGGTCGGGTCGGCCGGGTTCGAGGCGTGCGGATCGGCGTGCCCCCGACCGCCGTGGTTGCGGCCGACCAGCACCAGTGCCGGGGACTTCTTCGCGCCGGCGTCGAAGATGAGCCCCGAGACGTCGATGCCCGGGACGTCGGCTGTGGTCATCGCAGTGTTGCCGGCGTCCGGCTCGACTGTCGCCAGGCCAAGACCGAGCACCACAGTGTCGGCGCGCTTGACCTCGATCGACCGGTTCGTGTGGTAGACGCCCGGCGTCAGCAGCAGGTTCTTGCCCTGCGCCAGTGCCGAGTTGATCTTCGCCATCGGATCGCCGGGCTTCGCGATGTAGAAGCTGCTCAGCGGCAGGGAGCGACCGGGGGTCTGACCGGTCTGCCAGGTGGTGCCCTTGGAGTTCGTTTGCGCCGACGGTACGAACACGCGGTAGGCGCCGTTGGCATCGACGTACAGGTACGGCTTCTCCCGCGAAACTGGGGTGCTGGCCAGGGTGGTGTACGGCTGCGCCGCCGAGCCGTCGGCGTTCTTCGTACCGAAGCTCTGCGCCGGCGCGCCGACATCACCGGAGAACACCTGGTTCCAGACGCCGTTGCTCCAGCCGCCCATCGTGCTGTTGCGCACGTAGAACTGCTGCTGGCTGCCATTGACCGGGGTATCGGCGCCGAAGGAGGTGTCGGCCACAAAGCCGCCGCTGGCGTAGGAGGGCCCGGTGCAGTAGTCCATGAACGTCGTGTGGCCGGTGACGTCCACCCGACGCATCGGCGCGGCCTGAGAGACGGCCCAAAACTCCGTGTTGCCGTAGCAGCCGTTGGTGCTCCCGTTGCCGCCCGGACCGGCGACGGCTATATGCAGGTTGGACAGCGAGCGCCAAAAGTTGTCCAACGCGGTGCCGTCGCTCTGGTTGTACACGTCGACCGATCCGTTGATCGTGACGTCATCGGGGCTCTGACCCAGCCCGGCGACCTCGGTGTAGAAGCCGACCTGAAAGTCCAGCGGGTCCGCCACACTGCCGTAGGTGCCCGGCTTGAACAGCAGCGCGTAGCGCTGGGTGCCGAACTGGTTGGTGACCTGCTCATTCGCGATCGCGTCGACCTTCGCCTGGATCTCGCCGGTCGACATGCTCGGGTCGAAGACTATGACGTTCGGTCCCAGGGTGGCCGCGCTCGCCGGCGCCGGTGCGGCAGGGCCGCCGTGGCTCGGTGCCGCCGCGGCGACGCCGACTGCGCCGGCGGTGGCCACGGCCGCCGAGGCGACAAACACTGCGGCCCGGGTCAGGGTGCGTCGCAGGGTGCAGGGCTGCGTGGTGTCTGACGTCCGACCTGGTGCAGTGAAGATCACAGATGTCCCCTATCGGGAGAGCCTCGATGCACGAACTGTATATCCCGGGCATCGACCGCGCAGCGCAGTGCCCGGCAAACCCCTCCGAGGTGAACACCTCGTCCCAGTAGTCGGTGATCCGGCCGCGCGTCCAGCGATACCTACTGCGGCTGGCCAGACCCATCGGGTTGGCGTGGGTCGCCCCGAAGAACGGCTCGGCCACCGGGGAGCGCCAGTCCAGCAGCACCCGACGACCCGCGCTGTCCGTGAGGCCGAGTCGTCCGACGTACACGGGCTCGGGGTCGTCCGCGCTGACGATGTGTCCGAGGCACAGGTCCAAACCGAAGCGACGCGGGGCGCGCAGGCGAGCGCTCAGCCGGTGGATCTCCAGGTCCCGGTCCATCGCCTTCTGACCTATGCCGCCGGGTGCCTTGCGCTCGGCATCGAGGCGGTCGGACAGGTCGGCGATCGACTGCTCGGGGCTCTCCGCGATGGCCGCGAAGCGCCGCTCGTCGCCGGCGATCAGCGTCGGGTCGGCCTGGGGGTGACGTGGTCGGGAAGCTCGAACGCGCTGGTGGCGCTGGTAGTCCGCGAATTCACGCCATCACCTCCGCACCGAGCGCCCGCAACTGCCGACGAGTCTGGGGCACGACCGGGGTCTTGCCGCAAGCCCCCCAGTGCGCCAATACGTTGAAAGTGGAGGGGAGCGGGACTCCCTTTTCCCTTGCTTGTCCCTAGTGTCGTGCGTCTGAGGTTCATGGGATATCGGGTGACGGAGTTGGGCAGATCCGGTCCGGCAATCGCCAGCACCGTGGGCATC
>JBOGDQ010000135.1:0-12208 GCA_050742975.1 Jatrophihabitantaceae bacterium
ATGCGGCAGCGATACAGCGGCCTGGGCGGCGCTGCTGGACCCGGCCGCGATCGACGCGGCGCGGGCCCGGCTGAGCGCGCGGCCACGCGGGCTGGCCACTGCCGGCCTGCAGCTCGACGGCGACACCACGTCGATGCTCGCGGTGGACGCCGACGGTCGCGCGGTGTCGTTCATCCACTCGCTGGCGTTCACCTTCGGCGCGCGCATCACCGTGCCCGGCACCGGTATCGTGCTGAACAACCGGCTGGGCCGCGGTGCCTACCTCATCGACGGCCACCCGAACGAGGTGCGTCCGCGCCGCCGGCCGCTGCACACGCTCAACGCCTGGATCGTCACCGACCGCGACGGCCGGCTCGCGCACGTCGGCAACACACCGGGCGGGGATGGTCAGGTGCAGTGGAACCTGCAGCTGCTGTCACACCTGATCGACCACGACCTCGATCCGCAGGATGCGGTTTCGGCCCCGCGGTTCACCGTCTCGCCCGGCAGCGACGCGGACACTCTCGGTGCGCCGGACGAGCTGGTGTGCGAGTCACGGCTGGGCGAGGCCACGATCGCCGGGCTGCGCGAGCGCGGGCACCGGGTGCGCGAGATCGGGGCCTGGCAGGCCGGTGGCAGCGCGCTGGCGGTGTCGGCCGACCACGAGCGGGGCTGCCTCGTCGGCGGGGTGGACCCGCGGCAGGACGGGGTGGTGCTCGGTGGTTGAGCCGGCCTGGCCGAACGTGCCGCCCCCGCAGGGGCAGTACGTGCCGGCAGTCGTCCACGGCGGGATCGCGGTCAGCGCCGGCATGACCCCGCGCGTGGACGGCCGGCTCACAGTCGTCGGCACGGTCGGTACAGACGTGTCGGTGCCGGACGCGTTCGCTGCGGCAGGGCTGGCCGCGGCGAACGCTCTGGGCGCGATCGCCCAAGCCGTCGGCGGCCTGCCGAACGTGGCGCGGTGCCTGCGGATGACCGTCTACATCGCGTGTCGCGCCGACTTCACCGAGCACTCGGCCGTGGCGGACGGTGCGTCGGCCGAGTTGCGCCGGCGGCTGGGCGATCGTGGAGCGGTTGCCAGGTCCGCTATAGGGGTGGCGAGCCTGCCGTCGGGCGCACCGGTCGAGGTGGAGCTGATGGTGGCGGCCGCGGCCGGTTGATCAGTCGAGTTCGGCCATGATCCTGCGCAGGTACGGGCCGGCGGTCCCGCTGGACACCGCGCGCAGGATGCCGACGGCAAGGTTGGCGATCGCAGCCTGGCGCACCGTGTCCGGCAGCACGAGCCGGTCGAGCCCGTCGACCAATAGCAGGTGGCTGCCGATCATGCACCGCGCCACCGTCTCGTTGACGCGGGCGGCAAGCTGCTCGTCGCCGGCGACGACCGTCCCGATACCGGCCAGGGCAGCAGCGACCAGCCGCGTCTGCTCGAGCGTCGTGCCCGAGACCACGAGCGCGGCCGGCGCACCGGCTGCGATCTCCCCGCTCTGCCCGACCACCTTGCAGGCGATGACCTGGCAGCCCGGCAGCAGCGGGGCGACCGACGCCGTGTCCAGCTCGGTGGCCAGGTTCGCGACGACCGTGCCGGCCGGCAGGTGCGGTGCGAGCCAGCGCATCGCGGCCGGAACCTGCTCGGCCGGCACCGCGAGCAGGACCAGTTCGGACCCGGCCGCGGTGGCCGGGGTGTCGAACACGACCAGGTCGGGGCAGCCGTCCGGTCGTGGCAGCCGGCCACGATGGCGTGAGACCGCGACCAGGTCGGCGTCAGAGGCGATGCGCCGCGCGAACGCGGTCGCCAGCCGTCCGGCTCCGACCAGGCACAGGCGAGCCGGGACGATCGCGACGCCGCCCGGTGCCAGCGCGTCAGCGGCAGGTGCCACCTTCACACCTGGGCCGGAACCGAAGGCGCCGCGGTGTCCGCCGCGTGCACGCGATGCGACCATGCCGATTGGCATCGCCCGTGCGGCTCAGCGGTCACGTTGTGCCGACCTCAGTGTCATCGCTGGCTCCGCGGGGAACCGAGACCGGGATCCGCTCGGTCAACAGCAGGCAGGACGCCCGATGGTCTGTGCCTATCGACACCTGGGCAGGAACCTCGATCCGGCAACGCGCTTCGGCCTGAGGACAACGAGTGTGGAATCGGCAGCCCGGCGGCGGCGCGATCGGCGAGGGCATCTCGTCGTCGATCAGCTGCGTGTCACGGTCTCGTTCGATCGCGGGGTCAGGTACCGGAATCGCGGAGATCAGCGCTTGGGTGTACGGGTGGCTCGGCGCCGTGAACACCGCTTCGCATGCGCCTTCTTCCACCACCTGACCGAGATACATCACGGCGATGCGGTCGCACACGTAGCGGACCACACCGAGATCGTGGGAGATGAACAGATAGGACAGGTTGAACTCGTGCTGTAGGTCTTTGAGCAGGTTGAGCAGCTGCGCGCGGATGGACACGTCGAGCGCGGACACCGGCTCGTCGGCCACAATCAGTTCCGGACGCACGGCCAGCGCTCGGGCAATGCCGACACGTTGCCGCTGCCCGCCGGAGAACTCGTGCGGATACTTCGCAGCCGCGCCTGGGGGAAGGCCCACCCGTTCGAGCAGCGCTTCAGCCTCCCGCCGCGCCGCGCCGCGACTCTGGTGCTCGTGCACGATCAGAGGCTCCCCCACGATGTCACCGACACGCATACGCGGGTTCAGCGAGGCGTAGGGGTCCTGAAAGACCATCTGCACCCGCTGCCGAAACGGGCGCAGCTCGCGGCTGCTGAGCGTCGAGATGTCAGTGCCGTCGAACAGCACCCGTCCCGTGGTCGGCGTCTCGAGCCGGACCACGGTACGTGCCAGCGTCGACTTCCCCGAACCGCTCTCGCCGACGAGTCCGAGGGCCTCTCCGCGACCAAGAGTCAAGCTGACGCCGTCGACGGCATGCACCGTGCCGCGACCGTGGCCGGCGTCGAAGTGCGTCTGAAGCCCCTCGATACGAAGGAGTTCGGTTGTCGGTTCAGCTGCTGGCAGCATTGCGCTTCTCCGTGACGAAGCAGGCGGCGAGATGGTCCCGCGACCGCAAGGTGAGATCCGGCGTGTCCTGGGTACAGCGATCGACGCGCAACGCGCATCGGGGCGCGAACGGGCACCCCGGTGATGGGTTGAGCATGACCGGCGGCTGACCCTCGATGGTGGGCAACCTTGTCGAGCGGTCGCGATCCGGTCGGATCACCGAGCCGAGCAGCCCAGCCGTGTATGGATGTTCCGGGTTCGGGTAGACGGACGTCGAAGGGCCGGTCTCCACGAGTCGGCCGCCGTACATGACGAACAGCCGATCGCAGATTCCGGCGACGACACCCAGATCATGCGTGACGAGGACGATCGACATGCCTGTGCGGGCACAGGCCCGCTTGAGAAGCCGGATGATCTGCGCCTGGATGGTCACGTCGAGCGCGGTCGTCGGCTCATCCGCGATGAGCAGGCCAGGGTCATTGGCCAGCGCCATCGCGATCAGTACCCGTTGGCGCATGCCCCCGGACAACTGGTGAGGGTATTGGCGCAGACGGGTGGCGACGTCCGCGATCCCGACGTCGTGCAGAAGCTGCGACGCACGCTCGGCGGCCTCGGCGCGAGAAACGTGCTGATGCGCGCGGATGACCCCGACGATCTGCGACTCGATCGTGAACAATGGGTCGAGCGAGGTCATCGGATCCTGGAAGATCATCGAGATGTCCGCGCCCCTGAGCCGACGCAACTCGCGCTTGCTCAGGGACATGATGTCCGCGCCGCGATAGGTGACCGTCCCGGTCGTTCGCGCGGTCGACGGAAGCAGCCGCAAGAGCGACAGTGCGGTCACCGTCTTGCCGGAACCGGATTCGCCCACGAGGCCGACGACCTCGCCGGGACCGACGGTGAAGGAGACATCACGTACGGCACATACCGGACCGGCCGGCGTGGCGAAGGTGGTGCTCAGATTCTCCACGCTGAGCAGCACGTCCGATGCCCGACGCGCGCTGTGGTTGTTGCTGGGCTGGGTCGCGAGTGCAGTGTTCATCGGCGCACGTCAGCCTTCTGCAGCGGGTCCGCGATTACTCGCAGCCAACTGGCCACCACGTTTGCGGACAGAACGGTCAGGGTGAGGAACACTCCAGGAATGCCGATCAGCCACCACGCCACCGTCAGGTAGTCCTCACCAGAGTTGAGCATCAGGCCCCAGCTGACCTCCGGGGGCTGAATACCCAGACCGAGGAACGACAACGTGGACTCGGCGAGCACGATCCGGGCGAACTCGAGTACGGCGAGGGTGATCAGCGGGGATGCCACATTGGGCAGCACATGGCGTCTGACCACTCGACTGTTGCGGCAGCCGATCGTCCTGGCCGCCTCCACGTAGGTCGTCTTGCGGACCGATAGCACCATGCTCCGGCCGAGGCGGCAGTACGGCAGCCACGCGTCCACCGACAGGGCGATGATGATCGTCTTGGTGCTTGCGCCGAGCGCGAACACCATCGCCATCGCCATGAGCAGCGCGGGGAAGGTGAACTGGATATCGACGATCCGCATCACGAGCGTGTCGACCCAGCCACCCCGGAAGCCGGCGAGCAACCCGCAGAGCGTGCCCGCGACGGCGCCTATCGCGACCACGACCGCACCGATCATCACCGAGGTGCGAGCACCATAGATCACCCGGGCCAGCATGTCCCGGCCGAGCTCGTCGGTCCCGAACACGTGCGACATCGTCCCGCCGTGTTGCCACGCGGGCGGCGTCAGCCGATTCACCAGATCCTGGGCATTCGGATCGTACGGCGTGATCAGCGGCGCGAAGATGGCGGCGAGGACGACGATCGCCAGGAACGCACCGAAGATGTACCGCGCGCGGAACATCCGCAGTGGCAGGCGAGCGATGCTGCCGCCGCGCGACCACAGGGTATCCGTCGGGACGTGCCGCTGAGACAAGGTCGTCACCGGGTGACCTCCGCAATCTGCCGCGCTTCCGCCGGCTCCGCACTGGACGACAGGCTGGGAAGCGGCGCGGTTGGTGGTCGAGCCTTGCGTCGAGAGCCGGCCCCGCGACCGTGGATGCGCGGATCCAGTACCGCGTAGACGACGTCCAGGATGAAGTTCAGTCCGACGATCAAGATGGCGACGATCGTGACGTCAGCTTCGATGAGCGGGATGTCGTGATGTTGGATCGCGTTGAACGCAAGCAGCCCCACTCCCGGCCAGTTGAACACGTACTCGACGAGAACGGTGAAGCCGGCGATGAGCCTGCCGAGCTCCCACCCCATCATGGTGACGATGGGGATGGCCGCGTTCTTCAACGCGTGCCGAAACACCCGGTTGAACGTGCCCAGGCCCAGCGCCTCTCCGACCAGCATGTACTGCTGGCCGAGTTGGTCCAGCATCGAGCTGCGAACGATCTGCGTGAGTCGCCCGAGAGGCAGCGCCGCCAAGGTGATCACCGGCAGCACGAAGTACTGCGGGCCGCCGTACCCGTTCGTCGGCACCAGGTGCAGCCTGACCGCGAACACCAGCACCAACAACTCTCCGAGCCAGAACGCGGGCATCGAAACGCCCAGCAGCGAGACCGACACCGCGAGCCGGTCCCACAGCGAGTCCCGTTTGACCGCGGCCAGCACGCCGAGCGGAACCGCGACGACGATCGCGAGCAGGATCGCGAGCGCTACCAGTTCCATCGTGTACGGCAGCCGATCCAGCACGAGCTGGGTTGCCGGCTGCTGCTGCCAATAGGAGATGCCGAAGTCTCCGTGCACGGCGCCGCGGATCAGCGACCAGAACTGCACCAGCAGCGGACGGTCGAACCCCATCTGGTGACTGAATTGCCGCACCTCGGCATTTGTCGAGGTGAACGGCAACATCAGCCGAGCCGGGTTACCGAGTGCGTGCGTGATCAGGAAGACCGCAACTTCGACGCAGAAGATCACGATCACGGCGAATCCAAGGCGCTTGCCGAGGAACTTGATCATCCGGTCACCCTGCTCTCCGTCCCGTCGGCTCCGATCACTTCCAGGACATTGTCTTGACGAGGATCATCGCGTCATAGCGCGGCTGCCAGTTGAGGTCCGCGGTCGTTCCATACACGTTCTCCAGGTTGAACAGGAAGATGAAGTCGGCATCCGAGCAGCCGAGCTGGTTCACCTGTTGGTACATCGCTCGGAGCTTGGCCGTATCGAGCTCGGTGCGGGCGCTCGCCACCAGGGAGTCGATCTGGGGGCTGGAAGTCGACGCTCCGCTACCGGTGCTCTGGTAGTAGGTGCTGAACGTGACGTCGGCGTCGCCGAGCACGTTGTCATGCGACACGAAAACCGAGTCGGGTCGAGCAACGGTGGCCGAGTTCTTCTTCGGGAACAGCTCACTGAGGTAAGTGGTGAAATCGGCGAGCTTGACGTTCACCGTGAATCCCACCTTCTCCAGATAGCCGGCCAGGCTCTGCTCGAGTTCGACGTCCTTGAGCCAACGGTTCGTCGAGTCCCCGATCAGGGTGATCGAGGGATGGGTGTCGCCTGCTTGTGCCAGAAGCGCCTTCGCCTTGGCCGGGTCGTACGGGTACGGCTTGAGATTCGGGTCGTAGCCGAAGGTGGCCGGACCCATGATCTGGCAGTTCGCGATCGTTCCGAAGCCGCTGTAGAGCTTGTTCAGCAGCGTTTGCTTGTCGATCGCGTAGTTGGCGGCCTGGCGCACCAACTTGCTCTTGAACGGACCACCTCGGGTGTTGAGGATGAGGGTCGGGAATTCCAGGCCCGGCACCTTCGCAGCGTGCGGAACCTGGCTGATCTGCTCGGGCAGCAGGTCCGAGACCACGTTGATCTCTCCGGTGTTCAGCGAGGACAGCCGAAGGGTCTGTTCTGAGATCGGCTGCATGATTGCCTCAGGAATCGAGGGCTTCCCGCCCCAATAATCGGACCTGGCCTTGAGGACGTACTGCGAGCCCTTGGTGTAGCTGGCCAGCGTGTAAGGGCCGGTACCGATCGGATGGGTGGCGAAGCTTGCCTTCGCCCCGGCGACCGGCGGCACCATCATGATCAGTGACATCCGCTCGGGCACCTGCGGGTCGGGTGCGGCCGAGGTGATGTCGACGGTGTAGTTGTCGACCTTGGTGGCCCCGTTGATGTCACCGGTCCAGTCGGTCTGTTGTGTCGAGTACTTCGGGTTGATGATGCGTTTGATGCTGAAGACGGCGGCGTCGGCGTTGAACGGCTCGCCGTCGGAGAACGTGACGCCCTTGCGTAGGGTGAACTGCCACGTCTTCGGGTCGATGCTCTTCCAGCTCAGCGCGAGCTGCGGCTGCACCTTGTTGTCTGTGGGCGAGCGGGTGAGCAACGCTTCGGAGATGTTGTCATAAACGGCGAGCGCGTTACCGTCCTCCACGGCCTGCGGGTCGAGGCTTGACGGATCGCCCGCGAGGGCGATGTGGATGGTGCTCGACCCTGCGTGGTGCCCCTTCCCGCTTGCGGGACCGCCGGACTGGCAACCGGCGATCGAAATCATGAGTGCCACGCCAACCAGCCCGGCGATGCTCCGTCGCTTGCGCATTGTGTCTCCTCAGTTCGACGCGTACACGCCTGCCATTCGGCAGGCGCCAGAGGCACATCGGGATGTCGCCGGGCTGAAGACGCAGTCGCGATTTGGTGCCGCTCGCAAGGCTTGCCTCAGGCTTGCAGGCCGTCAATGCAAACAGTGCACAGCCTCAATCGGTGAATATGTGCAGTTGGTATGGCCGTGCTGAAGTCCGTGTCCATTAGGCCGGGTTCCCGGCAAACGACCCCACGGCGACGTGGTCGGCGAAGGCCGCGAGCGCCGCGGCGCCCACCGCCTTGTCCTGCTCGCCATTGCATCCGCTCACCCCGACGGCGCCGACGATCTGACCCTCGAACTCGATCGGGAACCCGCCGACGAACACCGCGAACTTGCCGGGGTACATGTGGCTGATGCCGAACGCCTCGTTCCCTGGCAGCGCGGGGCCGTTCGGCGGCTCGTTGAACTTGTGCGTCGCCCGCTCGTGACCGGCCGCGGTGAACGCCTTCGCCATCGCGATCTCGACCCCGGTGAGCCGGCCGCCGGGCAGCCGGTGCAGCGCGAGCACGTGGCCGCCGTCGTCACAGACGCAGATCGTCTGCTTCACACCCAGTTCTTCGGCCTTGGCCCGAGCAGCGCTCAGCATGGGGAGCGCATCGTCCAGCGTGATCCGGTAGATCTTGTGCACTGTTTCCTCCTTTGTGCACTGTGCAACGGTGTGCACGTGCGGATAAGCCTGCGGCGCGCGAGTGACTCTCGGCAATGGCCAGACTGCCGTGGCACGATGGCGTCCTGTTGTGCAGTGTGTCGAGGGAGTCGCCGTGGTCCACCCGCCGTTCGCCCCGCCCGATGACGCCGTTCTCGCCGCCGACGGCGAGAGTCTGACCCTGGGCCGGCTCCTGCTGGAGCGGCTGATGCGGTCGAACTCCGCGCCCCTCGACGCCGGTCAGCGCGCGCGGCTGGTGGACTGGTGCACGCCATGGGAGCAGGCAATGCAGCACGACGGCACGCTGACCGGCCTGCTTGTCCATGCCCGACCCGATCAGCTGGATCCGGCGGGCCTGCGCTCGCTCGCCGAACGGGACGCGGCCGCATTGGTGGTCGCCGGGCCGACGGACGAACCGTTGTCGTGCGCGCTGCCAGTGGTGGCACTGACGGCGCGTGTCAGCTACCACGAGCTCAGTCACCTGGTCGCCGAGCTCACCCTTGCCCGCGAGGCGCACGTGCTGCGCTACGGCAGCGCGGTGCACCGTTCGCTGGTGGAGTTGATGTATCGCGGCGCGGGCATCGCGGCGCTGTGCAACCAGATGGCCCGGTTGTCCGGGTGCGCCGCCGCAATCCTGGATCCTCAGTACCGCCTGCTCGCCTTCGAGCAGAGCCGCGACAGGGTGCTCGAGCCCGGGGCATTGGCGGCGGCGTTGCGGTCGAGCGACCGGCCCGACGCCGAAGCCGATGCCGATGCCGACGACGGTCTGCGTCGGAGCCCGCAGGTCACCGCCGTGCGTGTGGACGGCATGACGTTGACCTGCGTCATCAATGCCATCGTGCTGGGCGGGCGCCACGACGGCTGGGTCGTCGTCGTCGAGTCGGACGATCCGCCGCATCCGCACGACATCGCCGAGCATCTGGTCGTCGTGGACCAGAGCGCCACGATCGTGGGCACCGAGATGCTGCGGATGCGCAGCGTGGAGCAGGCGGAGGAGCGGGCGCGCGGCGACTTCGTCCACGCGCTGCTGCACGGGCGCTTCGCCACCGCCCACGACCTCGAGGCGCGCGCGGCGCACTACGACTTCCCGGTCGCCGCGACCTTCGGCGTCGTCGTCGCAGGCAGCATGGCCGCGTCGGGCGGCACCGATTCGGTGAACAAGATGTTCCAACTGGCGCGCGAGGCCACCCGGCTGATGCCGCACGCCGGTATCCACACGCTGGCCACGGTCGTCGGCGACGTCCTGGCGGTGATCCGACAGGTCGAGGTGCCCGATCGGGCCGGTTCACCCGAGGCCGCGAGCCTGGCGCTGGCCGACTACGCGCATGCGCTCGAGCAGGAACTGAGCCGCAGGGTCGGCGCGCCGGTACCGGTCGTCTGGGGTCGCCCGGTGCAGAACGCGGACCGCATCTTCGACAGCTATCGCGATGCCCGGCTGACCCTCGGGCTGCACAGCCGCCTCGGCATGCAGGACGCGTGCGGGTTCTCGGACCTGCGCGTGTACGCCGTCCTGGCCGAACTGGCCGGCAGTGAGCACGCGCGAGCCTTCGCCCACGACGTGCTCGCTCCCCTGCGGGCTCAGCGCAGCGGCGCGAACGACCTGGAGCAGGCCGTCATCACCTACGTCGAGCTAAGCGGGAACCTCAACGCCGCGGCCCGCCAGATGCACATCCACCGCAACACGATGTTGTACAAGCTCGAGCGTGCGTCGCGCATCCTGCACCTGGACCTGCGCCAGGCCGAGCACCAGTTCACGGTCTGGCTCGCCTACAAGCTCGACCTGCTGTTCGAGACGGCGCGGAAGGTCGATCGCGACGTCAAGCCGGCGTGATCGCCCGGTCCGAACCAGCGCTGTACGGGAGCGGGTCCGGGCCGAGGTAGGTCGCGGCGACGGCGATCACGAGCATCAGCGCGGCGCCGGAGAACAGCAGGAGCAGCGCGCCGTGCGGGTAGACCACGGCGACCCATGCGGTGCCGAGTGCTGACCCCCCGAATCGCATCATGTTGAACAGGCCCAGGGCCGATCCGGTCTGGCCGGCCGGCGATCGGGTCGCACCGGTTGCGGACGGTGTCTGGACCAGCGCCACACCGACCCCGACCGCGATCAACAGCGCGACGAGAACAGCCAGACCGCGCGCGTCGGTGTCGGTGAAGAACCCGAAGCCGACGCTCGCGCCCGCCAGGACCAGCAGGCCGACCCGCAGCACCCGTCGCGGCCCGGTCCGATCGCTGAGCAGGCCGACACCGGGAGCGAGAACCGCCATCGTCGCGGGAAGCGCGAACACGAGCAGGCCGGTAACCGCGGTCGTGCGCCCCATCTCGCCGGTGATGTAGAGGGGCACGGCGACGAGCACCGTCGCCAGCGCGAACATCTGGGCGAAAGACGCGACCGCGCTGCGCAGGAACCGGGACTCGACGATCAGCCGCGGACGGATCAGCGGGTGTTCCGCGCGCGCCGAGACCAGGGCGAACAGGGCGAGGAGCAGCACGCCCGCGACGGCCAGCGCGACGTCCACCCAGATCGGAACGGAGTGTTGCGGGAGCGTCGTGGCGGCCGTCATCGTCAGTGCGGCACCCGCCGTCAGGCAGATCGCACCCGGCCAGTGCAGCGGGCTCGCGCGGCCGCTATCCTTCGGCAGGCCGCGAGCCACCCCGAGCAGCGCGAGCAGCGCGAGCGGCGCCAGCATCCAGAAGATCGACCGCCAACCGAACAGGTCGGCGACCAGGCCGCCGAGAGGCGGGCCCACGGCCTGACCGACCCCGTTGGCGGCCGCCCACGCGCTCATCATCCGGGCCCGCTGATCGGACGGATAGGTCGTCGAGAGCAGCCCCATTACCGACGGTGGGATCGCGGCACACGCCAGTCCCTGCACCGCGCGCAGCCCGATCAGCACCGGAAGGGACGGCGCCAAAGCCGCCCCGACCTGCGCCACGGCCATCAGGGTCAGCGCGCAGATCAGCGTTCGGCGCCGGCCGAACCGGTCGCCCACCCACCCGGTGAACGCCATTGCGGCAGCCAGGACGAGGACGAAGCTGGTGATGACCAGGACGCCCGACGCGAGCGGAGCATGGAACGCGCGGGTGATCTCGCGCAGGGGCACGTTGAGGATGTTGTTGCTGAGCGTGCCGAGCAGGGTGGCGCCGAGCAGCGCAGTGAGCACCATCGCGCCCCGCTGTGCAGGCGGGCCGGTCGAGCGTTCGGCTCCACTGGCCTTCACGGTCTGACCGGGCACGCGGTTCCCCTCGGACTCGCCGTAGGCGGAGGGTTGCCGCCCTGGTGATCCTTGATCCAGGCCGGCGGCCGTGGCTACGGCAAAGTGCACAAGGCGTGGGCGCTCTGAGCGTGCACATCGTCAGTAGTGCGCGGTACGGGACGAGACCCGGACCCGAGCTCCTGACGACCTGGCCGGCCCGATTCTGGCCAGCTGCTCGGGGTCGGCATGGTTTGCACGTCGACATACCGTCCCGGCACAGGCGATGGTGACAGGCAGCCCGTCGAACCCTAAGAATGAGCACATGCGCACGCTGGCGCTCACCCCTCCCGGCACAGTCGGCGGTGCCGCCTTGGTCACGCTTTACGAGCGGGCCGCCTGAGATGCCCACGATCGCCGGCACCCTGCGCTCGTCCGCACGACGGGTGCCCGAAGCCGAGGCGCTCGCCTTCGGCGACGGCATCTACACCTACCGCGAACTCGACGCGACCGTCGACACCTGGGCCGGCGGACTGCGTTCGCTGAACGTGGCCAAGGGCGACCGGGTCGCAGTCATGTCGATGAACTCCGACCTGTTCGTCATCGCGTTCTACGCCGTGCTGCGAGCGGGCGCGATCTTCGTCCCGATCAACCCGGCGTCAGCACCACCTGAGATCGATCATGTAGTCGGTGACTGCGGTACCGACGTCCTCCTCTACGCCGTGGGCCTCACGTCAAAGGTCGACGCGATGACAGTCCCGGTCGGACACTGCGTTGCGCTCCAGGAGTTCACGCCAAGCGATCCGTCGATGTGCAGTGA
>JBOGDQ010000136.1:0-13885 GCA_050742975.1 Jatrophihabitantaceae bacterium
AGCCGTACCTGACCGCCGCAGCACGGCTACAGGTGCCGCCCGAGCGTGCCGTCGTCATCGAGGATTCGCCATTAGGCATCGCGTCGGGCGAGGCGGCCGGCTGCGTCGTGGTCGCCGTCCCGAGCGAGGTCCGCATCGAGCCGTCGCCGACCCGTACCGTCGTCGACTCGTTGCTGTCGCTGACCATCGACAGGCTCGACGCGCTGGTGCGCGAAGCCTGCCCGGCCGGGACGTGAACCCGCCGCCCGGCCTCGCCGACGTGCTCTCGAGCGCGTGCTCGTTGCTCGGCGTGCCAGGCACGTCCGACCGGTTGGGTCTGGCGAACCGGCTCGGCGACGTGCGCCGCGTGGCCGTGCTGCTGGTCGACGGCCTTGGCTATCACCTGCTTCCCGCCGCCGCGGAGCACGGGCCGATGCTCGCCGACGCGCTCGCCGGCCGGGCGGGCACACTCACCGAGCTCGCCTGCGCGTTCCCGTCAACCACACCGACCAGCCTGGTCACACTCGGGACCGGGACGCTGCCGGGCGAGCACGGCATCCTCGGCTTCACCCTGAACGTGCCGGGGACCGAGCGGGTGCTCACACACATCACCTGGCAGGACGACCCGCCGCCGCGCGAGTGGCAGCCGGTACCCACCCTGCTGCAGCGCGCGGCGACGGCCGGGGTCCGGACCCGAGTGGTGTCTCGGCCGGAGTTCGCGGGCAGCGGGCTGAGCACGGCCGCGTACGGCGATACGTCCTATGTCGGCGCAGCCCGGTCCGATGAACTCGCCGCGCTGCTGCTGACCGAGCTGGCCGCCGGACCCGGGCTGGTCTACGGCTACCACCCGACGCTCGATACCGTCTCGCACCTGCACGGCATCGCGTCCCCGCAGTGGGCACGGGCCGCCGCGTCGGTCGACCGGCTGATCACCCGGATCCTCGCGGGCCTTCCGGACGACGCCGCGCTGGTGGTGACCGCCGACCACGGCGCGCTGGACGTGCCGCCCAGCGCGCGCCTGGACATCGCTGATGATCCGCGCCTGTCGGCCGGTGTGCGGATCGTCGCCGGCGAGCCACGGGTGCGCTACCTGCACACGCTCGACGGCGCGACCGAGGACGTCATCGCTGCCTGGCGGGGCGTGCTCGGCGACCGGGCGCAGGTGCTCGGCCGCGACGAGGCGGTGGCGAGCGGGCTGTTCGGACCGGTCCCGTCGGCGCACCTGGCTCGCATCGGCGATGTGGTGGTGATCTGCGCGGGGGACACCGTCGTGCTGGCCACCGGGCGCGAACCGGACACGGTCGCCAAGCTGGTCGCGTATCACGGCTCGAACACCGCGGTGGAGACGGCGATCCCGCTGCTCACCTTCCGCGGCTGAAGCTCGAGGCAGCGGTCAGGGGATGGCGGCGCCTGCGCGCCGGTCGTGGTCGACGGCCGCGAGAGCGTCCTGCGGGAAGGGCGGGGGAGTCCCACCTTTGGCCGGGCACAGCGCGTGGTGATCGCACCAGTCGCACAACCGGCTCGGATTGGGCCGGAAGTCGCCGGTCCGGGTCGCGCGCTCGATCGCCGCCCAGATCGCCTTGAGGGTTCGCTCGAACTTCGCCAGCTCATCGGCCTCCGGCGTGTAGCTGAGCGTGTCCGTGTCAGCGAGGTACATCAGCCGCAACTGCCGGGGCACGACGCCGCGTGTGCGCCACAGGACCAGCGCGTAGAACTTCATCTGGAACAGCGCCTTACCCTCGAACGCCTCGCGCGGCGTCGTGCCGGTCTTGTAGTCGACGACGCGGAGATCACCGGCCGGCGAGATGTCCAGCCGATCGACGTAACCGCGCAGCCGCAGCCCGTCGATCACCACCTCGACCTTCTCCTCGCGGGCGGCCGGCTCCAGCCTGGTCGGATCCTCCAGCGCGAAGTAGTTGCCCAGCAGCTCGGCGGCCGACGCCAGCCAGTCGGCCAGTTCGCTCCCGTCCGAGTCCGCCGCGAACAGCGCCGCGGCCTCGGGTTCCTCCTCGAGCACGCGCTGCCACGCCCCGGGGAGCATGGACCGGGCGGCGGCCAGCGTCCGTTCGCCAGCGGGCAGGTCGAACAGCTCCTCCAGCACGGCGTGCACGACGGTTCCCCGCGTAGCGGCGAGCGACGGGGCCTCAGGCAGCCGGTCGATGGTGCGGAACCGGTACAGCAGCGGGCAGGTCTTGAAGTCCGCCGCGCGTGACGGCGACAGCGAGCCGAGCACGGCGTCCGGTAGCTCCACGTCTGTCATGCCACCGACCATAGGCCGGCCCCCTGACAGTCCCGCGTCGTCGGAAGTCGTCACAGGAAGTGGATCCGGCCGAGCGGCCAGAAGATGACGAACGCGCGGCCGACGACCTTCGATTCCGGGACCGGCCCGAAGGCGCGGCTGTCGCTGGAGTCGCACCGGTTGTCGCCCATGACGTACACCTCGCCGTTCGGAACAGGCCCGAACGTGGACGCGGGCTTGGCCGGGCTCTCCGCGAGCGTGCGCATCGACGGGCACTTCGGATTGGTGTACGGCTCCTGCAACAGCAGCCCGTTCACGAACAGCTTGCCGTCCGCCACCCTGAGTCGGTCGCCCGGCAGGCCCACGACCCGCTTGATCAGGGTGTTCTCGCTGACCTGCCACGTCGACGGCCGATGGAACACCACGACGTCGCCGCGGTGAATGTCATGCATGCGGTAGGAGAGCTTGTCGACGAGCACGTGGTCGTTGTTGCAGCTGGAGCACCCGTGCAGCGTCGGCTCCATCGACGCCGACGGGATGTAATACGGCGCGACGACGTAGACGCGCAGCAGCACCGCAGCGAGGACGGCGATCGCCAGGATGACGCCGGTGCGCACGAGCCGGCGCACCCCTCTGCCACTGCCCTTGACGGGCTTGCTGGACTTGTCGTCCGGTCCCTCGTCGGCGCGGGTGAAGAAGTCGTCCTTCTGCGGTGCCTGGGCGCGCACGAGTGAGGACGGCGCGGTGCCGCTCGCGATGGCCGGTGTCGCTTGCTGTGCCGCCGGCTCGTCGGTACGGGCCGGCGCACCCACGTAAGGGCGCGGGCGCGGACGCGGCAGGTCCGGATCTGCCGGTTCGGCAACACCTTCGTGTTCCGGCTCGGCCACGGCCGCGGATTCGGATTCGGCCGCGGATTCGGGTTCGGCCGGTTCGGCTGCGAGCGCCGGCTCGGGTGCATCGGACGATGTCCCGGGTGGATCAACCTCGTCCCAGGCGATTGTCGGTCGCATCGAAGCGCTCGAGGCTATCGGCACGATCGCCGGTTCTGCGGGCTGGTCCGGCGGCGGCGCTGAGAGCCGATGGGACAGCTCGCTCCGCGGTGAGGATCGCACCGAATCGGCACCGTCGGCCTGCTCGCGGGCCGACGCGCTCTGCGGCTTCGCGTCCACCGACCGTTCGGGCCGATTCTGCTTCAGCCAGGGGCGGATCGGCTGGAGCCGCGTCGGGCCGTCCTCGCCCGCGGCCAGTGGGGCGACCGTCTCCGGCAACCTCCGGTTGGGCTCGGTCGTGAGCCACGGACGGGCCGGATCCAGCCTCCTGAGAGCGGCCGACGACGGATCAGGACCAGGATCCTCGTCGGGGTCGTCGGCCGGGTCCGGATCGGGACTTTGGCCTTCGGGCGTGGACGCGGGCCGGCGCGCGCGGTTCTTCTCCTCGTCCACCGACAAACGGTATCCCGTGACGCCGGAGTGCGCCCCGTAGCATCGCTGTGTGAGCGGTAACCGTCCCCAGCTCCGTCCGCCGCGCATGCTGGCGGTCGGGCGGTTCTTCGGCGTGCCGATCTACTTCGCCCCGTCCTGGCTGATCATCGCGGGTCTGCTGACCATCTACTACGAACCGGTCATCGTCCGGGCCGTGCCAGCCGTCAGCTCGAGCTCGGCCTACCTGCTCGCGTTCGGGTACGCGGTGAGCTTCGCCCTGTGCGTCCTGGCCCACGAGCTCGGCCACACCGCGGTTGCCCTGCTGCTGGGCAGCCCGGTCCGCCGAGTGGTGATCTTCCTGCTCGGCGGGGTTTCGGAGATCGAGCGGGAGCCGGACCGGCCGCGGGACGAGTTCCTGATCGCGGCGGCCGGACCGTTCGTGTCCATCGTGCTCACCGCGGCGGCGGGCGTGGGCTACCTGTACCTGGCGTCGAACACCATGCCGGGCGTGCTCGTCCTGCTGCTGTTCTGGAGCAACCTGATCGTTGCCCTGTTCAACCTTCTTCCGGGGCTGCCACTCGACGGCGGCCGACTGCTGCGCGCGGCCGTCTGGGGGATATCGCGTGACCGTCTGGTCGGCACCCGGTTCGGGGCCTGGTCCGGCCGCGTGGTCGCCGTCGCGGTCGCGGTGCTGAGCCTGATCGCGGACCGGACCGCGCTCGGCCTCACCGCCGGGATCTTCGGTGTCGCGCTGGCGGCCTACCTGTGGTTCGGCGCGGGCCAGTCGCTGAAGGTCGCGGAGGTCATGGATCGCGTCCCGAGCGTCGACCTCGACACGTTGCTGCGTCCGGGGCTGCTCGTGCCGTCCGATCTGTCCGTGGCCGAGGCGTTGCGGCGGGCCTGGACGGGTAACGCGCGCGGGCTGGTCGTGGTCGACGCGACGGACCAGCCGCGGGCGATCGTCGACGAACTGCAGATCGGCGCGATCCCGCCGGAGCGCCGGGCCTGGACGCAGCTGGTCAGCGTGTCCCGTCCGCTCGAACCGGGACTGGTTCTCGCGCGCGGGCTCAGCGGTGAGGACCTGCTCGCAGCCGTCCGGGCCACTCCCGCACACGAGTACCTGGTCGTGAACACGGACGGGAGCCCGGCCGGCATCCTGGCCACCGCGGACCTGGCGGCCGCCCTGAAGGCCCCCGCGTGAGGGCACCGGGCGGTGGCCCCTTCCGGGAGGGGGAGCGGGTCCAGCTCACCGACCCGAAGGGGAGGCTGCACACGGTAACCCTCGAGGCCGGCAAGCAGTTCCACACGCACCGCGGCGCGATCGAGCACGACACGCTCATCGGCGCGCCGGAGGGAAGTGTCGTCTCGGCAACCGCCGGCACCCTGTACCTCGCGCTGCGCCCGCTGCTCACCGACTTCGTCCTGTCCATGCCACGGGGCGCGGCGGTCATCTATCCCAAGGACGCCGCCCAGATCGTCGCGATGGGCGATATCTACCCGGGCGCGACGGTGCTCGAAGCAGGCGCCGGATCGGGCTCGCTTACGTGCGCCCTGCTGCGCGCGGTCGGCCCCACCGGGCGGGTGATCTCCTACGAGCTGCGCGAGGACCACGCCGAGGTGGCAGTCCGCAACGTCGAGACGTTCTTCGGCGAGCGTCCACCGAACTGGACGCTGCACGTGGGCGACGCCGCGCAGCACCCGGCCGGCGATCTGGTCGACCGGGTGATCCTGGACATGCTCAGCCCGTGGGAGGTGCTGCCGACGGTCGCCGGGGCACTGCAGCCTGGCGGCGTGTTCATCGGCTACGTCGCGACGACTACCCAGCTGTCCCGGCTGGTCGAGGCGCTGCGGGTGCACGGCGGGTTCACCGAGCCGTCGGCGTGGGAGACGTTCATGCGTGGCTGGCACGTCGTCGGCCTGGCGGTGCGGCCGGAGCACCGGATGATCGGCCACACGGCGTTCCTGGTCAGTGCGCGGCGGCTCGCGCCCGGTGTCACCGCCCCGCCGCGCCAGCGTCGCGCGTCGAAGACGTCGGCGGCTCAGACGACGCCTGCGGCCGAGAAGGCACCGGCCGAGGCGGACGCACCGTTCCGTCCGAGCCTGCCCTGAGCGCGGGCTCGTTGCTGATCGCCGGCACCGGGTCGGGCGTCGGCAAGAGCGCGGTCGTCGCGGGGCTGTGCCGCTGGCTCGCGCGCGAGGGTGTGTCGGTCGCGCCGTTCAAAGCGCAGAACATGTCGCTCAACTCGTTCGTCACCCGCGACGGCGCCGAGATCGGGCGCGCCCAGGCCGCCCAGGCGGCAGCCGCGGGCATCGAGTCGGAAGCCGCGATGAACCCGGTGCTGCTCAAGCCGGGCTCGGACACCCGCAGCCAGCTGATCGTGCTGGGCCGCGCCGTCGGCGAACGTGACGCCACCGCGTACTGGGGGCACCAGGACGAGCTGCTCGAGGTCGTCGTCGAGGCCTACCGCGACCTGCGCCGCCGGTTCGACGTGGTGATCTGCGAGGGTGCCGGCAGCCCGGCTGAGATCAACCTGCGGGCCACCGACATCGTCAATCTGGGGTTCGCGCGCGCCGCCGACATGCCGGTGGTGGTCATCGGCGACATCGACCCCGGCGGGGTGTTCGCCTCGCTTCTGGGGACGCTCGTCGCGCTCGACGCGCAGGACCAGGCGCTGATCGCGGGATTCCTGATCAACCGGTTCCGCGGTGACCGCACCCTGCTGGAGCCGGGCCTGACGATGCTGGCCGGGCTGACCGGCCGCCCGACCTACGGCGTCCTGCCCTACCTCCCTGGCCTGGCGGTCGACGCCGAGGACGCGATCGACGCACGCGCGTTCGCCGACCCGGCACCGCCCCATGGCGCAGACATCCTGCGGGTGCACGTAGTGACGTACCCGCGCATCAGCAACCACACCGACGTCGACGCGCTCGCCAGCGAGCCGGGCGTCCTCGTGCGGTTCGCCACCCGTCCCGAGGAGCTCGCCGACGCCGACCTGGTCGTGCTGCCCGGCACTCGCGCAACGGTCGACGACCTCGGCTGGCTGCGCGGGCGCGGCTTCGAACCGGTGCTGGCCGAGCGCGCCCGCCGCGGCGGTCCGATCCTCGGGATCTGCGGCGGATACCAGCTGCTGGGCGAGGTCATCGACGACCGCGTCGAGAGCGGACGGGGCCGCGTGCTCGGCCTGGGCCTGCTGCCGGTTCGGACGGCATTCTCGGCCGAGAAGACCCTCGGCCGGCCGTCGACGACGGTCGCAGCGGACCCTCCGTACGAGGTCCACGGCTACGAGATCCATCACGGCCAGGTGGTCCCGCACGGTGGCGAGCCCTTCGTTGGCGGCTGCCGGAACGACTCGGTCGCCGGCACGATGTGGCACGGGCTGCTGGAGAACGACCGCTTCCGGCGCAGCTACCTGGTCGAGGTGGCGCGGCAGTCCGGTCGCGCGTTCACGGTCGCGCCGGACACCTCATTCGCCGCGGTGCGGGAGGCGCGCCTGGACCGGCTGGCCGACCTGGTCGCCGAGCACGCCGACACGGCTGCGCTGCGCGCCCTGATCGACGGTGGCCCCCCACCGCGTCCGACCCTCCGGCTGAGCCTCGGCTGACCGGCTTCAGGCCTGGGGTCCGGCGATCTCGGTGCCGTCGCTCGCGCGGACGACGTGGATGCAGTCGCCGGGACACTCCTTCGCCGAGTTGATGACGTCGAGCGCCAGCTCGGCCGGCACGTCGGCGCGCGCGCCCGGCTCGGTGAGCAGGTCGTCGGCCCCGTTCTTGACGTAGGCCAGCCCGTCGACGTCGAACTCGAAGACCTCGGGGGCGTACTGGACGCACAGTCCGTCGCCGGTGCACAGGTCCTGCTCGATCCATACGCGCAGTGGCTCACTCACGATCTGCTTCGTGCCCCTCATCTTGGCTCGTTATGTGTCGAAGTCTTCTCCGAAGGGTAGTTCCCAACCCAGGGGACCTCTCGTGTGTAGGGTGAGTTTTCGCGAACACTGCGTGATATCTGGAGGTGGCCGCATGGCTTCCGAGCCCCGCGAACCGCAGAGCAGTCATCGTGCCCGCGAACCTGCCGTCGACGGCGAACCCCACGGCCGCACGGCCTTTCTCGAGCAGGAGATCGAGCTGCTCCGGGCCAAGGTTTCCGAGTCCCCGCGACACATGCGGGTGCTGGAGGACCGGCTGACCGAGTCGCAGACCCGTATCGCCGCGCTCAGCGACCGCAACGACCGGCTCGCCGACACCCTGCGTGAAGCACGGGACCAGATGGTCGCGCTCAAGGAGGAGATCGACCGGCTCGCTCAACCGCCGAGCGGCTACGGCGTGTTCCTCGAGGCGTTCGAGGACGGCACCGTCGACATCTTCACCTCCGGCCGCAAGCTGCGCGTCGCCGTGTCGCCCGAGGTGCCGACGCTCGAGCTGCAGCACGGCCAGGAGGTCATGCTCAACGAGGCGATGAACGTCGTCGCGGCACGTGGCTTCGAGCGGGCCGGCGAGGTCGTGATGCTCAAGGAGATCCTCGACGGTGGCGACCGCGCGCTGGTCATCGGGCACACCGACGAGGAGCGCGTGGTCTACCTCGCCGACCTGCTGCGCGACAAGCCGTTGCGCGTCGGGGACTCGCTGCTGCTGGAGACCCGCTCGTCCTATGCCTACGAGCGGATCCCCAAGAGCGAGGTCGAGGAGCTCATCCTCGAGGAGGTCCCGGATCTCGATTACACCGACATCGGCGGGCTGGCCAAGCAGATCGAGGCGATCCGCGACGCCGTCGAGTTGCCGTTCCTGCACGCCGACCTGTTCCGCGAGCACCAGCTGCGCCCGCCGAAGGGCATCCTGCTTTACGGGCCGCCCGGCTGCGGAAAGACGCTCATCGCCAAGGCCGTGGCGAACTCGCTGGCCAAGCAGGTGCAGAGGGTGCACGGGGGCGATGAGAAGGCCACCGCGTTCTTCCTGAACATCAAGGGCCCGGAGCTGCTGAACAAGTACGTCGGCGAGACCGAGCGGCACATCCGGCTGGTGTTCCAACGGGCGCGCGAGAAGGCTTCCGAGGGCACGCCGGTCATCGTCTTCTTCGACGAGATGGACTCCATCTTCCGCACCCGCGGCTCGGGCGTCTCCTCGGACGTCGAGAACACGATCGTGCCGCAGCTGCTGTCGGAGATCGACGGCGTCGAGGGGCTGGAGAACGTGATCGTGATCGGCGCGTCCAACCGCGAGGACATGATCGACCCGGCGATCCTGCGTCCGGGCCGGCTCGACGTGAAGATCAAGATCGAGCGGCCCGACGCCGAGGCTGCGCGCGACATCTTCAGCAAGTACATCCTGACCGGGCTGCCGATCCACACCGACGACCTGGCCGAGCACGGTGGCGATACCGAGGCGACGGTCGCGGCGATGATCCAGCACACGGTCGAGCGGATGTACTCGGAGTCCGAGGAGAACCGCTTCCTCGAGGTCACCTACGCGAACGGTGACAAGGAAACGCTGTACTTCAAGGACTTCAACTCCGGCGCGATGATCCAGAACATCGTGGACCGCGGCAAGAAGATGGCGATCAAGGACCTGCTGACGACCGGCCAGCGCGGCCTGCGGATGCAGCACCTGCTCGCCGCGTGCGTCGACGAGTTCCGCGAGAACGAGGACCTGCCGAACACCACCAACCCCGACGACTGGGCGCGGATCTCCGGCAAGAAGGGCGAGCGGATCGTCTACATCCGCACGCTCGTGTCCGGCAAGGGCAGCGACGCCGGCCGCTCGATCGACACCGTCGGCAACACCGGCCAGTACCTGTAGTGCCGGTGGGTGTCACCCGGATCGTTCCGGATCTGCCGGTCTCGGACGTAGGCCTCGCCAACACGCTGTACGCACACCTGTTCGGCCTCGAGATCGCGATGGACCTGGGCTGGGTGGGCAACCTCGGCCCTGCCGAACGACCGTCCGTCCAGTTACAGGTGATGACGTCGGACGAGACCGCACCGTGCAACCCTGTCGTCAGCATCGGCGTGGCGTGCGTCGCTGATGTGGACGAGGTACATGGGCGCGTGCTCGAGGCCGGCTTGGAGATCGTGCACCCACCGACCGATGAGAGCTGGGGAGTCCACCGGTTCTTCTTCCGTGACCCTGACGGCAACGTCGTCAACGTTGTGGCGCACCGAACAGGCTGAGCCATCCGGTCGCTGGCAGGATGGTCAGGTGCCGAGCCGGTCCCCGCGTCTGAACCGCCGAGCGCTGCGCCTTTCCCGGCGCGTAGTCGGTTCAGGGGTACCTAACCGACCACCAGCGGGGAAAGGTGCGTCTGGCCTCGCGCGCTTTCCCCGCGCGTGCTCGGTTCGGGGGTGCCTAACCGGTCGCCAGCGGGGAAAGGCATCCGCGACGATCCCCGCGATGCCGTGAACACCTGGCAGGCGCTGCTGGTGTTCGTTGCGGGCATCTGTGCCGGGACGATCAACACGGTGGTCGGCTCCGGCACTCTCATCACGTTCCCGGTGCTGCTCGGCGTCGGCGTATCACCGATCACCGCGAACGTGTCCAACACGGTCGGACTGTTTCCCGGTTCGCTGGTCGGCGCGTACGGCTACCGCGCCGAGCTCACCGGGCAGCGAGCGCGCGCGATCCGGCTGGGCCTTGCCTCGATCATCGGCGCGATCATCGGTGCGGTCCTGCTGCTCACCCTGCCGGCCGGTGCCTTCAAGGCGATCGTCCCAATCCTGATCATCCTGGCGCTGCTGCTCGTCGTGTTCGGCAAGCAATTGACGGCCAGGCTCGCGCACACCAAGCACAAGCCGACCGAGTCGATCACGCCGCTGCTCTGGTCGTTGACGCTGCTGACCGGTGTGTACGGCGGCTACTTCGGCGCGGCGCAGGGCGTGCTGCTGATGGGCATCTTCGGCGTGCTGCTTGCCGAGCCGATGCAGCGGCAGAACGCGCTCAAGAACGTGCTGGCGGGGCTGGTGAACCTGGTCGCCGCGATCGTCTTCGTGGCCACCGCCCACATCGACTGGGCGGCCGCCGGGCTCATCGCGGCCGGCTCCGTCCTGGGCGGCGTGCTCGGGGCGCGGATCGGGCGGCGCCTGTCACCGGCCGTGCTGCGTGGCGTGATCGTCGTCGTCGGCCTCGCAGCCGTCATCAAGCTGCTCGTCTGACGACCGTGGTCAGTCCGTTCCGGGCGGGCCGACACGCACCGCCGTCGTGAGCCCGCGAACGGCGTCGCGCCGCACGAAGATCAGGCCGCCACCGATGAAGCCGGGCCCCCTTCACGATCTGGGTCCAGCCCTGACCGAGCGGCTCACCGAAGGACGCGGTGCTCATCCATCGAAGGTAGCGCCGCGCACAGGCCCGACGTCGTAGCCTGATGACGTGAGCGTGAGACGCGTGATGGGCACCGAGGTCGAGTACGGCGTGAGCCTGCCCGGTCAACCACAGGCCAACGCGATGCTGCTGTCCGCACAGGTGGTCAACGCGTACGCGAGTTCGCTCCCGGCCGGTCGGGCGCGACGGGCGAGCTGGGACTTCGAGGAGGAGTCGCCGCTGCGCGATGCGCGCGGATTCGACCTCGGCGGCAGCGGCACGGTGGCGCAGGAGTTCATCGAGGCCGAGGAAGACACCGGGATGGCCAACGTCATCCTGCCCAACGGCGCGCGGCTGTACGTCGACCACGCGCATCCCGAGTACTCCAGCCCAGAGGTCACCAACCCGCTCGACGCGGTGAAGTGGGACAAGGCCGGCGAGCTGGTGATGCTGGCGGCGGTGCGACGCGTGGCGAGCCTGCCCGGGGTCAGCGCGCCGATCAACCTGTACAAGAACAACACCGACAACAAGGGCGCGTCCTACGGTTCGCACGAGAACTACCTGTGCCGCCGGGAGACTCCGTTCACCTCGCTGGTGCGTCATCTCGTGCCGTTCTTCACCACGCGTCAGGTCATCTGCGGAGCCGGGCGGGTCGGCCTCGGCCAGGACGGCAGGACGGCCGGCTTCCAGATCACCCAGCGGGCCGACTTCTTCGAGGTCGAGGTCGGGCTGGAGACGACGCTCAAGCGGCCGATCGTGAACACGCGCGACGAGCCGCACGCCGACGCCGACCGCTACCGCCGCCTGCACGTGATCATCGGTGACGCGAACCTGTCCGAGATCTCGACTTACCTCAAGGTCGGCACCGCGGCCCTCGTGCTGGAGATGATCGAGGAGAACGTCCTCGACGACGACCTGGCGATCGCTCAGCCGGTACGCGAACTGCACGAGGTGTCGCACGACCCCGCGCTGAAACACGCGATCGCCCTGGCCGACGGCCGGCGGATCACCGCGCTGGACCTGCAGGGCGAGTACCTCGACCGAGCCAGGAAGTTCGTCGACGACCGGTATGGCGAGGACGCTGACGAGCAGACTGTCGACGTCCTGACGCGTTGGGAATCCGTACTGACCCGGCTCGCCGAGGACCCGATGCAGCTCGCGGACGAACTCGACTGGGTCGCCAAGCTGCGCCTGCTCAACGGGTACCGCGACCGTGACGGCCTGGACTGGGACTCGCCCCGCCTGCAGCTGGTCGACCTGCAGTACGCCGACGTGCGTCCTGAGAAGGGCCTGTACCACCGGCTCGTCTCGCGCGGCGCGATCAAGACGCTGCTGCCGGCCGGTGCAGCAGAGGCCGCGGTCAGCTCGCCGCCGGAGGACACTCGCGCCTACTTCCGCGGCGAGTGCCTCCGGCGCTACGGGCAGTCGGTCGCCGCCGCGTCCTGGGACTCGGTCATCTTCGACGTCGGGCGCGAGTCGCTGGTCCGGGTGCCGATGCTCGAGCCGCAGCGGGGCACGAAGGCGCACGTGGGGGAGTTGCTCGACCGCAGCCCGACCGCGCAGTCGTTGATCGATGCGCTGGTGGGTCCGCGCTGACCGAGCGCGTGATCAGAAGGAGTCGGCCGCCTTGCGGACTCCGAGCAGCAGGCCGATCGTCAGCTCGAGACGGTTGGCGACGTCGGTCGCCGAAGCGCGGCGGGTCACCC
The DNA here is from genome assembly GCA_050742975.1 of Jatrophihabitantaceae bacterium. Classification (GTDB taxonomy): domain Bacteria; phylum Actinomycetota; class Actinomycetes; order Mycobacteriales; family Jatrophihabitantaceae; genus JBDTGE01. The sequence continues at coordinate 12,630 of JBOGDQ010000136.1, forward strand.
AGGCCACCAGGTTCGACAGCCACACGTCACTGATCACGCGCGCTATCGTGAGCTGCTCCTCGCTCGGCGTGCCCTCGGCGCTGAGCATCGCCCGGGCGAACATCTGGTCCATCAATCGGCCGACCTGATCGACCTCGGCAGCGGCCGACGCGTCGGCGAACATGAACGCGCGGGTCATCGCCTCGGTCAGCTGCGGGTCGCGCTGCAGACCCTTGGTGATCCGGGCCAGTATGAACATCAGCCGGTCGTACGACGTCGCACCGGGGATGACCACGCGGTCAGTGCGCTCCTGTACCCGTTCGAGCTCGCGCGCGAGGGCCGAGACGAGCAGGTGGATCTTGGACGGGAAGTAGCGGTACAGGGTGCCGAGCGCGACATCGGCGCGCTCGGCGACGGCCCGCATCTGGACGGCCTCATAACCACCTTTGGACGCGAGCGCCAGTGTCGCGTCGAGGATCCGCTTGCGCCGATCACGTTGCGCGGACGACCCAAGCTCCTCGGGCGGCAGCGCGCTGACGGCCCCGTCGCCGTTGCGTACGCGTCGTGCGGCAGTCATCCAATTCCCTCCACCGAGGTCGCGATCGAGCGTCCAGCTCACCCGAGCCTAGCATTGCGGACGTGGCGGAACGTGTTCCAGTCTCGTCGCGCGTCGGGCGCTCACCAGCTTAGTTTGATGCTGTTCTCGCGTTGACGCGTACTAGAACGTGTTCTGGATTGCGAAGCAACGACGGTGAAGGGGTTGGCGGGTGGGATTCGCCTAGACGAGGCGCAAGGGGCGGTAGCCGACCTTTGGTTGCGTTTCGTCAACTGCGGCGGCGACGAAGGAGTTGCTCGGCTTGCGGTGCTCGGTCTCCGACTCGCCTTCGGTTGCGTTGGGTCAACTGCTGCGGCGACGAGAAGGTTGCTCTCGGGGTTGGCTTGCGCTGCCGGGTTTCCGGCTCGCGGTTGGTCGCCATCTCCGGTTGATCAAGTTTGGGAATCGCTAACCAAGTAGGGCGAACGTCTTGACAGACATCGGCCGATAACGGCATAATAAGGCCTATGTTCGCACGATGGGATCAGGTCGCCGAACCCGACGAGGAGACGCTGTTCGTCGACCCCGCGCTGTGCACCCCGATCCCCACCGCCGCCGACTGCTTCGCCCGGCCCGACCAGGCGGCCGCGGCCTTGACGGTGCTGGCCCCGGCGTCGGACACGCTGCGGCCGCTGGAACTGCTACCCGCCCCGCGGCTGTCGGACACCGCCCTGATCGACGC
>JBOGDQ010000137.1:0-17770 GCA_050742975.1 Jatrophihabitantaceae bacterium
AAGCGGGCGGCCAGGCCTGCCCGATCCGCTTCCAATGCGCCGGCTGCGGCTTCTACCGGCCCGACCCGTCCTACCTGGCCGCGATCGAACAACAACTCGCCCAGCTGCGTGCCGATCGCGCCGTCGCCCTGGCCGCCGACGTCGCCGGCTGGGTGATCGACAACCTCGACGAACAGATCCGCTCCTACGACAGGATCGCCGCCACCATGCGCACTCAGCTGACCGCGCTACCGGAGACCGAGCAGCACGCGATCGAGTCGGCCTGCTCCGAGATGCGCAAGGCTCGCCAGAGCGCGCTGATCCCCGTCGACAGCATCACCCGGAGGCCCGGTGACTGACACGGCACCCCGGACCCCACGGCTGGTCGCCACCCGACGCCAGGCCGCAGCGGACAAGCAAGCCCATGCCCTCGCGACCATCGACCGAATGCTCGCCCGCGGCAAGCGGGTGAGCTTCGTCGACGTGCACCGAGCCGCCGGCGTCTCGACCTGGTTCGTCTACAACAATTTGACCGTCCGGGATGCCATCGAACAGGCGATCCGGCACCAACGTGAGCGACAGGGCGCCAATCTCGCTACGCCGGCGGACGACCGCTCGTTGCCCGGCCTGCGAACCGAGTTGGCGCACGCACGAGCCGAGATCCGCGACCTTCGTGCCGAGCGCGACCGCCTTCGGCACAGACTCCAACGCGACCTCGGCGAACAGCTCGACGCGATGAGCAATCGAGAACTGCTCGAACGAGTCCGAAGCCTCGAACAGGAGAACGAGCAGCTGCGGGCAGCTGTCGGCAGCACCACCGAAGAACTCGCCACAAGCCGCCGCGACCTCGAGCAGGCCCTCGCCGATCTCGATGGCACGCGGCTCGCAATCCGCCAGATGATGCGCGATCAAGCTTCGACCGCTCGATGACGCGGGGTGGTGACCGGGGCGCGCCATGGTGCCTTCTGATGGGGCCGGCCTCGGGGCTAAAGATCGAGCCGATCCTGCCGATCTTGGCCTGGGAGACTCATGGACGAGCTCACTCACACGGCAAGGAAGCCGCCAATGAACATTTCAGCACTCGTGTCGCATGCCATCTCAGCCACCGGGCACGGCGTTGCCGGTCGCATCTCGGCCGCACCCAAGGCTTCGGAGGCAGCGTCATATGACTACGGCCCGTTGTCGGACCAGCAGCTCAAGACATTGCGAGCGGCGGTCGGCTACGACTTCAACTGGCCACCGACCGCCGACAGCGGAGCGTTTCCACTGGCGGCCGTAGTGCTCTCACAACGCGACATGTCCAGCGATATCGCTGCCCAGAAACAGCTCACGGCCAGTGGCCTGCGCGAGCTCGCAGCTGCCGGACTTCTCAGCGCTACCGACGTCGCTCGCGGGACGGCCTTCCTGCGGAACGGCTCCGCGGCGACGAGCGACGAGCAGGACACCACCGCGCGGCCGACGTCCGGCACGGTCGCGGCCGACGGGTCGGTCTACCTCTAGGCGAAGTCATCCGGAGGTTGGTTACTCATCACGGAGAGTATTGCTTGATCGACAGAGTGTGACTAACGTCATGATCTGCCGGGTTCGTACTCTTTGTGGAGGTCTTTTATGCGTCGGATCAAGTTAGCCGTCGTCTCGATATCGTTGCAGCGATCGCGCTGTTCGGATTCGAGGCACCCGCGTTCGCCGCAGGCAGCTACGGCGGCCCTGGGACGCCGTTCCAGGTCTCGCAGTGGAACTACGTCTACCAAGGCTTCGCCCCGACCCCACCCTCGTCGGTGCCGTCGTCGAGCACGATCACCGGCGTTACCTACAGCCTCAACTACTCCTCGCCGGGCGCTGTGCCGTCCGGTGCCAATCTCTACATCTGCTACAACTCGCTGAACACCTGCTACAACGCCTACCGGTTCACCAACAGCACGTCGTCGTTCAACGGCCTGCCGGCCAGCACGACGTCGATATTCTTCGCCGTGCGTTGGTACAACGGGTTCAGCAGTGGCACGATCTCCGGTGGCCCAATCAGCTTCACCGACAGTCTGACGGTGAGCTATAGCTGATCATCCCTCCGCGTCCAACCATGGCGGGCCCGACGATCAGTAGCTGCGACGCTCGGCATCGGCCACGGTTGGCAGTGGCTGATCCGGACATGACGAGAGGACACGGCCGATCGTTGCCCTCTCTGCGGACGTGACCCATAAGTGGTACTTCGCCTTCACCGCTACCTGCCGGGTCACATACGCACAGCGGAAAGACTTGTTCGGTGGCAGCCAGGTCGCGGCGTCACCGTCGCTCTTCGCTTCGTTGGTCGGGCCGTCGACGGCCAGCAGTTCTAACGGGTCGTTGGCGAGGTCGATCCGCTCCGTGCGAGTCAGCTGTTGCGCACCGGTCTGCCATGCATCACTCAACGCGACGACGTGCTCGATCTGGACCGCCAACGACGTCGTGACGCCGCGCACGAAGTGAATCGTCTGACCGGTATAGGGATCGTGGAGGACGCCACTGCTGACCACGCAGTGCGGCGCTGCCCTTCCGGCGGGGTCGCCCTGCACGTGATCGACGTGAGGTCGCGCGAGAGCACGTCGTCCCTTGTCGAGAGCCCGTTCTCGCTCCAGGGGGCTCCACTCGAATCGGTCCACGCGTCGCCGAACTGACTGCGCGCATATGCGGTCTTAGGTGCTCGGCCCTTCACCGGCAGGGTGTCCAGCGCGGCCTCGGCGGAGCCCTCCTCGGCCGACGACGTCGACGGCACAGCCGGACGCGTCGTCGTCGCGTCATCCTCATGAGTGGCAGCCACGTTCGCGCATCCGCACACCGACACGACGATCAACGCCGACGCGAACATCCACCGCAGCACCCGACTGCGTGGACGCATCATCACCCCGTCACCCCGTTCGTCGCGCACGTCACTCGACTCGCCCGGAAGGGCGCAACTCGGCGATCAGCGCGTGTTTGTTGGGCTCCAGCCACGAAGGTCGGCTTGGGAGTGCTGATAACGCGGGTGTCGCAGCTTCCCCCGCGGGCTACGCCCCCACTCGCGGGGGGACCCTCAGTGTGACCAAGCGGATCGCCGTTTTCGTCGGTCCACGCCGGCCCGAACGCGGCGCGGCTGTACCCGGTCTTCGGCGCGCGACCCTTGACCGCGAGCGTCGCGAGAACGGTGAGCGCGGCGCGGTCGCCGGCCGGAGCCAAGTGGTGCGTCGGGTCCTGCGCCGGGGCGTTCGTCGGGTCGTGCGTCGATCGCCCGGGAGGCGGGTGCGAAGCGGACCCGGGCAGCGAGCGAGGTGAGCTCGGATCGGCCCCGTGGTGCGGCTGCCCCGGACCGGCCGACCCGGTGACCGTCGGGACCGCGGCGACCGGGACCGCGACGACCGGGACCGACGACGATCAGTACCACGACGAGCACGCACGGCACGGAGCTGATCCGCGGGTGCCTGATCACCCATCGCGCGAACGTGGCCATCTGCCGCCCTCCCGACGTGCCCGCTCACCATAGATCGGCCTGCTGACGCACCGCCGCGTTATCGTGAGCGACATGGCCGGCATCGACACCCAGTACGAGGACCTGCTGCGGCACGTGCTCGACAACGGCACGCACAAGGACGACCGCACCGGCACCGGAACCCGAAGCGTCTTCGGCCGTCAACTGCGCTACGAGCTGGCCGCCGGGTTCCCGCTGATCACCACGAAGCGGGTCCACTTCCGTTCGGTCGCCTACGAGCTGCTCTGGTTCCTCCGCGGCGAGAGCAACGTGAAGTGGCTCCGGGACAACAAGGTGACGATCTGGGACGAATGGGCCGACCCCGACGGGGAACTGGGGCCCGTGTACGGCGTGCAGTGGCGTTCCTGGCCGACGCCCGACGGGCGGCACATCGACCAGATCAGCACGGTGCTCGAGCAGCTGCGCAGCAATCCCGACTCGCGCCGGCTGATCGTGTCCGCGTGGAACGTCGGCGAGATCGAGAACATGGCGCTGCCGCCGTGTCACGCGTTCTTCCAGTTCTACGTCGCCGACGGCAGGCTCTCCTGCCAGCTCTACCAGCGCAGCGCCGACCTGTTCCTCGGCGTCCCGTTCAACCTGGCCGGCTACGCGTTGCTGACGCACCTGGTCGCCGCGCAGGTCGGGCTCGAGGTCGGCGACTTCGTCTGGACGGGCGGGGACTGCCACATCTACGACAACCACGTCGATCAGGTGCGCGAGCAGCTCTCCCGCGACGCCCACCCGTTCCCGGCGCTGCGACTGAAGCCGTCCGCTTCGCTGTTCGACTATGCGTACGAGGACTTCGAGGTCGCCGGGTACGAGCATCACCCCGCGATCAAGGCACCCGTCGCCGTCTAGTGATCGGGCTCATCTGGGCGCAGGCCGCGAACGGTGTCATCGGCCGCGCCGGCGCGCTTCCGTGGCACCTGCCCGAGGACCTGGCACATTTCCGCGACACCACGCGCGGCGCGACGGTCGTGATGGGCCGTCGTACCTGGGACTCGCTGCCCGACCGCTTCCGCCCGCTGCCCGGACGCCGCAACGTCGTGCTCACCCGCCACGACACGTGGACGGTGGACGGCGCCGAGGTGGTGCACGACCTCGCTGAAGCGCTCGCCGCCGCCGGCGACGCCTGGGTGATCGGCGGGGCCGAGGTCTACGCAGCCGCGCTGCCGTACGCCGACCGCGCGGTCGTCACCGAACTGCGCGAGGAGTTCGACGGCGACGTCCACGCGCCACAGTTCGACACGACCTGGCTTGCGGACGGGACTGATCCGAGCGACGGCTGGCACGAGTCGAAGACCGGCCTGCACTACCGCTTCCTCAGCCTGCGGCGCTGATCGCCACGCCGCCGATAGTCCCGTCCGTGATCTCCACGCCGCTGCCCGATGTGGGTGGCCGGTGTTCGCGCAGGGTGACGTACCGTTGGGTCGTGCTGCGCGAGTACCGCTTCGCCGCTGCCCCGAAGTGGGTGGCCGGGCACCTGCTCGTGCTCGCGATCGCGGTGACGATGGTGCTCCTCGGCCGCTGGCAGCTGGACGTCTCGGACGCGAAGCACTTCTCGCTGCAGAACTTCGGCTACGCCTTGCAGTGGTGGGCGTTCTCGCTGTTCGGGATCGGCATGTGGCTGCGGATCATGCGGGACGTCGCCCGAAAGAACACGACCGACGCCGACCCGCCGGCCGCTGAGCCTGCAGCGGCCGCGCCTGAGCCGGTCGCCTACCGTCGGTACGTCATGCCGCAGAGCGCCGACGGACCACCGCCCGCCGTCGACTCCGAGCACGCGGCGTACAACGCGTACCTGGCCGCCCTGGCCGAGAAGGAGAGCCCATGAGCGCAGCCATTGCCGACAGGTCCAAGGTCGACAGCGCGCTGCTGCGGTTCCGGATCATGGCGTTCGCGACCGGTGTAGTGCTGCTGTGCGGCACGATCGCCCTGATCCTCAAGGACGTCGTGGACGTCAAGCACATGGAGCCGGGCACCGGGCTGCTCTGGCTGCTGCACGGCTACCTGTACCTGGTCTACGTCGCGACGGTGCTCAACCTGGGTGTGAAGCTGCGCTGGCCGTTCGTCCGGATCGTCCTGGTCGCGCTGGCCGGCACGATCCCGACGATGTCCTTCGTCGCCGAGCACTTCGTCACGCGGCACGTCCGCGCGACCGGTGGCGTTCGCGAGGACCAGCTCAGTCGCTGACCGCGCGGCGCTGACCGCCGCCGAACGCCTCGACCAGATCGGCGCGGGCCCGGGCCACCCGCGAGCGGATCGTCCCGACCGGGCAGTTGCACACGTCGGCAGCCTCGGCGTAGGACAGCCCGACGAGCTGGGTCAGCACGAACGCCTCGCGCCGGTCGGCGTCGATCGCGTCGAGCATCGCGTGCAGGGTGACGGACTCGGCGTGATCGGCCGCGGGCGCGGCCGCATCGATCGCCGCTGCCCGGTCCCGGACGGCAGCGCGCACGGCATCGGCGCAGACCCGCCGCGCGATCGACAGCAGCCAGGTGCGTGCCGACGAGCGGCCGACGAAGCGGTGCAGCGACGCGAACGCCCGCGCGTAGGTCTCCTGGGTCAGATCGTCAGCGCTCGCGCGCGAGCCGAGGCTCGCGCAGGCCCGCCACACGTCGGACTGGGTCGCCTGGACGAATGCGGTGGCCGCGGCCCGGTCGCCACGACGCGCACGCAGCGCGGCCGAGGTGACCTCGTCCAGCGGCTCGTCCATGGCTTCCTCTCCTGCTGACGCTCCAGGTAGCCGCGATCCAGGTACCGGCGATCCAGTGACCGGGGCCACCCCGGGAACTAATCGGCCAGTCTTTACGACTAATCCGTACGTGAGATGTGATCGGTTCCGGGAGGCGGCGTCCGCGCGCCTGGACGGCGAGCCGATCGGGATGTCCGCCTCCGTCCTGGACCACCATCTCGAATCCTGTACCGATTGTGCCCGATGGGTGCGTGCGGCCACCCGGCTGACCCGCCAGGCCCGCGTCGGCACCGCCGGCGTGCCCGACCTCGCCGCCTCGATCACCGAGAACGTGGTCCTGCCCGCGCGCCGGGTGATGCGCCGCCGCCTGCTGCTGCGCGCCGCACTCGTTCTCGTCGGCCTGGCCCAGCTCGCGATCGCGGTGCCGGCGATCAGCGGCGACAGCATCGGCATGGCGATGTCGATGCACGCGGCGCACGAGGGCGCGGCGTGGAACCTGGCGATCGGCGTGGCGTTCCTGGCCTGTGCGCTGACGCCGCGCCGGGCCGCCGGGCTGATCCCGCTGCTGGTCACCTTCATCGTGGTCCTGGGCGCGCTGAGCGTGCACGACATCGCGGCCGGCGCGGTGTCCATCGGTCGGATCTGCACGCACCTGGCCGCGCTGGCCGGGCTCCTGCTGCTGATCGCGCTCGATCGGGCCGAGCGGGCCCTGCCGCCCGGACGGTTCAGCGCGGCATCGGGCGACGCCGGCGAGAGCGGCCATCGGCACCTGCGGGGCGTCGCATGAGCCCTCGCTTCACCCGATTGTGCAAGCGGTGGCGGCGTCAGGACGCCAGGGGTTGCACAATCCGGCGGGTTTCGGTGCTGCTCGCTCTCTTCGGCGCGCTGTTCGGGGGCGGCCTGCTGCTCGCCACCTCCGCCTCGGCACACGCGTCGGTCGTGCAGTCCGACCCGGCCGACGGCTCGCGCCTGAAAAGCGTTCCGCAGTCGGTGAGCATCACCTTCGACGAGCCTGTGACGATCGGCAGCCTGGGCTACCTGAAGGTCACCGACCAGTCCGGCCGCCGCGTCGACACCGGCGCCGCGTTCCATCCCGGCGGCGACGCGAGCAAGGTTGCGAACAAGCTGAGGTCCGGCCTCGGCGACGGCACCTACACCGAGAGCTTCCGCATCATCTCGGCCGACTCGCATCCCGTCGCCGGGGTCGTCCGCTTCGTCGTCGGCAACGGGGTGTTGAGCGCCACCAGCGTGAACACGTCCACCGTCAACGGCATCACCAGCAAGGTGTTCGACGCCGCCCGCTGGGTGTCGTACGCGGGGTTCGCGCTGCTCGGCGGCGCGTGGCTGCTGCTGACCGTCTGGCCCGAGGGGCGCGACGATCGCCGGGCCCGCCGCGTCGTCTGGACGGGCTGGCTGCTGGCCGCCCTCGGCGGGCTCGCGGAGCTGGTGCTGCAGGGACCGTACGCCGCCGGCCTCGGCCTGTCCGGGCTCACCCGCTGGCCGCTGCTCGACGGCACGCTGCACACCGACTACGGCCAGTTCCACAGCGCCCGGCTGCTGCTGCTCGGTGCGGTCGCGGTGCTGCTCGGCTGGGCGCTGCAGGGCGTCGAACGTCGCCGCTCCCGGGTCGAGGACGCAGCCTGGCCGCTGCTGGTCGGGGTCGCGATCACGTTCTCGGCCATCGGCCACGCCGACACGACGAACCCGCGCTGGCTGTCGATCACCGCGGACGTGCTGCACCTGTGCGCGATGTCCGCCTGGGTGGGTGGCCTGGTGATAGTGGTGGCCGCGGTACTGCCGCGTCGCGAGCCGGCCGAACTGCGTGCGGTGCTCCCCAGGTTCTCGCGCGTCGCGTTCGTCTCGGTGGTGACGCTCGCGATCACCGGGACGTACGCGGCCTGGCGCGGGATCGGCTCGCTGCGCGCGATCCTGCATACCGACTACGGACTGCTCGTCTCGGCGAAGGTCCTGCTGTTCCTCGGCCTGATCGGCGTCGGCAACCTGTCCCGGGTCGCGATCCAGCGACGACTCGTGCCGATGCCCGTCGCCTATGCGATGACCGACGCGGATGTCGCGGAGGTGCAGGAGCAGCCGGCCCTCGACGACGTGGCCCACGAGCGGATGCGGCGTTCGGTGCTGGTCGAGATCGCCCTGGCAGCGCTGGTGCTCGTGGCGACCTCGATCCTCGTCGACCAGCCGCGCGGGCGCGAGGCACTCGCGACGGACGCCCGTCGGCCAGTCGCCGCATCGACGGGCCTGGGCGGCGGCCGCACGGTCACCGTGACGCTCGACCCGGGGGTGCACGGACTCGTGACCGCCTCGATCGCGCTCAGCCCGGGCGTCCGCCCGCAGAAGCTCACCGCCACCGCGTTGCAGCCGAGCAGGCAGATCGGGCCGATCCCGATCACGCTCTCCGCGAACGGGACCGACCTCTACGGCTCGAGCAACCTGAACCTGCCCGTCTCCGGCACCTGGGTGTTCACCCTGGTGGTCACCACGTCCAAGTTCGACGCCGTCACCGCGGACGTCAAGATCCACCTCAACTGAGTCAACCGGAAAGGTTCTCGATGAATCGCCTGCGCACGCTCGCTGTTGTCGCCGCCACGGCCGGGGCGGCCATGCTCGCCCTGGCCGGTCCCGCGTCGGCGCATGTCACGGTGAGCGCGCCCGGCGCCACGCGCGGGGGCAGCGATCAGGAGATCACGTTCCGGGTCCCGGTCGAGAAGAACGTCGACACCGTCGGGCTCGCTGTGGCGCTGCCCACCGATACGCCGATCGCGTCCGTACTCGTCGATCCGATCTACGGCTGGACGCAGACGGTGAAGACCACCAAGCTGGCGACACCGATCAAGACCGACGACGGGGACATCACCGAGGCGGTCAGCGAGATCGACTGGAAGGCCCAGCCGGGCCACGGCCTGAAGCCCGGCGAGTTCGGCGCGTTCACGATCATCGCCGGTCAGCTGCCCGATGTTTCCTCGCTGCAGTTCGGCGCGATCCAGACCTACAGCGACGGCAGCGTGGTGAGCTGGACCCAGGTCGCTGCCCCGGGCAGTACGGCCGAGCCCGACTTCCCCAAACCGACGTTGAGCCTGGCCGCGGCCGGCGCGACCGGCGACCCGACCGTCGCTGCGCCGGCGGCGAAGTCGTCCAGCGACACCGGACCGATCGTGCTGTCGGTGATCGCCCTGCTCGTGGCTGCTGCGGCGCTCGGCATCGCGTTCGTGTCACGCGCGAAGGGGGCCAGGGACTGATGCGCCTCCCGCTGTCCACCCTGCTCGCCGGAGTGGCCGTCGCCGTGCTCGGAGGCGCCGGCCTGATCCGCGGCGCCGTGCCGCTCGGCGTCCCGTCCGGTGGAGGGGCCAGCGGCTCGGCGCCGATCGTCGTCACCGGCGCGTATGTGCGCGAGCCCGCGCCTCCGACCGACGCCGCCGCCGCGTACTTCACCGTCTACAACACCACCGGGACGGCCGATCGCCTGCTCAGCGTGGTGACCGGCGCCGGCCAGACCTCGGTCCTGCACACGCTGGTCAACGGCCAGATGAACCCGGCACCCGACGGGGCTGTGATCCCCGCACACGGCACGCTCGTACTCTCGACGGGTACCGGTCACGTGATGATCGAGAAGCTGTTCGGACCGCTGAAGCCGGGACAGAGCGTGAACCTGGCGCTGACGTTCGCCGGCGCGGGGACGATCGACGTGTCCGCACCGGTGATCGCACTCGGCGCACCCGCACCGACCGGAGCCAACTCAGGCGCGACGCCGGCCCCCGCCTCGTCAGGAGCAACGAAGTGAACCGCCGCAGGAACGTGATCCTCGCCGCCGTCCTGCTCGTCCTCGCCGCGTTCCTCGCCGGCTGCTCGAGCTCGGGTCACGCAGGCACGCAGCCGTCCGGGTTGAACGACCAGAACCCGAACTCGGGTCCCTACCAGGGCGTCGGACTGGACACGCCGCGCCCGCGCCCGTCGTTCACGCTGACTGACACGGCGGGCCAGCCGTTCGCGTTCGGCACCCGCACGGCGGGGCATCCCACGCTGCTGTTCTTCGGCTACACCAGCTGCCCGGACGTGTGCCCGACGACAATGGCCGACATCGACAACGCGCTCAAGACACTGCCCTTGACGCTGCAGAAGAAGATCTACGTCGTCTTCGTGTCCACCGACGTCAAGCACGACACCGCGTCGATCATCGCGAGGTGGCTGCAGAACTTCGACTCGGACAACCACGCCAGCTTCGTCGGCCTGCGCGGCACGCAGTCACAGATCAACCTGGCCGAGATCTCGGCCCACATCCTGGTGGCCGAGGACGGCGGCCAGACCCACTCCACGCAGGTCCTGCTGTTCGGTCCTGACGACTACGCGCGGGTGTCCTACGTCTACAGCGGAACGGATGGAAACGAGGCGAAGCAGATGGCGCACGACCTGCCGATCGTGGCAAAGGCGTAGGTCGTGCGAGGCACTACGGCAGAATCACCGCTCGTGAACTGGAACTCCGTCCGAGGTTGGCTCGGAACCCTCATCCGTCTCGTGCTCGGCGTCGTGTGGATCTGGGCCGCGTGGTCCAAGCTGCACTCGCCCCGGACGTTCGTCCAGGCGGTGCGCGCGTACGACGCGACGCCCGAGTGGCTGTCCAAGGCGATCGGCTACGGGCTGCCGGTGCTGGAGTTCTGTCTGGGCGTGCTGCTGATCGTCGGGGTGGCGGTCCGGCTGGCCGCGCTCGTGTCCGGGCTGTTGTTCGTGGTGTTCCTGATCGGGCTCATCCAGGCGGCCGCGCGCGGCCTGCAGCTCGAGTGCGGCTGCTTCGGTGGGGGCGGGGAGTCGGCCACGACGAGCTACACGCTCGACATCCTGCGTGACATCGGGCTGCTGATCCTCGCGGCGTACCTCGTCATCTGGTCGACGACCCGGCTTTCCGTCGAGGAGTTCCTCGCCCGCAACGACCACGTCGAGGCGCCGTCGGCCAAGCGGATGCGCACCGACAAGGGCGCGCGCAAGTACAACGCGATGCTCGACGCGCGCCGCAAGGAGGCGCGCGAGCGCACGATGTACATCAACCTGGCACTGGGGATCGTCGTCGTCCTGGTCGCGGTCATCGGCATCGGCGTCCAGTCCGGCCGGGCCAAGATCGCGGGAGACCTGACCGCCACCAACGCCTCGGCCACCAACGGCGTCGTCTACGGCAAGAAGGCGTCCGCGACGATCGACATCTACGAGGACTTCCAGTGCCCCCACTGCCTGGAGTTCGAGCAGGCGGTCGGACCCACCCTGGACAAGGACGTCAAGGCCAACCTCGCGCAGGTTCGGTTCCACTCGATGTCCTTCCTCGACAGCTCGTCCAACGGCAACCGGTACTCCTCGCGCGCGGCCAACGCGGCACTGTGCGCGTCGGACATCAGCGTCGACGACTTCGTCAAGTACCACAACTACCTGTACGGCAAGGACAAATCGGGTACGCAGATCCAGCCGAAGGAAGGTTCGAACGGGCGCACCGACGGCGAGCTGGAGAGCTACGCGAGTGCCGTCGGGATCACGCCCAGCCAGAAGACGACCTTCGACTCGTGCGTCAACACCGAGCAGCACAAGGCGCTGGTGCAGGCGATCACGGAGAAGGCGAGCGAGCGCGGCGTGAACGGCACACCGACCGTCTACCTCAACGGCAAGAAGCTCGCCAAGACCGACCTCGCCTCGGTGAAGGCGGCGATCGCCAAGGTCGACGCCGCCGGGCCGCCGCCCTCGCCGTCCCCGACTCCCTCGAAGACGACGACGCCGTCGTCCCCGACTCCGACGTCGACGAAGAAGGCCACGCCGACCGGTTCGAAGAGCCCGTAGCCGGACAGCCGAAGGGCCAGCCCACCGCTTTCACGGTGGGCCGGCCCTTCGGGCTTTGGCGCTGGGCTACTTGTTGGCGGCGTCCTTCAGGGTGCTACCAGCGGTCAGCTTCACGGTGTTGGCGGCTGCGATCTGAATGGTCGCGCCGGTGGCCGGGTTGCGGCCCTCGCGGGCGGCGCGGCGGCCGACCGAGAGTGCGAAGAAGCCAGGCACGCTGACCTTCTCGCCCTTGGCGGCCGCGCCCTCGAGCGTCGACTGCAGGCCACGCAGGACAGCGTCGACCGTCTTCTGCTCCAGGTCCGCGGCGTCGGCGACGGCTGCCACCAGTTCCTTGCGGTTCACGGGAATCTCCCTTGATCGTGGGTGCGTTGCTGGGTCCAGTATGGGTGACGGCCCCTCTGGCCCAGTGTTTAGGGGGGTATCTGCCGCGGCGTGTCGCAAAGTTGGCGCGGGTTGGCAGCCTGTGGAAAACCGGCGCGGTGCGCAAATGCAGGACGCAGACGGGTGCGCGCTGCACGACCGGCACAGCTGGTGGCGATCTGCTCTGCGGCCCGAATCTGCCCCGGTGGTCAGCCGTGTAGCATTGCCCCTCGGTCCTGGCGCTTCCGGCGCAGGATCGGTTTGGGGCTGTGGCGCAGCTGGTAGCGCACCACACTGGCAGTGTGGGGGTCAGGGGTTCGAGTCCCCTCAGCTCCACCAATGAATGCCTTATAATATAAGGACTATCGTGTTCGCTCGTTGTCTCGCTTGAGGTCAATGTCATCGAAATGTCAGTGCACACGATCGTGTGGCGTGCGCTGGTTCAAGTTCACGAAGCCCGTGTTGGTGGCGGCGCCGCGAGCCAGCTGAGCGAACTGTCACCTCGGACGGTCGCCCGGCGAGGTCCTGCACCGGGTCGTTCAGGATCCGGGTGGCGGTGGGGCGAAGGCGGCGTTCCAGCGTTCGCGCACGGTGGGATCTGGGGTGAAGGAGACCACCGCGGCGAGGGGCAGTTCGGTACGGCCGCTGAAATACATCACCTCGGCCCAGCAGGTACCGGTGCGGGGGTGGGCCGGCTGCGGGATGAAGGACAGGACCGGGACCTGCGTGATTTCCCCGTCCGGACCGGTTTGATGGATCAATATGCCGCTGGTGGCCGGGCAGGAGGCGATCTCGGCAAACGAGCCCGCCGGGTCGTTCTCGTCGGGAACCCACTCACCGGGCTCCCGGTGGGTTCGCGCGTCCCGGCGGGCGGCAGCGACGAGATCACTGACCGGATCGAGTCCGTCCACGGTCGCCGGCATCTCGGTCAGCGCGACCGCCCTGGTGATTTGGTGGCCGTCGTCATCGGTGCCGGTCAGGTCGAACAGCTCAGGCTGATCACGGTCGTGCAGCTCGACCGCATACGGGTGAACCCGCGAGTTGGTGTTGAACGGCGCGAACCACTCCGCCAGCGGGCGGACCTCGATGCTGCTGGTCTTGTGCGCCAGCGGGTCGTCCTCGACACCGTCCATGTCCGCGTCGAACAGATACTGGAAGTCGAGATCCTCGAACAGGTACTCCGACAATGCGGCCCAACACCGGCCGAGGTCGGTCAGGTCCAGCAGCATCTCCCATTCCTGCACGATCGCCCACAGGACGAGTTCCTCAGCTGTGCAGGCGGGGTAGGTGTACTCGTCGCTGGCCAGGTCCTGGGCAACCTTCGCCGCGCAGGCGAGAACCTTGCGCAGGAATGACGCGTCATAGCGATGCCGCAGCCGGCACGGCAGGTGCTCTTCGGCAAATCCCTGGACACCAAGCCGCTCACGGTCCTCGGTGGACACCACAAGATCGTCAACGATGGCGTCAAAGACCAGGTCGGCGGCGAACATCAGCGCACCACGACGACACCGCGCCGCCCGCAAAGCCGCAGGCTCGAGAGCCATACTGATCGCCTCGTCGTCCCGCTCGTCCTCGCCCTCGTCGTCGGAGTCGGAGTCGTCGAGCAGCTCACGGGTGAACAGATCCAGCGTCAACGCCGGATGCCGCACCTGGTCGGCCAGCTGATCAAATCTCTCAAGAAGATCACCGTCGGTCATGGGTGGATTGTGCTCTCGCTTGGCCCGGTGCCGCGAAGCCGACTCGAGCGAGGCCGGGGCACAACACGAATTGATTCGACCAGTACGTTGCACAGGCCCTGCTCGAGCGTGGCGTAGATCTTGTGCGGGCCGCGGTGATGCGTCGGGCGAGGCGGAGGAAGGCCGGGATGCGGCAGCGGCGGGCACCGGACAGTCATCGGGCCGGCGTGTCGCGTTGCCGGTTGGTGAGCTCGCCGCACGGAACAGGAAGAGCCTGCCATGATCAGCAAGAGCGGTAGCTAGAGCGGCGCGGGCGATGTGGTGGCGCCGAAATTCGGACAGTCCCCGTGTCGGCCGCGTGCGGTGGACGGCGCTGGACGCGGGTACCTGCGCGCAACGAGTCAGCGGTCGCTGCGTCTGGGCCGATGGGGCTCGTCTGGATGATCGGCGCAAGCACTGGCCATCAAGTCCGCGAATGGCACGTCGAGGGCATGCGCGATCGCGTGCCAGGTTCGCAGCGAGGCCTGAGCGGCGCCCGTCTCCACGGTCACGAGCACGCTGCGGGCAACTCCGCTGCGTTCGGCCAACTGGTCGTAGGTCAACCCGCGCCGGTTGCGTAGTTGGGACAGCGCACGGCGCAGGGCGTCGGAGTCCAGGGCGGGTGGCGGAGTGTGCATCGGACCAGCTAATAGTTCGAGAACCCATACCGCAGTATGAGTTCTCGTACTATCGTGGTCGTATGACCCCCGCGACATCGCCACGCCCTAGCCATCCGGACCGGCACGTGTCTTGTCAGCCGTGGTGTGACATGCCGTCGACGGCCGCCGGGCCGACGCGCGACGGGCACGGCCCGTTCTGCGTCTCGCCGCCGCTCGGTGAGGCGATCCGGGTGGCGACGCCGACCGGCGAACACTACGAGCTGAGCCTCAATCTGGTGGCATCCGGGACGCAGCCCGGTGGCGCAGGGACACGCATCCGCACGGGTGTGGTTCAGCTACGTCTTGTCGCGGAGATCGCTCCTGGCGTACTCCTCACCTGCCTGCTGGACCTTCACGCCACCCGCCGGCTCACCGCCGGACTCCAGCTCGCCGCTCTTCTGATCGAACCACCAACGTGCTGAATCGCTGACGTGTGGCGTTCCAAAGCCATAGGCCTCGGCGACCGAGGTCCAGCGCTCGCGCTTGGTCGATGTTATGGCTGGTTCCAGTTCCGCGGTGTTCGGTCACTTTGCGAGGTATCCGTCCACCGTGGATCTGCTGGTGGCGCTGAACACCGTGTTCCGCCCGCGCCGCTGGGAGCAGCCAATCGCCACCGTTGCCCTCGGCGTCGCGGGCACCGCGCTGGCGAGCGCCGGAATCCTTTCGCACGTCCAGACGCTGCTCAACGACGCCGGCGACATCATCATCCCGTTCACCTTCGTGATGCTCGTCGATTGGATCGGCGTGCAGCGCAAGGCCACCGGGGACGAGGAGTTCTCAATCAGGCGGCTCAGGCGCAGTCGCGGACAACAACGTCAGCCAGCAACGCCAACGATGATGCGAAGGCATAGTCCCATGGTTACAGCAGCCAGGAGCGAAGCATGCGGACGTAGTCCGACCAGTCGTTTGTATCGAGCGTTGAGCCACGACGAGCCGGTTCCATTACACAACTTGACGAGCTCGTTCGTCCCCGACACCTCGATGGCGGCACGGCCGTAAGCGCCTGTGAATGCGGACGCGGGGTGCGACCGCCATCCGGGCCGTCGACCGCATCTCCTGCGGCGCCTCGATGACGACAGTCGACGCGACGGAGGCTCGCGTTGGCAGGGAGCGTCCTGGAATTCGCAGCGCCGAGCCGGGGCGGACGTCGAGACCTCCGTGGCGGCGAATTCACGGACCTACTTGACGCAACCCGCCAGTTACCATATGGTTGAGGCAACCAACAGGTTGCGTAAGATCATTCAGATGCAGGAGGCCGCAATGCCCCGCACGAGTACTGACTACCTCACGACCGTCCGAGTAAACGCCCCGGCCGACGTCGTGTTCGACCGCATCACCAGCGCCGAGGCGCTCGCCGCGTGGTGGAGCCCGGTGACGGGTTCGGGCCTGACCGGTGGCGAGCTGCGATTCCCGATGGTGGCCGACCAGCCGCCGCTCCTCGTCCGCGTCGACGAGGCGACTCGCCCGGCGGTCATCCGCTGGACCGTGCTCGAGTGCACCTTCATGCAGGACTGGGTCGGAACGCGGCCGACGTTCACCATCACGGCGCTCGACGACCGCTCGTGCGAGCTGACCTTCGAGCACCGCGGCCTGAACGACGAGCTCGAGTGCAAGGACATGTGCAGTCGCAGTTGGGATCACTTCATCGGCACCAGCCTCCGTGAGCTGGCCGAGGGTGGCCCTGGCGCTCCCAACCGCAGCCCGCGAGACCTCGCCCGCCGCACTGCCGAGGAGAATGGCTGATCCCGATCCCCGGGGACGGCCCGGCGTCACCGGGTCGACTCCCGGGGGTGGCGATCGTCCGTCGGCATCCACAATCGCTCCGCACAGGAGGAAGTCATGGCGTTTCCCGACCGCATCGAGCGCACCGTCACCCTGACCCGCGGTCCGGGTGAGGTGTGGCAGGCGCTCACCACGGCCGAGGGGCTGAGCGCGTGGTTCGGCGAGCGAGCGAGCATCGACCTGCGACCCGGTGGCGCTGCGACGCTGACCTTCGGCAGCGGCATGACAGTCGACCTGCGCATCGAGCGCGTGGAGGAACCCACGGTGTTCGCATACACCTGGCGGCTGCCCGACCTTCCCGACGACGACCCGCGCCGCACCTACGTCGAGTTCACGCTGCAGCCCAAGGGCGACGGCACCCTGCTTCGTGTCATCGAGACCGGCTTCGCCCAGCTTCCCCCCGATACCCGGCGCAAGACCTACGCCTCCCACAGCGAGGGCTGGTCGCGAGAGCTGGCCGAGCTGGTGGAGCACGTCGATGGCCCCTGATATCGAGGCTGTTGCCGAACAGGTCTTTGTCGCCCTCGCTGACCCGACCCGCCGCGCGATCCTGACCGCCCTCGCCGTCGACGGCCCGGCAACCGTCACCGATCTTGCCGCTCGTCTCCCAATCACCCGCCAGGCCATCGCCAAGCACCTCGTCCTCATGACCGACGCCGGCCTCGTCACGCCGGAACCCGGAGAGCGCCGGCGAGTGCGCTACCGGCTGCGGTCCGCGCCCGTGCAAATCGCCCAGCAGTTCCTCGCCGCCCTCGCCCACGACTGGGATGAGCGGCTCGACGCCCTGCGGCGCTACCTCAAGACGCCCTAACCGCACCAGGCTCCAACCAACAGCGATGCTGGCGACGGCGAACGCCGCCCGACCGCATTTCGCAGCCCTCCATCGCCGTGGCAGGGGCGCAGGGACGACGACGCCGTTTGCCTTATTCCGGCGAGCCGCAGCTTCTCGATCAATGGCTTACCTACAGCCATGCTCCGGGAGCGAGGACGCGGAGATCGGCTCCGACTGTTCGTCGCCTTCGCGAACTCCGGGCGTCCCCCGCCGCACGACATAGCGGCTCATCTGCGCGGGGCAACGGGCCAGCCACGCCCGCCCTTAACGAGGCCTCCGTGCGCCTTATTTGACCGGGCCGAGGCGATTGGTTCGAGTTGGGCGGATTGACCCTGTTCATGCCGCGGGGCTAGGAACGGTCTATGCGACTTACAGCTCGTGCAGCTTGATCGGTCGCGTCCTTTTTAGACCCTTGTTTTTTTGCCATGCGCGGTTCAGTCT
>JBOGDQ010000138.1:0-1602 GCA_050742975.1 Jatrophihabitantaceae bacterium
GATGTCGACCGGGCTACCCACGGCTGGCCGATGGCAGGTGACGACAGAGACAAGCGTCTACCTGCTCGATCTTGACGCCGACCGAGTCATCCGTGTGCCTGACGCCGGTGCTGGCCCTCCGGCTGGACTAGCACCGGCGGCGATCGCATCACTGCGTCGCGATCATGAGTCAGTTCCGCTGATAGAGCTACTCTCGTGCGCCGTCGGACAACCGATGCGCCTGATCATCGACCTCCGCCGCGACGGTGTCAGCACACTGCGAACAACCACCATCGTCAGACACCTGCGCGAGCTGACCGCCACCGACAGGTAGCGCAGCGCCTGGCGAGTGCGACGGACTCCCGCATCTCGACCTCGTACCTGAAAGCGACCGCCACGGCCGAACGCAGCGCCCCGCCCACCGCGTTCAGAATCTCGTCTTGTTCAGCTTTCTTGAACATGCGTCAGCCATGAACACGCGGGTACTCGCGAAGCAAGGTCTCGATCTGCGCAGCGACACGTTGGGCGAACTTCTGGACCGCAAACAACGCGTCGCCGGCCGGTTCACTGATCAACAACCACCCGGCGGTTACTGGCTGTCGGCCCAGGAGGTCATCACCCGGTCGATGTCGTCGCGGACGCGGGCGCGGGCCTCGGCGCGAGTCACGCCGCTCATCAAGAGGTCCTCGTAGTTCGTGTCCCCGTGCCGAATCGCGGCGATGACGGCAAGCCGGACCGCGTCGGGATCCAGCGCGCGGCCGGCACTCGTGCGGCCGATCCGTCCGCTGCTGCGAGCGCCGGTGTGCTCGGCGATGCGTAACGCCCGCTCGCGGGGGCACCTGGGGAACTGGGCGAGTACGGCGGCGGCGAGGTCGGCGATGAACCGCTCGTCCTCCTCGGCGCGGCGCTGAGCGTCGCGCTCCCGGCGCCGCTCGCGTACCTCGCTGTCGGCCAGGCACTCTTGCTCCGCCCGGGCGATGGCGTCCGGTTCGGCGAGAACGCCTTGGCGCTCGTAGCG
Organism: Jatrophihabitantaceae bacterium; assembly: GCA_050742975.1. Classification (GTDB taxonomy): domain Bacteria; phylum Actinomycetota; class Actinomycetes; order Mycobacteriales; family Jatrophihabitantaceae; genus JBDTGE01. Next base: position 998 of record JBOGDQ010000138.1, read on the forward strand.
TTTCCGGCTCCGGCTCCACTGCACAACCACCGCGGACAGTCGGCTGGCCTTCCGCGCCCGTCGGGTCAGCGCCGCGTCGCCGCGGGGCAGAAACGCCAGGTGGCCGAGATCAGCGCAGGTCAGGCACAGCGGCCCGGCGTCATCCATCGTCAGGAACTCGCCACGCTCAAACTCACTCTTGCAGTCGGCGCAGCTCCACCGCTTGCTAGCCGCAACCACGAGTAGCTCCGACGAGCGTGCGACGGTCACGAGTTTCGCATTCGCCGTTGCCGGGTGTGCCGGTCGTAGAGCTCCAACGCGGCGTTGAGTGAGTCGATGTCGAACGCGCCAGGGTCGTAGGAGCCGCCGACCCACTCCAGCATCTCCTCGTGCTCTTCGTCGGTTGGGTCGGCGAGCACCGCGAGGAGGGTCTCGAATCCGCCGGTCCCGCCGCAGTCTTCGGGTGGGCACGCGCCGGCACCGTCGACCAGGTGCGGAGTACCGGTCCCCACGCTCGGCATCGCCTGCTCGATGACGATGTCGTGGTGCCAGCCGTCGCCGAAGTCGTACTCGTAGACGAGCTCGTGTACCGCCTCGGCAGCCTGGGTGAGAGTGAAGGTCTCTTC
>JBOGDQ010000139.1:0-2989 GCA_050742975.1 Jatrophihabitantaceae bacterium
ACGGCGGTGAGCAGCTCGGCCGGGGTGCTGATCGGCACGCTCGGCAGTTCGGTCTCGGTCATGCGGTTTCTCCCTCAGAACATGCGAAAGCCCCCGGCGGGTGCCGGGGGCTCTGGTTCGTTGGCCGGGGTCAGGTGTCAGTGGGTCAGTGGGTCAGGTCAGATCCCCGTCGTCCCACCGCGTCGTGCGGTGGCCGGCGCGACGGTCACCGGGCCGGGTCGGCATGTACACGCCGAGCAGGGCGGCCAGCACGGCAGCCAGCACATCCTTGACCGGCACCATCCCGAACAGGCCGCTGAGCACCAGCACCGTGGCGGCCGCGTACGTCGCGTCCTGGCTGACCCGGGCACCGTGCGCGGCCCACGCCCGGCGGCACCGGTGGGCCAGACGCCAGGCCAGTATCGTCGCCGCGCGCAGCACCTGGCGCCGGATTTTCCTGTAGAGCCGTAGCAGGCAGCAGAACATGTTTGCTCCATTTCCTTCGGGCATGGAAAAGCCCGGCACCGCATAATGCGGGCCGGGCCTCTTTGGATTGCCTTTCTGCGAGTCCACCATAAAGATGTTCGCATCAAAGGCACCTGACATTCACCTTCGATTAGGTCGGTGAATGCGGATTAGTCGCTCAGGCAGGGTCACTGTGGACGCACGTCTTCCAAGCGGCTGCGCTTATTATCTCACATTGTTTAGGCGCCGGGCAATACGTGAATAGCTCCGCTTCCGTGACTCTGTTGCCTTTCCTGGCCTCGTTACGGCAGGAGCTCCTACGGCGCGCCCAACTCGAACACCACCCGCCGCGGAAACGCCACGTCGTCGACGAGACACGCAGCCGGCGTGCCCCGGCATCAAGCGAAGCCCTCACTACCTGCTCGTTGCCTGCGTCCGGCAGCGGAACCTGGTGAATGATGACGGCGTGCATCAGGTGACTGGACGCAGAGATCCGGCCGCGAGCTTCCCGCTTGCCAACGAGGTCGACGATCGCAGCGAGCGCCGGCAGGCGAACCGGGCGGTCGGTGTCAGCGCGGTCGGGCTCGCGGTCACTGGGCTGCTCGAGTTGGCGATTGCCGTGTTGTCCGGGTCGGTGGCGCTGCTCGGCGACGCGCTGCACAACCTGTCCGACGTGTCGACCAGCCTCGCGGTATTCATCGGCTTCCGGGTGTCCCGCCGAACCCCCACGGAGCGTTACCCCTACGGCTACCACCGGGCCGAAGACCTCGCCGGCATCGGCATCGCAGTGGTGATCTGGGCCAGCGCCGCGCTGGCCGCAGCCGAAAGCATCGACAAGCTGGTCCGGCACGGCAGCACCCACTACCTCGGCGCCGGAATCGCCGCCGCCCTGGTGGGTATCGCCGGCAACCAACTCGTCGCCCGCTACAAACTCCGGATCGGCCGCCGGATCAACTCCGCCACCCTGATCACCGACGCCAAACACTCCTGGCTGGACGCGCTGTCCTCCGCCGGCGCCGCAGCCGGCCTGATCGGCGTGCTCGCCGGGCTACCGTGGGCCGACGCGGCCGCCGGCCTGATCGTCACCGGCTTCATCTGCCACGTCGGCTGGGAAGTCAGCGTCGACGTCGTGCACCGGCTCATGGACGGCATCGACCCCGACATCATCACCACCGCCGAAGCCGCGGCCGCCGACGTCCCGGGAGTGCGCCACGCCCACGCCCGGGCCCGCACCACCGGCCGCATCCTGCAAGTCGAAGTCGAAGGCTGGGTCGACGCCGACATCAGCGTCGCCGAAGCCGACCGCCTCGGTCAACGCGTCGCCGACCGGCTCACCACCGAACTGCCCGCCATGCGCTCGTTCACCTGGACCGCCCGCAGCCTCTGACCCTCTGAGCGCGTCAGCACGTCGAACTCGCGCCGCGCCACCACGTCACTTGACCTGCCAGCCGCACCGCCGCGTCACGCCAGCGTCACCGGGTTGGTAGGTTTGCTGACCGCTCGCGCTCTACATGACGATCGTCGCGTTCGTCGGCGGCCCGGCCATCGTGTGGAGGAGTTCATCGAGTCCGCACGCCGCCGCGGCAGGGCGGAATGAGGCTCAGAGTTGGTCACCGATTGGTCACACACGAGCAGGTGGTGACCGTGATGAAGCCCGACGAGACGGGTTGTCGAGGCGCTATTTCCCTGCGAAACAAAGGGAATCGTGATAAGCAAGGATGATCAGGGACAGGCTCGTCCCGACTTGTAATGCGTAGGTCGTCGGTTCGACTCCGACAGGCGGCTCCAATGAATACGGGCCTGATGGCGCTTCCGGGCTATCAGGCCCGCGGCCGTATCGGGGGCAGAACGGGGGCGAACTCGGGGCCCGCGGACCGCGCGCCCATCGCGGCATGACCGGACGGTATGCCGCCATGCCGATCAGCGGCATGACCGTGCGTACAGGCGGAGCGTAGTCGTCGCGATCCGAGGCGCGGCTCAGCCGTGCGCCTGTTCGACGCGACGCATTATTTCTTCGGCGACGACCTCTGCGCGGGTACGTCGACGGCGCCATCGGTCGCCGTTGGCCTTCTGTACGGCAGTCCTGCCGGCTGCGCCCATGAAGGTCCCGGATTCTTGAGTTCGAGGTGGGCTCAAGCCGGTTCGATCGCCCGGAAGCAGCCGAGGAAGGCAGGAGTCCACACCTGCCAGTCGTGTGCCCCCGGGTAGGGCTGCACCTCCAGTTTCGTGTGCGCCTTGCGCAGCGCCGCGATGTAGGTCAGTGAGTTCGTCGACCGCCAGTCACCGGTGCCGTACGCGATGAAGGTGATCGCTCCGAGGTGATTCGGGTGCGCGAGCGGGCTGACCCGCAGTTGCGCCGCACGGCCGTACGCCGCCAGCGGGGGAATGTTGCCGCTGTAGTAGCCGCTCAGTCCGCACACCGCGTGCACCGGGTACGGGGCGATCATCGGCAGGTACGCCGCCGCGAACCCACCGGAGGACAGCCCGGCGTAGCTCCAGCTGTCGTTGATCCGGAACGTGTGCTGCATCCAGTCGTGCAGGTCGG
>JBOGDQ010000140.1:0-26599 GCA_050742975.1 Jatrophihabitantaceae bacterium
TTGTCGGTGACCGTGAGGCTCAGCGTCCCGTCGAGATTGACGGCGACGACGCACCGGCTCGCGCCCGCGTGCTTGGCGACGTTCGTCATGGCATCGGATGCGATCCGGAAGGCGGCGACCTCGACGGCGGCGGGAAGCGGCAGGATCGGGTCGTCGGCTCGTACGTTCGCCGACAAGTCGCCGGCGGCGGTCAGCCGCTCGACGGCCTGTGCGCAGGCGTTGACAAGGCCGAGTTCGTCCAGCGCGGGCGGGCGCAGCCCTTCGACCACCCGGCGCACGTCCGTGACCGTCAGGGGGATCTCGTCGCTGAGGTCTTGCAGCTGCCGCGCAGCGTCGGCGGCGCCGGGCGGCAGCATCGCCTGTGCCGTCTCGGCCTTGAGCGTGAGGCCGGCCAGTGCGGGGCCGAGGCCGTCGTGCAGGTCACGGCGCAATCGGCGGCGTTCCTCCTCCCGGGCCAGCACGAGTCGTTCCCGGGTGTGTCGCAGGTCGTGGAGCAGGGCGCGGGCGTGCAGCGTGCCGCCGAGGTGGCTGGCGAGGTCGTGGATGAGTCGTTGCTCGGAGGCGCTCAGCTCCCGGTCGGGCCGGCGGTAGTCGAGCCAGCCGACGATCGTGCCGTAGGCCTGCAGCGGGACCGAGGCGTCGGCATCCGTGGCGGCGCCGGCTACGGCGATGCCGTCGAGGTCGCGCACGCCGATGTCCCGCAGGTCGAGTTCGGTGCCCAGTTCGATGATCGCTGCGTCGAGCAGGCGGTCGACGTCAGCGGAAGCGGCGAGTCGCTCGGCCAGGCCGGAGAGCACTTCGTACGGTTCGCGCCACCGGCCGTAGACGACCCGGCTCACCAGCCGCTGCAGCCGTTCGCGCAACGGCACCAGCACGAGCGCCGTCACGATCGCCGCACCTGCAGAGGCCCACCACGCATGACGATCCGGCACCAACTCAGCAGCAGCAAGCACGACGACGGCATAGATGGCGATCAACACGGCGGACATCAGCAGCCAGAGGATGGTGCGGTTCGCCGCGCGACGCAGGTCGTAGAGACCGTGGTTGAGCGTCGCGATCGCGATCGCGATCGGTAGTGGCAGCCCCGCCGCAGCGAAGGTCCAGCGCGGCAGGCTGCCGTTGGCGGAGCTGAACGCGACGATGATCGCGGCGACCAGGAAGACCGCCGCCACCCCCACGCCGCACGCGAACAGCAGCAGTTGCTGCCGCACGACGGGGCCGCGGCGCCGCCAGCGGTTGACCAGCCCAGCGATCGCGCCGACAACGGCCACGAGGGTGAGCACGGCACCGGCCACGTCCAGCAACTGCAGCGGCTGGGTGATCGCCTCCGGTGGGGAGAGCGGGCCACGCCACCGGTCACCCAGGCGGGTCTCGATCGGGGCCACGGTGCCGCCAACGATCGTGAAGCACATCGCCGCGATGATGACGCGGCGCAGCCACACCCATCGCGGGCCGGGCAGGCAGCCGTCCGGAAAGTATGCCGGTACGGCCGCCGTGGAGATGAGCGGTGCCAGCGCGCGCAGCGTGACGCCGAACATGACGAGGTAGCCCGCACCGGGGATCGAGCCAGGCGCGACGAGTACGCCGTGCACGCCCGCCTCCGTCATCGCCTCGCCGGCCCCCGCGACGGCCGCACCGCCGACCAGCAGCCACCCGATGACGTTGCCCGGTACCGTCAGCGCGACGAGCGCGCCGACCAGCGCGGCCACGCCGTTGGTGAACGCTGCGATGAGTTCGCCGGTCCGGTAGGCGTGCTGGCCGGCATCGATTCCCGCCGCGGCGACCGAGCCGGCGAGGGCAATGACGAGCGCGGCACCGACCGCCGCCGTGCTGATACGGCGGCGGTCGGGCGCGGTATGCCCTGGCTGCACAGGCTCATGGTGCCGCTGCACAGGGCTTTGGACGAGTCGCATCGCGAGATTGCGGGATCCAGGTCAGCAGGCGCCGTTGGCGACGACCGTGTGCGGCGGGCCGGCGAAGGGCTCGCTGCCGGGCGTCCAGTTGGCATGCTGTACCGCGTGCAGGGTGAACGGCGCGCCCGTCTCGTCCACTCCGTTGACGTCGGTGGTGACGGTGAAGACACCGCTCTGCTTGTTGTCCGAGGCGCCGAACCACTCTGTCAGGTGCCCGGTGATCGTGTGCTGGGCCGGGCCGGTCGGGGTCGCCGAGACGATGTTGCCCTGCTCGTCGACGACGAGATCGACGGCGCTGGGGTCGTAGGCGCTGATGGTGACCTCGCCGGTGAAGTGTTCGTTGTCCAGAAGTCGCCCGCCTTGTTCAGGTTGACGTGCTCGACGCCGTGTCCGATGCCGACTATGTGGGCGAGGTCGGTGCCGAGATAGGCCGGGCAGGACGCCGGCATTGGCGTCAGTGGCGTCTCCCACTGGTCGGTGTCGCTGTAGGTGACCGTCTGGCTACACGACGTCAAGACCGTCGTGCCACAGTCCAGAACGCGGAGCCGGGTCAGCGCTGGCCGGTGTCATCGTCACGGCGGTCGCGAGCACCGCGCCACCGACGAAGACACAAGGCCGGTCAATGCCTTCATGACGTGGATTCCTTCCAGGTCGTGGTTGATGCGGTCGCTGACGACCGCTGCCTGCTTACGAGGACTGTGATGGTGGTGACCAGGCCGGCCAGCGACAGCGCCGCATAGCCGAACTGATAGGCCCAGTCGAGCGCGCCCACGCCGGGTCCAGCCCGGGAAGGTGACTAGCTCGAACAGGCACAGCACGCCGACCAGGATCGCGCCACCGGTAACTCGACCAGCGCGGATCAGAGCTGACCCGGTCAGGAACAACGCGGCGAACACCACCGCGAACCACGGCTGCGCGTCCGGGTAGTTCTCCCGCCAGATGATGACGGCGCTGCCGAGTTCGCCGAGGCACAGTGCCGCGGCCAGGACGACGAGCGTACGGATATTCATCGGTGCCTCCCAGATGGACGTGAACGTTGGGAGGCAGACGAGGCCGCTACCGGGCACCAAGCAGAAGAGGCCGATTCCCGACCGACCCGGGAAGTTCTCCCGACAGAGGTAGCCGGCGAGGTTGTAGCTCGCACACGCGACCTTGCTGATCCAGGGTCGCCGCAGTCCGATTCGGTCGTGTGACAAGCCGATCCCGTTCGGGGATCCGCGCGGTGCCGATGAGCGGTCGCGGGCAGGCGTGGTGGGTGTCGTTCCTATTTGGTAACGCGGTAGACCAGGTGCGTCACGCCAGGGCCGTCGATGACGCGCGCGATGTCGAACATTCCATCGCCGGTGTCGAGGTTGTCGAGCAGGCGAACCCCACGGCCCAAGACGATGGGAACCACACTGATCACCAGCTCATCAAGCAGGCCGGCACGGATCGCTTGCTGAACAATGCTCGCGCCCATCAGATGGACGTTCTTGCCACCCGCTGCCGCGCGGGCCTGCTCGATGGCGGCTTCGACGCCGTCGGTCACGAACGTGTACGCAGGATCACATGGCGGGACTGCCTCGGGTGGGCGATGAGTGACGACGAACAGTGGCAGGCCGGGCATCGGCCCGCGCCCTCCCCAGGCCTCGGACACGTCGTAGGTACGACGGCCGGCGACGACAGCGCCGGTCCCGCCGACCCCCTCATCGAAGAATTCTGCGTTGACCCTCGCCATCTTGAACGAGGGGTTGAACCGGGTTGGGGTGTCCCCGGCGGTCAGCCAGTCGTGTAGCCCCGCCGCCTTCCCCTCGGAGTCGGCGATGAACCCATCAAGCGACGTTGACAGTGCTGTCCCGATCGTCGTCACGCGCCTGCCCTTCCTGTAGCGGTCTGACGTTGAGGTCGCAGGTGATGGCGCCAGCCGTGAATCTCCCTACGGGCACTGGCCCGCCCTCGTCTGCCCGAAAGCCCACTATCTGGCCATGAAGTCGATCATCGTCGCCGCCGCGGCGATCTCCTTCGCTGCCCGCCGCCGCCGCGCGGCTCCGGATGTCGTCAGTAGTGGTCGGGTTGGACGGTATCCGTGGCCACTGACACCAGTCGTCTCTGCCGCTGGTGTCGCAGCAGCGGATCCCTGACCGGGCCGAACAGGCGCCCTTCGCGCCATGAGCCTGGCGCGGGGGCTCGACGCGAAACGGTCGATTGGGTGACGCGCGCGAAGGGGTTGGCGACGGTCTGCGGATGCCGGTGTGAGCGCGTGTCGTGGGCGTGCCGCTCGTTCGGGCATCTTGTCAGGCCTGGATGTTCTCCAGGTCCTCCAGAAGGTTCGGGTGCGTCGGTTCCCAGCCGAGCGCTTCCCGGGTGTGCGTGCTAGAGGCGGGTTGGTCGGTCGCGAAAATCGGGCCGAGGGGGCCGTAGGTCTCCTCGGGCACCGCCTTCACTGTCAGCCCGAGCCGCCGGCCAATGACTGCGGCGATGTCACGTACCGGGTCGCCCGCGTCGGCCACGGCGTGCCAGGAGGTCCCGGCCGGTGCCAGCTCCAGCGCAAGTCGGAAGAGGACGGCGGCGTCGAGGGCGTGCACGGCCGGCCAGCGTTGGGTGCCGTCGCCTGGGTAGCCGGACACTCCGGTCCGGCGCGCGATGTCGGTGAGCAGGCCGGCGAATCCGCCCTTTCCCTCGTTGTGGACCGTGCGGGGCATGCGTACGGCGGTGCTGCGGACTCCGCGCGAGGCCAGGTCAAGGACCGCCATGACGGCGCGGCCGCGGCCGCCGACCGGCCCGTCGGTCGGCGGTGGGTCGGCTTCGGTGGACGGGCGGCCTGGCACGTAGGGCGTGCCCGAGACCGTAACCAAGGGCCGGTCGCTGCCGAGCAGTTCCTCACCCAGGGTGGCGAGGGCGGCACTTTCCTCGGCGACCGCACGCGCGAGCGCGTCGGCGCTGCTGAAGTCGTTGGCGAAGGCTAGGTGGATTACCCCGTCGGCCTGAGCGGCGCCGGCACGCAGGGAATCCAGGTCGGCGAGGCCTCCCCGGATTGTCTCGGCGCCGGCGGTCTTGATGGCCAGCGCGGACGCGTCGGAGCGGGCGAGCGCGAGCACAGTGTGGCTATTGCCTAGAAGTTCGGCGACGACTGCGGAGCCGATCAGACCGGTGCCGCCGGTGACGAAGACGTGCATGGGCTCTCCTGGAGGAGTGATGGGACTTGTGTCTTGTCACGCTATCAGAGTGACGGGATATAGGTCCCATCACCTAGGATGGGTCGATGGGACGGTGGGAACCAGGAGCGCGCGAGCGTTTCGTCGTGGCTGCGGTCGACCTGTTCACCGAGCAGGGGTACGACGCCACGACGGTTGCGCAGATCGCCGAGCGGGCCGGGGTCACGAAAAGCACGTTCTTCCGGTACTTCTCCGACAAGCGTGAGGTCCTGGTGGCCGGGCAGGAGACGCTGAGCCGGTTGCTGGTCGAGGGGATCGCCGAGGCGCCTGTGGGTGCTAGCCCGCTCGAGGCGGTCGCTGGCGGCCTTAAGTGCGCATCGAGCGCGATGGGGCCGATGAACCGCGAGCTCGGCCCCCGCCTGAAGGCGACAATCGCCGCCAGCGCCGAGCTCCAGGAACGTGACGCCCTCAAAAGCGTCGGCCTCGCGGACGCCATGACAACTGCCTTGGTCGCCCGCGGCGTACCCGACCCGACCGCGCACCTCGCGGGCGAGTTAGGTGTCCTCGCATTCAAACGGGGCTACGCCGAGTGGTCCCAGGCCGACCGCGACGTCGCCGACGAGTTGGCGCCGTACACCCTGGCGGCCCTACAAGAACTGCGGGCAGCGAGCGCATCACTGGGCTGACCAGACAGGCCAGCCTCATCGAGCATGACAGTACGACCGCGGTCAAGACGAGTGGCGGATGCCCGCACGCCGAACCTGGTACGGACGGGCCGGATCGTCGAGGCCGCAAATACGCAAGGCCAGGGCTTGCCCTGTCCCGTATGCCCCGCCCGGTATCGATGTCGCGAACAGGTACGTCACACGGCACCGGCATGGACGCCGAGATCGGCAACGATGACGACGGACGGCCCCCGAGTTCGTCCGCCGCCCCGACGCGACGGCGACCGTCCGACGCGCCTGCACAGGTGAAGGAAGATGCATGCATACGCATACCGATACACCGCTCCGACTTCCGCTATTCGGCAGATCCGGTCGTTTGATCGAGGACGACGGTCGGCCTGTCCGGATGGGTGTTCCTGGTAGCAAGACAGATAGTTCGGCCCTCGGATAAGGACACACCCAGTTAGACCTGACGCTTACGCCTGGCCGCCCGGCGTCCAGGCGACAGCGGGCGCCGGAAGGACGGGCGGTTCGGCGAAGTGGGCGGTGTTCAGGTCGAGCGCGTCCAGTGGCGAGTTCGCGGCCGCGTCCCGACTGGTGAGCGGCGGAAGGTTCCACTTCTGCTCGATCAGCTTCAGCACCGACGTGTGGTCGTAGACGGTGGACACGACCTGGTCCGGCTTGGCGTAGGGCGACACGATGACGGCCGGGACCCGGAATCCGTAGCGGTCGTAGCGGCGGTCGGTGCACGCGTCGATCGCCTCGAGCGCGACGAGATGCTTCTTGAGCAGCGGTGACAGCAGGGTCCTGGCCCAGCCGGGCAGTTGCAGCAGGCTCCGCCCGTCGATGTCATCGGGTGGCACTGCGTCCGGTGGCGGGACGTGGTCGTAGTAGCCGCCGTGCTCGTCGTAGAGCCAGATGAGCACGGTGTCGGCCCAGCCCTTGCCATGCATGACCCGGTTGATCACCTCGGCGGCGTAGCCCTCACCGAGGTGGATGTCCTCGGGATTCTCCTCGGAGAACTTGCCGAAGTTCGGATCCACGATCGACACCGACGGCAGCGTGCCGGCATCGGCCGCGGCGAAGAAGTCCTCCAGCGGGCGCAGGTGTCCCCACGCGCTCGCCAGCCCCAGCGGGTACAGGTCCGCGGTGAACTGCAGGTTGCCGATCGCGTTGTGCAGCAGGCCGGGCAGGAGCTTGCCGAACAGGAGACCGAGGCGGCGGAAGGCGACCAGTCCACCCCGGCCGAGCACCCGTCGCGACAGGGTCGCGGCGCGTGACACGTCGTGGTAGTTGGCCCAGCTGATGTCGTTGCGGGTCAGCAGGTCGAAGATCGTGCCGGCCGGCGGGACGTCGACCATCCCGAACGGCAGGTCGTCGATCAGGCCGTGGGCGGTGCCGGCGATCAGGAAGCGGCGGTTGGGGAAGGTCGGCCCGAGGCAGGAGCAGAACCAGCGGTCGGCGAGCGGGAAGGTCCGGGCCAGCCCCGCGTAGAACGGCAGGTCCTGCTCGGTCCAGTAGCTCATCGGTGCGCGCACCTGCTCGTCGACGGCGTTGGCGACCGTCTGCTCGACACTGCGGACGAAGCCGTCGTTGCTGCCTTCGTTCCACTGCAGGTTCGTCGCGTGCCAGCTCTGGGTCGGTGCGCCGTGCAGCTGGGTCGTCGTGGCGGGACGGAACGAGGCGATCTCGGTGCCGTCGACCCGCGAGTTGGTGGCGGTGGGCTGCCCGGTCGCGGGATCGAGCCGGAGACCGTCACCCCTGCCGAGCAGGCCGAGGTAGTTGTCGAACGAGTGGTTCTCCATCATCAGCACGACGATGTGCTTGAGCTGGGGGATCATGTCGGTGCCCGGCGGCACGTCGGGATGCGGCCGGACACCGGCGTACATCTCGTCTGATCCGTGGTAGAACCGGCGCACTCGCCCGTGCTCGAGCCGCTCCCACAACTTGGCCACTGCGCCCCCCATCCGGCCGAGCTGATCCGGCCCGGTAGCCGACCGGATCACTCCGACACGTGAGCCTGCTCCGCCGGACGCGGGTAGGCAAGAGTCGTGACGCGTGCACTCCGGCCGCCTGGCACGCAGTCCCCAGGTGGGTGATTTGTCCCTGGCGGACTCGGGTGCGCTGCGCCTACCGTCTGGCCGTACCGGTGCTGCCGCGCACCGAAAGGCGGAGGACGGACGGGTGGGCACACCGACCGAACAGCAAGAGACCGACGCCGGTGAGCACCGCGCTCATGACGAGTGGCGCGACGGCCGCGACCGGGACTGGCTCGAGTCGAGGGTGCGGCGCGCCTTCGTCTTGGGCTGGCACGTCGCGCAGCTCTACCACTCCGCGATCCCGCGCAGCCCGGACGCACCGCAGCTGCCGCAACCACGGCTCGTGGGGCTGTCCGGCCTGAACCCGGCCATGCGATACCGGCTGCAGCTGCGAATGGTCGACGCCGACATCCGGGCGATCGCCCTGGCCGGCGAGGTCGACGCGCCCGTTCCATCGACCCTGCCCGTCGTGCGGACCTTGCTGACTGCAGATCACCCGAGCGACCAGGTCAGTGCGGGCATCTACGCGTTGCACGTCGCGTTGCTCGAGGCGCTCACCGTCACCGACTTCCGGCTGGGCAAGTCGTACGGCCTCGGGCGCGCCCTCGCCGAGACCGTACTGGTCCCGGCGTCGACGCCCGCGGACCAGCAGGACGCGGTGTTGGGCGAGCTGCTGAGACCGGGCCGGGTCCAGCAGCTCACGCGCTGGCTCTCGGCGCTGAAGTCCGAGCTGCCCGATCACGCTGCCTACGCCACGAACCGGAGCCTGGAGACCTGGAGTGGCCTCGCGCCGCACGTGCTGCAAGCTGACCTGCCCGCGACAGTTGCCGCGCTGACGGCGCAGGGCCGGGTCTGGCGCGCGCTGCTGTCCGGGGAGAAGGCCTGCGTCGACATGCTCAACGAGGGCGACTACCTGAAGGCGGCCGAGGCGCTCGTCGCCCGGTCCGGACGACTGCTCGGCAACTTCTTCCGGCACCTGTGGTGGGCGGTTGCGGCGGGGCTGGTCGTCGTCGCGCTCATCGTCTGGTGGATCTACGCCACGCATCTGACCAGCGGCAGCAAGGTCGCGGCCAGCATCGCGACCGCCGCGGCCGCCCTCGGCTTGACCGTCAAGGGGGCGTCGAGCGCGCTCGCGAAGGCGGCAGCCCGGCTCGAAGCCCCGCTCTGGCAGTCCGAACTCGACGAGAGCATCGCGATCGCGGCAACCCGGCTCCCGGGAATGGCGGCGGATCCGAAGCGACGACGCGGTGACCTGGTCGGCGCGCTACGGCCGAGCCACCAGCCACAGCCGGACAGCCGGCTGCCATCGGCCGATGCAGCGAAGGTGCCCGCCGTGCCCGACGGCTGACGCACTCAGCGCAGGAAGCGGACGACCAGCTGCGCGACGCAGGCCGGCTTGTCGCTGCGGTCGAGTTCCACCACGGTGTCGACGGTGAGCTGCGCCCCGCCCGGGATCGGGTCGAGCGCCGTCAGGGTGGCGCGCGCCCGCACCTTCGCGCCGGCCGGCACCGGTGAGGGGAACCGCACCCGGTTCAGCCCGTAGTTCACCCGGGTCGTCACCTCGCGGACGTCCAGGATCTGCGACCACATCGGGACGAGCAGGCTCAGCGTGAGGTAGCCGTGGGCGATCGCGGTGCCGAACGGTCCGTCCTTGGCCCGCTCCGGGTCGACGTGGATCCACTGGTGGTCGTCGGTCGCGTCGGCGAAGGTGTTGATCCGCCCCTGGTCGACCTCGATCCACGAGCTGGACCCGAGCTCCGAGCCGACGAGGGGACGAAGGTCGTCGAGGGTGTTGACGATCGTGTTCAACTGCTGCCTTCCTGATCGGGTGACGGTGGGCTCGCGGCCGTGGCGCGCAGGTCCTGCTTGCGAACCTTGCCGGTGGCCGTGCGCGGCAGGTCGTCGACGACCCGCACGTGCCTGGGAATCTTGAACGCGGCCAGCCGCCCGGCCAGCGCGCTCCGGAGCGTCTCGGCCGTCCACCCGTGGGTTCCGGAGGCGACGATGAAGGCCATTCCGACCTCGCCCCACCGCTTGTCGGGCACGGCGACGACCGCGCTGTCGAGCACCCCGTCGAGCTCGTTGAGCGCGGCCTCGACCTCGGCCGGATAGATGTTCTCGCCACCGGAGATGATCAGGTCCTTGATCCGGTCGACGACGTAGGCCCAGCCGTCGTCGTCGACCCGCACGACGTCGCCGGAGTGGAACCAGCCGCCGGCCAGCGCCAGCTCGGTGTCGGCCGGGCGCTGCCAGTAGCCGCGGAACACGTTCGGGCCGCGCACGAGCAGCTCGCCGGCGCTCGCGTCGCCGCCGTCGTCGACGGGCCGCAGGCGCACGTCGGTGAAGAAGTGCGGGACGCCGACGGACACCGGCCGCTGCACCGCCCCGTCGGCAGGCGCCAGGTACACACCGGGGGAGGCCTCGGTCATGCCGTAGCCCTGCAGGATCGGCACGCCGCGCCGCTGCCAGGCCACGGCCACCCGCTCGGCCACCATCGAGCCGCCGTAGATGACATAGCGCAGCGAGCGCAGGTCCGTTCCGCCGAAGTCGCCGTGGTCGCACAGCAGCTGCAACATCGTGGGCACGGCGGAGAACGACGCGATGCCGAGACGGGCGATCGTCGCCAGCACCACGCCCGCATCGAACCGTGGCAGCACCACGACGCAGCCACCCTTGAACAGCGTCGGCAGGCTCACCTGGCCGAGGCCGGTGGCGTGGAACAGGGGCGAGATGCACAGCGCGGTGTCCTGGCCGAGCACGTCCGCGTGGGCCAGCTGGTTCATCGTGTTGAACGTCAGGTTGCCGTGCGTCAGCACCGCGCCCTTCGGACGGCCGGTGGTGCCGCTCGTGTAGAGGATCACCGCGTCGTGGTCCAGCGTGACGTCGGCACCCGCCGTCGGCTCGTCCGGTGCCCCGGCGATCAGCTCGTCGAGGCGGTGGACCGCGATCCACGCCCGCGCTGTCGTCACACCGGACCGCAGCTCGTCCACCGTCGTCGCGTGGTCCGCCCGGTAGACCACGACGGTCGGGGCGCTGTCCTGGACGAGGTAGCCGAGCTCGGCCGCCGCCAGCCGGGTGTTCATCGGCACGAAGATGGCGCCGAGCCGGCCGGCCGCGAAGAACGTCTCGAACGTGGCGATGTCGTTCGCCCCGAGATGCGCGACCCGGTCGCCCGGCCCGACACCCAGGCTCGCGAACGCGCGCGCCAGCCGGTCGACGCGATCGGCCAGCTCGCGGTACGTCAGTGTCCGCTCGCCTTGACGCAGCGCCGGCCGGTGCGGGTCGATCCGCGCCCGTCGCGACGGCCAGCTGCCGATACCGACGTCGAGCACGGTCAGGCCAGCCCGAGCAGGCGGGCGGCGTTGTCCTTGAGCACCAGTCGTACCACCTCGGGTTTGAGGTCGAGCTCGGCGAAGTCGGCAAGCCACCGGTCGGGCGTGATCACGGGGTAGTCCGATCCGAACAGCACCTTGCGCTTGAGCAGCCCGTTGGCCGCGCGGACGAGCTGCGGCGGGAAGTACTTCGGCGACCAGCCGGACAGGTCGATGAACACGTTGGCCTTGTGCGTGGCGATGGAGATGGCGGCATCCTGCCACGGCACGGACGGATGGGCGAGCACGATCGTCAGGTTCGGGTGGTCGGCGGCGACGTCGTCGATGAGCATCGGGTCGGAGTAGCGCAGCTTGATGCCGCGCCCTCCGGGCAGGCCGGCCCCGATCCCGGTCTGGCCGGTGTGGAACACGATCGGCAGGCCGAGCCCGGCCGCCGCCTCGTACAGCGGGTAGTGGGCACGCTCGTTCGGCACGAAGTCCTGCAGTGACGGGTGCAGCTTGAGCCCACGCGCACCTGCCGCGGCGAGCTCGCGCAGCTGGGCGACGGCGGAGTCGCCGTCGTGCGGGTCGACGGAGGCGAACGGGATCAGCACGTCGTCGTGCTCGACCGCCTCGGCGACGATCGCCTCGCTGGACAGGGCCGGATGCCCGGTGGCCGTGTGCGCGTCGACGGTGAACACCACGGCGGCCAGGTGCCGCTCGCGGTAGTAGCCGGCGATCTCGGCCAGGCTGGGCGTGCGGTTCCGGCCCGCCTTGAAGTAGGCGGCCGAGGCGTCCATCAGCTCGTCGTCGAGGGAGGTGTGCCCGTGCCCGTCGGACTCGACGTGGACGTGGGTGTCGATCGCCGTGACGGCGGCCAGGTCGATCGCCATCAGTAGGGCTCGGGGAAGTTCTGGCCGGCCGGCCGGGCGTGCTCGGCGAACTGCTTGGGCCACACCTCGGCGATGCTTGCTGCGGTCCAGCCGCCGTCCGCGAGCGCGACCACCTGCTCGGCCGGGTGCGACCACAGGGCCAGCCGGTCGCCGCCCAGCCCGACCGCCTGCCCGGTGATGCCCTCGGCGTCGGGCGAGGCCAGGAACACGACCAGGCCGGCGACGTCCTCCGGCGGGCCGAAGCTGAGCTCGCGGCGCGCGTAGGCGGGCAGCGGCTCACCGGCCTGCAGCGCGTCGACGTACGGCTTGAGGAACGGGGCCGTCTCGGTCATCGCGGTCGCCGCCACCGGGATGACCGCGTTGACCGCGATGTTCGCCCGCGCCAGCTCCAGCGACCAGGTGCGGACCATGCCGACGATGCCCGCCTTGGCCGCGGCATAGTTCGTCTGGCCGAAGTTGCCGACCTGGCCGGTCGGCGAGCCGACGCAGATGATCCGGCCGCCCTCGCCCTGCTCGCGCATCCGCATGGCGGCCGCCCGTGCGCAGGTGAACGTGCCGCGCAGGTGGACCGCGATGACATCGTCGAAGTCAGCGTCGGTCATCTTCCAGAGCACGGTGTCGCGCAGGATGCCTGCGTTGGTCACCATGACGTCGAGCCGGCTGAACTCCGCGACTGCCCTGTCCACCAAGGCGTCCGCGACCTCGGCACCGCCGATCCGGCCGGGGTGGGCCACTGCCCGCCCGCCGTCCGTGACGATCGACGCGACGGCGGCGTCGGCCACTGCGGCGTCGACGTCGTTGACGACGACTGCTGCACCGGCTGCGGCGAGGGCGCGTGCGTACGCCAGCCCCAGCCCGCGCCCGGCACCGGTGACCACCGCTACCTGTCCGGAGAGGACACCTACGCCGTTCATCGAATACCTCCGCAGTCCCTGTGGCATATGGCTGTTGCGATAGAATATACAGGAATCCTGATGATATGAGAGTGAGTCAGGCGAGTGACTCCTCACTCACCATGGTGTCGTGTGCGCCCCCACCCAGCGCGAACAGTGTCAGGGCAGCGGCGACCAGGGCGGCGATGCCGCAGACGATGTAGCCGACGCTGTACGCGCTGCTCAGGGCGTGGAATGCGACGTCCTTGAGCGGGTTGAACGGCTGCAGCTTGCCGCCGGCTCCGGGGACCATCGCCGGCACGGCGTTCGCGCCGAGTGGTCCTGAATGGACCGCACCGACGGCCGCGGCCACGGACTCGCGCTGCGCCGCGGGCACGTGCGCCGGTGCCGCGTTGAACTGGGCCAGGGCCGCCTGCAGCGTCGGCGAACCGGCGATCTTGGCGCCTATCGTGTGTGCTGCCCGACTGAGCGCGACGGCCCCGATGACTGCCGGGCCGAGCGTGAAGCCGAGGTCGCGCAACAGGCTGGTGGTGCCGCTGGCCATGCCGGCCAGGTTGTGCGGGACGGTGTTCACGGCGACCGCGGTCAGTGACGCGACCGCGAGCGCGAACCCGATGCCGACGAGCGCGAGCGGCGCGACCGTCCGTCCGATGCCGAGATCCGTCGCCGGCAGGGCGGCCATCCAGAGGTCGCCTGCGCCGATGAGGGCGGCGCCACCGCCCAGGATCCACCGCGGGTTGTAGCGCGCCATCAGCGTGCCGGTGATCGGCATCTGCACGAACGCGATCCCGTTGAGCAGCACGAAGGCGAACGACGACTTCAGTGGCGAGAAGCCCTGGATCGCCGACAGCCTGATGCTGGTGGCGTACGCGGTACCCAGGAAGCTCATCATCCCGAACACGGTGGCTATCGCGGCGACCGCGAACGCGCGATTGGCGAACAGCGACAGCCGCAGCAACGGGGCGCTCGTGCGCTGCTCGACGGCGATGAACGCCACCAGGAAGACGGCGGCCACGATGAACCCGCCCACGACCCAGCCGCTGGACCAGCCGCTCGTCGGACCTTGGATCACGGCGAACAGCGCCGCGAAGACGGTGACGGCGATCGTGATCTGCCCTGGCCAGTCGAGCGAGCGTCCCTGCGGCGACGAGGAGTTCTTCGCGAACGCCGCCGAGACGCCGGCGCTGATCAGGCCGAGCAGCAGGACGAGCAGGAAGCCCCAGCGCCAGCTCGCGTTGACGTCGTTGCCGAACTTGAGCTTGGCCAGCAGGCCACCGAGCACCGGCGAGATGGCGCCACCGGCCGACAGGCACGCGGTCCAGATCGTCACCGACCGGGCGCGGTGGCCGGTGGTATGGGTGCCGTGGGCGACCATCGCCAGCGACGTGGGGAACAGTGCGGCCGCGCCGATGCCGGCGATGATCTGCCCGGCCCAGAGCACCAGCACTCTGGTGTCCGTGCTCGCCGAGCTGCCCGGCGTGAGGACCGCGAGCAGCTCGCCGACCGACAGCAGCAGTGCCCCACCGACCAGCAACCGCTTGCGGCCGAACAGGTCGCCGATCACTCCGGAGGTGAGCTCCAGCAGGGTCACCGGCACCAGGAATGCGTCGGAGATCCAGGTCAGCTGCGAGGAGCTGGTGCCGAGGTCCTGCTGGAACAAGCCGTTGAAAACGGCCGGGATGGCCAGCGCAACCTGGGCGACGCACGCGGCCAGGGCAGCGGCGACCAGCGTGCCGCGGGTCAGCGTGCGCGCGGTGTCGGCTCGGGCGGAGCCAGGGACGTCGACGGCTGTCATCGGGTGCCTCCACGATCACGAGCCGACGGGATTCGGCCCGCCGACAAACGCTGCCACACGGACGCGCTGATGTACAGGTTTCCTGATTGGTTTTGTCGGATCACCCGGAGCGGATATCCGGCTGTCGGGTCAGTGCGCCGGTTCCTCGGCGAGGTTGGCCCGGCAGGTGAGCAGGCTGCGTCGAAGGGTCCGTGCATCTCGATCCGACAGGCCGGCCAGCATCTGCTCCTCGAGCGCCGCGACCTTGCCCCGGTAGCGGCTCAGCAGTGCCCGCCCGTCCCTGGTGAGTGCCAGGACCAGACGGCGCCGATCCATCGCGTCCCGGTGGCGCTCGATCAGGCCGCGCTCCTGAAGGGCCGTGACCATGTCCGCCATCGTCTGGGCGGTCACGAACGAGTTGCGCGCAAGCTGGGCCGAAGTCAGGTCAGGGTGTCGTTCGAGCACGGTGAGCGCCGTGTACTGCAGCGCCGTCATCCCGATCGGTCGGAACACGTCGTCGAGGTGTGAGCGCACGGCGAGCTCGACCTGCTTCATCACGTACAGCAGGGTCGGCTCGGGATGCGCAGCCTTCACCGAGCCGGTCACGGCCACCCCTCACTGTCGTCAGCACGTCACGCCGACCACAGTCTGCCAAACCGCGCTACGACGACGGGTCGAGAGGCGGCGTCGCGTTCACGTGAACGCGCTCAGCCACGATCTTGGTGCGACTACGCTGCCACCCTGTCCGAACTGCACCAAGATCTCCGCGCGGCCCGGCTCGACCAGGTCTCGGCATAGCATGCAGCTCCGGATGGCTAGCGGGAGCCCGCCAACCGCGCCGGCATCCGAACCGGGACACACCGAGCACGGGAGACGATCATGAGCGAGTACACCGGACGGACGGTCCTGGTGACCGGCACCAGCGGTGCGCTCGGCTCCGGACTGGCGGCTGCGTTCGCCGACGCCGGCGCGCGGGTCATCGGCGTCGACCGGGCCGCGCCCGACGTCCGCGCACACGTCGACGGAGTGCGGTACGAGAGCGCCGACCTCACCGACGACGCCCGGGTCGGCGCGCTGTTCGACGCGCTGTTGGACGGACCGCTCGACGGCCCCGGAGCACCGTGGGCGGTGATCAACACGGTGGGCGGGTTCGCGCCGCACACGCCGATCGCCTCCCTCGACGTCGACGAACTGACGCGGCAGCTCACGCTGAACCTGGTTACCGCGGCTGTGCTCACCAAGCACGCGCTGCGCGTGATGCAGCCGGTCGGTGCCGGGCGGATCGTGCACACCGCGAGCCGTGCCGCGACCGTCCCCAGCGGGTCCGGCTTCGCGTACTCGGTCAGCAAGCTGGGCGTCCTGCGCCTGGTGCGGATGGCGGCCGAGGAGGTCGCCGGCAGCGCGATCACCGTGAACGCCGTCGTACCGTCGATCATCGACACCCCCGCCAACCGGGCTGGCATGCCCGACGCCGACCACGCGAGCTGGCCCAAGATCGCCGACCTCGCGCGGTCCTACCTGTACCTGGCCTCCCCGCGGGCCGCGCTCGTCAACGGCGCCGCGCTACCTGTGTGATCGCCCCCGTTTCACAACCCGAGCTCCGTTGTCGGCCCGCGGCGGAATACTGGACGGATGAAGCGGCTGCTGGTAGCGATCATCGCGATCGTCCTGCTGGTCGGCTGCTCGTCGAACTCGCACCGTCCCGCGCATACGACCACGACGAGCAGCGACGTCGTCGATGGCATCCCCATCCCCGGCCCGGCGACGACCAGCGCCGTGCCGGTCATCGCAGCCCCGACCAGCTGCCCGGCCGCCCTGCGCGTGATCCTGTCCCGAGCGGACGAGCACGGGTCGATCACCGTCGGCAGCCGGGGCTCGACGCACGAGCTCACGTGCAGCTATCAGGACCGCGCCGCCGACCCGTCCGCCTGCACCCGGGTGACGTCGATCATCAACACCGAACCGCAGGCGTTCACGGCCTTTCAGCGGTGGACGGTCGAGACCGGGCAGAACAGCATGTGGAGCAACCAACCGGCGCTCAACCCGGTCCCGGTCAGTGGCATCGGCGTGGAGGCCGAGTGGGTTCCCGGCAACCTGACCTTCGAGACGGCGACGATGAACACCTGGGTCGCGATCTTCCTGATCTGCCCGACGCGCGGCGCGGCGCGGCTGCACCTGGCCACGGCTCTGGCCCGCGCCACGCTGGCTGCCACCGCATGAACGCGCCGATAGGTGCCACGGTCGGGGCATGATCGGACGGCGAGCCGAGCCCTACGCCGACCGGACCGAGGCCGGCCAGGCGCTCACCGAGCACCTGGGACAGTACGCCGACAGCGGCGCGGTGGTCCTGGCGCTGCCACGTGGTGGCGTGCCCGTCGCCGCGGTCGTGGCGCAGGCGCTGGGCGCGGCGCTGGACGTCCTGGTGGTGCGCAAGCTGGGGCTGCCGGGTCACGCCGAGCTGGCCATGGGCGCGATCGCGGGTGTGGGTGAGCGCGTCGAGACCGTCCGCAACGAGGACGTGCTGCACGAATCGCAGGTACCGGAGGAGGAGTTCGCGGACGTGTACGGGCGCGAACTGGCCGAGCTGCGCCGACGTGAGGGCGCGTACCGGGGCGGCCGCCCGCCCGTCGCGATCGACGGACGGACGGTGCTGCTGATCGACGACGGTCTGGCGACCGGCGCGACGATGCGCGCGGCCATCGCCGCCGTCCGCAACCGCGGGCCGAGCCGGCTGGTGGTGGCGGTTCCGGTCGCCGCGACACGCACGTGTGCCGCGTTGCGGCCGCTCGTCGACGAGCTGGTCTGCGGCTGGACGCCGCGGCCGTTCCTCGCGGTGGGCCAGGGCTACCTGGACTTTGCCGCGACCAGCGACGAGGAGGTCACCCGCCTGCTGGTCGCGGCCGCTCGCACCTGACGCCGGATCAGGTGACGGTCCGGTGCAGGTTCTCGTGCGCGGAGGGGCCGGGCTCGGCCGCCGCGATCCACCGGCCCGGCAGCGACGGATCGAGCACGCCGTCCTCCAGCCAGCGCTGCTCGCCCGACAGCACCGCGGCGGAAAGCGTCCGATCCGTGTCGTCGGAGTTCGTCCACAGCGCGCGGAACAGCGCGTCGGCCCGCAGCCGGGCCTGCCGGCAGAACGCGTCGGCGAGTTGTGCCGCGCCATCGCCGTGCCCGGGATCGTCGGCGCGAATCATCTGCGCCCGCGAGCAGGCCGCGCTCATCGCGAACAGCTCCGCTCCGATGTCGACCAGCCGCGCGAGGAACCGCTGGTGGTGCTCGAGCTTGGCCTGCCACCGCGTCATGCCGTAGAAGGTCTGCCGAGCTAGCCGCCGTGCGCCACGCTCGACGTAGCGCAGGTGCTCGGCCAGCTCGCCGAACTCCGCGTAGCCGGTGGGCAGCTGCCCACGCCCCGTGACCAGGGTCGGCAGCCACTTCGCATAGAACGCACCGGCCTTCGCGCCGGCCCGGGCCTTGCGCTTGAGGTCCGCCTGCGGATTGATGATGTCCTGCGCGACCGACAGGTGCGCGTCCACCGCCTCGCGGGCGATCATCAGGTGCATGATCTCGGTCGAGCCCTCGAAGATCCGGTTGATCCGGGTGTCTCGCAGGACCTGTTCGGCCGGGACGCCCCGCTCCCCGCGGGCGGCCAGCGAGGCAGCCGTCTCGTAACCACGCCCGCCGCGGATCTGAACCAGTTCGTCGGCGACCAGCCACGCCATCTCCGATCCGTACAGCTTGGCCAGCGCGGCCTCGATGCGGATGTCGTGCTCGCCGGCGTCGGCCAGGTCGCTGGACAGATCGAGGACGGCCTCGAGTGCGAAGGCGGTCGCGGCCATGAACGCGATCTTGCCGGACACCGCGTCGTGCTCACCCACCGGCTTGCCCCACTGGACGCGCTCGGCGGACCACTCCCGCGCGATCTTGACACACCACTTGCTCGCGCCCGCACACATGGCCGGCAGGGACAGCCGCCCGGTGTTCAGCGTCGTCAGGGCGATCTTGAGCCCCTCGCCCTCGGCCCCGATCCGGTTGGCGGCCGGCACCCGTACCTGATGGAAGCGGGTGACGCCGTTCTCGATGCCGCGCAGCCCCATGAACGCATTGCGGTTCTCGACCGTGATCCCGTCCGAGTCGGCCTCGACCACGAACGCGGTGATCCCGCCCTGGTGCCCTGCCCCGGCGGCTACGCCCTTACTGCCGGGGGTACCCCCACTGCTCTTCGGGACTGCGGCCATGACGACGAGCAGGTTCGCGATCACCCCGTTGGTCGTCCAGAGCTTGACGCCGTCCAGCAGGTACTCCGAACCATCAGCAGTCGGTGTCGCGGTGCTGTGCAGGCGGGCCGGGTCGCTGCCCACGTCCGGTTCGGTGAGCAGGAACGCGCTGATCTCACCGCGAGCGCAGCGGGGCAGGAACGTCTGCTTCTGCTCGGCGGTGCCGAACAGCTTCAGCGGCTCCGGGACGCCGATCGACTGGTGCGCGGACAGCAGCGCGCCGAGCGACGGGTTGGCCGAACCGGCCAGCATCAAGGCCTTGTTGTAGTACCGCTGCGACAGCCCGAGCCCGCCGTACTCGCAGTCGATCTTCATCCCGAACGCACCGATCGCCGCCAGTCCGCGGATGACGTCGTCGGGCACCTTCGCGTCCCGTTCGATCTGTGCGCCGTCGACGTGCTCGGTGCAGAACTGCTCCAGCGCGACCAGGAACTGCTCGCCCGCGTCGCGGCTGTCGCGGTCCGGGCGTGGGTGTGGATGGATCAGGTCGAGGCGAAACCGGCCGAGGAACAGTTCCTTGCCGAAGCTCGGCTTGTCCCAACCGCTCTCGCGCGCCTCCTCGGCGATCTGGCGGGCCCGCTGCTCGCTGCCGTGGCCGGCCGCCCCTGCGCTGTCCGCCCTCGCCTCGTCCTGAGTGCGCGTCATACCTGACTCCCAGTCCGGTCGGTGCCGATTGTCGCGCCGGACGTCAATCGTCTGCCCGCTAGGCGGTCTGATCAAACTCGGCCGGTATCACCCCGAGGCCGATACCACTCCTGATCGGCGGCGAGAAGAGCACGACGTCCGACCAGCGAGGCCGGCGGCCACTCGCCCGATCAGGGAGGCGAACATGTCCGTGACCAGCGAGCGTTCGGTCGAGACGTTGAAGGCGTTGGAGAAGGTCGGCGCGATCAATCTCGACGTGCTGATCAGCCGTGCCGAGGAGGTGCGGGGCGCGCTCAAGGACGTCGGGGTCATCCTCGAGCCGGGCGAGATCTGCTACCGCTTCACCATGCACATCGGGCCGCAACTCGGTGACATCGTCAGCGTGGCGGCCGAGGTCGAGCAGCTCGGTTTCGCGATCGAGCGCGTGCAGCAGCGATGACCGTCCGCGTGTCCGGGGAAGGCGCGGCACCGGACGCCTCGCCCGGACACGCGCGCGATCTCGCACCTGACCTCGCGTTCGACCTCGTGCGTTCGGCGCTCGACGTGGCTGAGTTGCTGATCGAGCACGTCGTGGAGCCCGGCCTGGCCGTAGTCGACCAGGCCGACTTCACCAAGGAGGTCGCCGAGGTG
This sequence comes from Jatrophihabitantaceae bacterium, assembly GCA_050742975.1. Classification (GTDB taxonomy): domain Bacteria; phylum Actinomycetota; class Actinomycetes; order Mycobacteriales; family Jatrophihabitantaceae; genus JBDTGE01. The sequence goes on from JBOGDQ010000140.1 coordinate 20,172, forward strand.
GCCATGCTCCTGCGACTCGCGGACCGCGTCATGCTCGAGCACTCGGACCGCGTGCGCATCACGGCGCTCGGCGGGCGCATCGCGAGCATCGCACGATCGGGGGGTGTGCGAAACCTGGTTGCGATGCGCCCGTCGCGCGCCAGCGCACATCTGCTGGCACACGGCTGCCTGCAGCAGATCGGCTGCACCGACGACGGATTCGACGAGCTGGCCCGTGCCGCGCTGAGTGCAACGGCCGCCGGCGCGTGCGAGCGGGCACCGTACCGGCTGCTCGACATCGCGTGGATCCGGCACCTGCTGCTCGACGACGCGGAGCTGGACCATCCGGCCCTGGCCCTGTCGCCTATCGCGAAGGGTGTGGACCTCGTCGGTACGAGCATCGAGGACGCGTACGCGTTCAGCCATGCACTGCCCTACGCGACCGACTTCGGCCGCTGCGCCCTGCCGGAGTGGGCGGACCTCCGCTGGCTCTCGGAGCTGGCCGATGCCCTTGTGCTGAAGGCATTGGACGAGGATGACCTGGATCTGCTCGGCGAGCTGCTGATGGCCCCGGCGCTGCTTCGCACGCCGTGGTCGGACCTCCAGCGGTTCGGGCTTCGGGTACTCAGCGACACCTGGCGCTACTTCGGCTTCGTCCCGGGACCAGGACTCCCGGAAGCGGCCTCGGCGGAGTCGGTGGCCGAGACCCGGCGCCGGGTGCTGGGCACCGTCTACCACACCACGCTGGTCGGCGGCCTGCTCGTGGCCACGCTCCTGTCGACCGGCTACTGGCCGTCCGACGCGCCGACCGATGGCCGGCCGGCCGGACCGACCCAGGCCCTGCCCGCCGTCGTTCCGAACGGTGCCACGCGGGTCTGGGAACGGGTGTGGCAACGCCTCGAGCCTGTCGAGCAGGCGCGCCTGGCTGTCGTGCCGGCTGCGATGGCACTGCATCGGGCAGTGGCCGGAACGGACGTCGTGACGATGGTCCACGCGCTGAACAGCGGGGCCGTCGATGAGCTGCCGGGTGCGCTGGTGACGCAGGTTGCCGAGCTCGTCAACCGGTTGGCGGTTCTCGTCGGCGCCCGCTGATCGCCATCGCGGGAGCTGTGGCGCTGTGCGCAACGGCGTTAGGGTCTGCGGATGATGCGTTCGACGCAGGTCGCGGGCGGCACGGACCGCACCGTGGCCGATGCCGACGGCGTGACGTTCCGCCTGTCCGATCCGCACCGCCGGCTGCAGTCGGTCCGGCTCGCCCAGCAGGTCGGCGTCCCGGGCGAATACCTCGACTTCGCCTATCGCGCAAGGCAATGGCAGCTGGCGCTGCCGCGTCCGGCCGTCGACCGGATGGAGTACCTGTTCGAGGTCGAGGACCACAACGAGCACCGCGAGACCGTGACCGATCCGACCAACCCGGTGCGGGCTCCGGGCGCGTTCGGCGACAAGTCCGTGCTGGAGTTCCCCGAGTACGACGCTCCCCGTTGGCTCACGCTGCCCGCCGCGCCGGCGAGCGGCGTGCCCATCGAGGTGGTCAGCGAGTCGCTGGTCGACACGGTGGGCGGGGAGCTGTGGACGATCGGCGAGCTGGGGGAGTCCGAGCCCGCCCCCTTGCTGGTGGCACATGATGGCCCGGAGTATGCGCGACTCGGTGCGCTGACGCAGTACCTGACCGCGTCCGTGAGAGCAGACGCACTGCCGGCGTTGCGCATCGCGCTCCTGGCACCGGGCGATCGCAACCGCTGGTACGGCGCCGATCCGTCGTACGCCCGCGCGCTGTGCGATCAGGTGATCCCTGCACTGGTCGCGCCGACGACGGTCCGGATCGGGTTGGGCGTCAGTCTCGGCGCGCTGGCCGTGCTGCACGCGCACCGCCTGTTCCCCGGCGACTTCGACGCGCTGTTCCTGCAGTCCGGCAGCTTCTTCACGCCCGAACTGGACCCGCAGGAGGAGCGCTTCTCGCGTTTCGAGCCGGTGACGCGCTTCGTCGCCGATGTGGCGCAGGCGATCACCGACCCGCACCCGGTCCCGGTGGCGATGACGTGCGGGGTCGTCGAGGAGAACCTGGCCAACAACCGCGCGATGGCCGCCGCCCTGGACCGGCTCGGGTACGAGGTGACGCTGGACGAGTACCGGGATGCGCACAACTACGTCGCGTGGCGGGACGCGCTGGACCCGACCCTGACCCGCCTGCTGCGGAGGGTGATCGGCCATGCGGCGTGAGGAGTTGGGCATCGACGCGCTGGGGCCGGCCACGACGCTGATCGCGTACGGCCACTACGGCCGTCCGGTTCTGGTGTTCCCGTCCGAGCAGGGCCGGGCGTGGGACTTCGAGAACAACGGGATGGTCGGCGCTGTCGCCTCCCTCATCGACGCCGGGCGGGTGAAGCTGTACTGCGTCGACAGCGTCGATGCGGCGACCTGGTCGGACCACTCGGTACCGCTGGAGGAGCGCGCCCGCCGCCACAACGACTACGAGCAGTGGGTGCTCTCGCGCGTCGTCCCGCGCATCGCCGAGGACTGCGGCGGCGAGATCGCGGAGATCGCCACCGCCGGGTGCAGCCTCGGCGCGTACCACGCCGCGAACCTCGCGCTCAGGCACGCGGACGTCTTCCCGCTGGCCCTGTGCTTCTCCGGCAACTACGACCCGTCCACGTGGAACGGCTGGGGCGAACGCGGCGAGGCGGCCTACTTCAGCAACCCGATGGACTACGTCGCGCACCTCGGCGGCGAGCACCTGGACTGGCTGCGGACGCGGGTGAGCCTGCTGCTGGTCGTCGGCCAGGGCGCGTGGGAGGTCGACCCGACGCAGTCGCTGCCGAGCGCGCGCGCCTTCGCCGATCGCCTGGCCCAGAAACAGATTCCGCACGAGCTGGACGTGTGGGGCTACGACGTCCCGCACGACTGGCCGTCCTGGCAAGCCCAGTTCGCCCACCACCTGCCGCGGTTCTGCTGAAAGGACGTCCGATGGCCGAGACGACGCATCTAATCGGTTTGCTGCTTGGCACCGAGGACGACTGGCCGCGCGCGTTCGAGGCGATCGTGCGGCGGCTCGGAGCGGTGACCGATGCGCACGACGTCGAGCACCGCTACGACGTCGAGCGGGTGAGCATCGAGCCGTTCGACCTGCGCTACAAGCCCCGCTACGACCTGGTGATCGACCGGCTCGCGTACTGGTACTACCACCCACGGGAGTGGCTGAAGAAGGTCGCGCTGATGGACGACGTGTACCTGCTCAACAGCCCGTTCACCTTCCAGAGTATGGAGAAGCACGCGGCCTACTGCGCCATGATGCGGCTCGGCCTCAAGGTCCCGGAGACAGTGCTCGTCCCCTTCAAGAATCCGCTGGACCACGACAAGTACGCGTACACGTCCGCCCAGTACAACCAGCCGTTCGACCTGGACACGATCGCCGACCGGATCGGCTACCCCATGTTCATGAAGCCTTACGACGGCGGAGCGTGGGTCGGGGTCAGCCACATCCGCAACCGGGCCGAGCTGCACCGCGCGTATGACCAGTCGGGGCAGCGGCTGATGCACCTGCAGAAGGCCGTCGACGGGTACGAGGTGTTTGCGCGCAGCCTGTCCATCGGCGCCGAGACGATGGTGATGAAGTTCGACCCCGACCAGCCGATGCACGGGCGCTACTCGATCGCGCACGACTTCCTGGACGCCGAGACCGGCACGGAGGCGGTGACCATCGGCCGCCTGGTGAACGCATTCTTCCGCTGGGAGTTCAACTCGTGCGAGACGCTGATACGCGGTGGCGAGGTGTACCCGATCGACTACGCCAACGCCTGCCCGGACGTCGCGATCACCAGCCTGCACTACTACTTCCCGTGGGCGATCAAGGCGCTGGTGCGGTGGTCGGTGTTCTGCACCGCGACCGGGCGCTCGACCCGCTACGACCTGGACACCCGCAGCTACTTCGACATCGCCGACCGCGACGACCTGTCGTACGAGGACAAGCTGGTGTCATACCGCGAGCTTGCCGATGCGTACTTCGACGTGGAGCGCTATGCCGACTTCTGCGCGAGCCGGCTCGGTCATCTCGACGGCGTCGTCCTGGAGTGGATCGAGGGACCGGACTTCGACCGGCTGCTCGTCGACACCGTGCAGTCCACGTTCCCGGCGCACGAGCACGAGGAGTTCATCGCGCACTACCGGGGCCTGCTCGGCGCGTGGGCGGTCGACGAGCGCAAGCGCCTGGCCTGAGCCGCTCGCTCGTAGCGGATCTTCCTGCGGCTGGCGTCACCGGGGCTACCAGGTGCAGGAAGATCACCTGCGCGAGCGGTCACGAGGGCTACCAGGCGCAGGAAGATCACCAGCGAGGTCCGAGGCCGCCGCGATCTTCCTGCGCGAGCGGTCACCAGGGCTACCAGGCGCAGGAAGATCACCAGCGGGGCGCAGAAGATCAGGAGCCGGTCCGGAGCTAGCCCGGCGTCCAGGTGTGCACCGGCTCGTTGGTGTGCATGTTCTCGACGTAGCGCCGCAGCATCTCGCGCAGCGAGTCGCGCCGGTCCAGCGGCTGCCGGCTGTCGTCGATCGCGTGGAACGTCCTGGCCTGCCACTCGGCGCCGTTCAGCTGGGTGATGCAGCGCGCTTCGATGACGCCGAGCAGCCGGTCGCTGACGGCCGAGTCCACACCCCACGCGTCCAGTCCGGCCCGCGCCATCGGCAGCAGTCGCCGCAGCACGAGCTCGGTCGCCGGCACCTCGCCCAGGCCGGGCCAGTACAGGTGCGCGTTGACGCCGTGCTTCGCGCCGGTGTTGAAGTTGTCCTCGGCAGCGGTGAACGACATGCGCGTCCAGATCGGCCGGTCCTCCTCCGACAGCGTCCGCAGCAGCCCGTAGTAGAAGGCGCCGTTGGCCAGCACGTCGACGACGGTGGGGCCGGCCGGCAGCACCCGGTTCTCGACCCGCAGGTGCGGCTTGCCGCGGTAGACGTCGTACACCGGCCGGTTCCAGCGGTAGACGGTGCCGTTGTGCATGCGCAGCTCGCCCAGCTTCGGGGTGTCGCCGCGGTCCAGAACGTCGACCGGATCCTCGTCGTCGCAGATCGGCAGCAGCGCGGGGAAGTACAGCACGTTCTCCTCGAACTGGTCGAAGATCGAGGTGATCCACCGCTCGCCGAACCAGACGCGCGGGCGCACACCCTGGGCCTTGAGCTCCTCCGGACGGGTGTCCGTCGCCTGCTCGAACAGGGCGATGCGGGTCTCGCGCCAGAGTTCCTTGCCGAACAGGAACGGCGAGTTCGCGCCCAGCGCGAGCTGGACGCCGGCCATGCACTGCGCCGCGTTCCAGGTCGGCGCGTACTGCTGCGGGCTGACCTGCAAGTGGAACTGCACGCTGGTGCAGGCCGCCTCCGGTGCGATGGTGTCGGCGTGCGTGGACAGCCGCTGCACGCCGTCGATGCTGATATGCATGTCCTCGCCACGCGCTGCGAACACCTGCTCGTTGATCAGTGCGTACCGCGGGTTGGCGCTGAGCGCGTCGTGCGTGAGGTGCTCGGGGGTAAGTGTCGGCAGCATCCCGATCATCACGATGTGCGCGCCCAGGTCGTTCGACCGCTTCTCGGCGTCGTTGAGGCTGGCGCGCAGGTCGGTCTCAAGCTGCTCGGCGCTGTCGCCGGCCAGGGTCCGCGGCTGCACGTTGATCTCGATGTTGAACTGGCCCAGCTCGGTCTGGAAGTCGTCGTTGGCGATGGCGTTGAGGATCTCGGCGTTGCGCATCGCCGGGTCCTGGTGCTCGTCGACGAGGTTGAACTCGATCTCCACGCCGGTCATCGGCCGGTCGAAGTCGAACTTCGCCTCGGTCAGCATCCGCGACAGGACGTCCAGGCAGCGGCGCACCTTGGCCCGGTAGCGCTGACGATCCCGGCCGCTGAACTCGGTCCGTGCGACGTCCTCACCCATCGAGCACCTCCGGACACCGGGTCAACGCGGCCAGAGCTAGAGCGTCTCAGAGATAGGCCCGCACGTCACTGGCTGCCGCCCGCCTGCGCTCGGCGGCCCAGGACACGGTCCACACCAGCCAGCCGAGCAGCACGACCAGGGCGACGCTGATCAGGCGGTACACCAGCACGCCTGCGGTCGCCGGCACCGTGCCCACGCCGCCACTGGTCAGCGCCAGGATCATCGCCGCGTCGACGACGCCGAAGCCGCCGGGCAGCAGGGACACGCTCGAGGCGCTCATCCCGGCGACATACGCGACCATCACGAGCACGAGGGTCGACCGCCCGGCACCGACAGCGTGGCAGGACGCGACGAGGCAGACCAGGTCGGCGACCCAGTTGATGCCCGCGAACCCGAGCCCGGCCAGCCAGTCCCGGGACCGTGGCTTGATTGCCGCGACCTCGCGGACGAAGCGGTGCAGCGCGGCCAGGCCGGCGTCGGGCGCCCGGTGCAGGATCCGGTTCGCGCGGGTCAGGCCGCCGCCGGCGATCCGCCACAG
>JBOGDQ010000141.1:0-9731 GCA_050742975.1 Jatrophihabitantaceae bacterium
CGACCTCCTGCGCCGAGGTGATGTCGAGTTCAGCGCGGGTCAGCGCCGTGACGTCCTCGCCGGCGGCGTGCAGGCGCTCCGCCAGATGGTGCCCGAGTTGGCCAGCGGCGCCGGTGATCAGCCAGCGCCGCGTCATTGGCCGCTTTCGGCGTAGCGCGCCTCCACCTGCTGCTTGTGCGGCTGCCACCAGTCGCGATGCTGCTCGTACCAGGCGATCGTCTGTGCCAGGCCGGCCCGCAGGTCCGTGTAGACGGGCGTCCAGCCGAGCTCGGCCCGCAGCGCGCTGGCGTCGATGGCGTAGCGCAGGTCGTGCCCGGCCCGGTCGCTCACCCGGTCGTACGCGTCGGCCGGCTGACCGGTCAGTTCCAGCAGCAGCGCAAGCACGTCGCGGTTGCTGCGCTCGCCGTCGGCGCCGATCAGGTAGGTCTGGCCGGCGCGGCCGCGATCGATGATCGTCCAGACGGCGGCGTTGTGGTCATCGACGTGGATCCAGTCGCGCACGTTCGCGCCTGCGCCGTACAGCTTGGGCCGGATACCGCTGAGGATATTGGTGATCTGGCGCGGGATGAACTTCTCGATGTGCTGGTACGGGCCGTAGTTGTTCGAGCAGTTGGAGATGGTGGCGTGGATCCCGAACGAACGCACCCACGCGCGGACGAGCAGATCCGAACCTGCCTTGCTCGCGCTGTACGGGCTGGACGGGTTGTACGGGGTACTGCGGGTGAACCTGGCCGGATCGTCGAGCTCGAGGTCGCCGTACACCTCGTCGGTGGAAACGTGATGCAGCCGCACCCCGTGCCGGCGCACCGCCTCCAGAACCGTGAACGTCCCGACCACGTTGGTGCGCACGAACGGGGACGGGTCGCGCAGCGAGTTGTCGTTGTGCGACTCGGCGGCGAAGTGCACGACCACGTCGGACTCGCGCACCAGCTCATCGACCGCTGCCACGTCCGCGACATCGCCGTGCACCAGCCGGATCCGCTCACGCACCGGCGCCAGGCTGGCCTCGCTCGCGGCGTAGGTCAGCGCATCCAGGACGGTCACCTCCACACCCGGACGGTGTTCGAGCGTGTGATGGACGAAGTTTGAGCCGATGAAGCCGGCACCGCCGGTGACGAGTACGCGCATCAGCCGAGTTTCGCAGACGGCTACGAGGCGAGGCCGGCGAAGCGGGGTGCCGAACGGTCCTTCGCCGAGATCAGAGCGAGGTTCGGCGGGTCGGGCTCGATCGGCCAGGCAATGTGCAGGTCTGGGTCGAGCGGGGTGACGGCGACGCCGGCCATGCCCGGAACCCACTCCGCGTCGAAGCAGTACAGGTACTGGCAGCCGCCCTCGGAGATCGACTGGAAGCCGTTGCATACGCCGGGCGGGACCAGCATCTGTTCGCCGACGGTCAACGTCGTCGTCACCACGATGCCCCGTGTCGGGGAGTCCCGGCGAGCATCGAGGTAGGCCGCGAACGCCTCGCCGTGCGCCACCCCCACCAGCTTCGTCATCGCCTCACCGTGCAGGCCGCGGATCGCGCCGCGCCGCGTCCAGGTCAGGTTGATCTGGCTCCACCGCTCGGGGACGCGGATATCCAGCTCGGCGTACCCGGAGGTGCGGAACAGCTCGCGGACCGTGCCCCGCTCGTCGGTGACGGCCTTGCTCTCGATGCGCCACAGGCCCTCGATCGCGGTACTGCTCGCGGCCAGCGGGCTGACCTGCGTGCTCACATCAGGTACCCGGTCTCGGTGTCGAAGTCGGTAGCCGTCTGACGCACGTAGGCGCCGTAGCCGGACTTGCCCATCGCCTCGCCCAACGCCAGCGCCTGCTCGGGCGTGATCAGCCCGCGACGCATCGCGATCTCCTCCAGGCACGCGATGGTGATGCCCTGCCTGCGCTGCAGCACCTGCACGAACTGGCCCGCATCGATCAGCGAGTCCTGCGTGCCGGTGTCCAGCCACGCGGTGCCGCGACCCAGATCCACCAGGCGGGCCTGCTGTCGCTGCAGGTAGACGCGGTTGAGATCGGTGATCTCCAGCTCCCCGCGCTCGGACGGGCTGAGCGAGCCGGCGATGTCGACGACCTGGCTGTCATAGAAGTACAGGCCCGTGACCGCGAGATTGGAGCGCGGCTTGTCCGGCTTCTCCTCGATGTCGATCAGCGTCCCGCCAGCATCCACGACGGCGATGCCGTACCGCTCCGGGTCGCTGACACGGTAGCCGAACAGCATGCAGCCACCGTTCCCGTCGACCTGCGCGACCGCCTCGACCAGCTTGCCGCCGATGCCGTGGCCGAAGAAGATGTTGTCACCGAGGACGAGCGCCGCGCTGTCGCCGGCGATGTGGCCGGCGCCGATCAGGAACGCCTGCGCCAGGCCGTCAGGCGAGGGCTGGACCGCGTAGCTGAGCGAGATGCCCCACCGGCTGCCGTCGCCGAGCAGGCGCACGAACTGGTCCTGATCATGCGGCGTGGTGATCACCAGGATGTCGCTGATCCCGGCCAGCATCAGCACCGAGATCGGGTAGTAGATCATCGGCTTGTCATAGACGGGCAGCAGCTGCTTGCTCACCGCCTGCGTGACCGGATGCAGCCGGGTGCCCGCGCCGCCGGCCAGGATGATCCCTTTCACATGGCGCACTCTAACTGGCACCGGCACGGGGGACGGCCAGGTAGGGCCGCCGACCGTGGTCGCCTTCGTCCGCAGATGCACGAATCGCCGACGCCCGATCCCCTGCATGTGCGGCAAATAGGGCGAAGTGCCTGCCGGACACGAGGTACCGGCGCCAAGTGGCTTCCCAGATGCGTGTGAACACGATATAAAGAGCAGGCCGCTTGCGGCGATGGGCTGGGGGAGTCCATCGACCGGCAGGCGATGAATCGGGGGATTCATGTTCATGGGTGGCCATTCGGCCACCGACGGGGGAATCGACGTCGAGCGCTCGAGCAGAGTGCGCGGCGGCGTGTCGCATTCGTCGGTGCAGGCCGAACCGAACCGCACCACCGACGCCGCGCCGGTCAGCGTCGCCTCGCGCATGCTCGATCAGCCGGCACCGCTGACGCGCGACTCGGCGACGGGCACCGCCTCGCGGCACACGCTCTGGGTGGGCAGGTACCAGGCGCTGCTCGTCGTGATCGATGTGTCGGCTGCTGCTGCGGCCAGTCTGGTCGCGTTCGCCCTGCGGTTCGGGGACGGCAATCCGGCCGCCGCCGAGCGGCTGAACGCGCCGTTCGGCATTCTCCTTCCGCTGGTGTGGGCTCTCGCCGTCGCCGGTAATCGTGCCTACGAACGGCGCCTTGTCGGTGTGGGCAACGCCGAGTTCGAGCGGATCTTTCGTGCCTTCCTGCACCTGACTGTCTGCACCGCGTTCGTGTTCTACGCAGCGAACGTTCAGGTCGCACGCGGCTTCGCCTTCCCGGCGCTGCTCCTGACGCTGCTGTTCGACCTGACCGGCCGCTACGCGGCGCGAAAGTGGCTGCACCGGAGACGCAGTCGCGGAGCATCGATGACGCCGGTGATCGCGATCGGCGGGGTCGCGTCGGTTGCCGAGTTTGCCACCCTGCTGCGCCGCGACCGGCACGCCGGACTGCGCGTCGTGGGCGCATGCCTGCCTGACGACGCGGTCCGGGGCCAGGAGGCCGAGCGCGAACTGGCGGCGCTGGGCGTTCCCGTCGTCGGCGACGTCGACTCGATCGTCGACGCCGTCCGGACGAACGGAGCGCAGTCGGTGGCCGTGCTGTCCGGGGAGATCAGCGCCGAGAAGCTGCGGTGGATCTCGTGGCAGCTGGAGGGCACCAATACTGACCTGGTCGTTTCGCCGGGCCTGGCCGAGTTCGGCGGACGTCGGCTGCACGTGCAGCCGGTCGCCGGCCTGCCGCTGCTGCACATCGAGGAGCCGGAGCTCTCGGGCTTCCGGCGCGTGGTCAAGGGGACGTTCGACCGCGCGGTGGCAGGTCTCGGCCTGCTGCTGGCATCCCCGATCCTGCTCGTGCTGGCCGCGCTGGTCTGCTGCACCAGCAAGGGCTCGCCGTTCTTCCGGCAGACGCGGGTCGGCCGTGACGGCAAGGCGTTCCGGATGATCAAATTCCGCTCGATGTACGTCGGTGCGGAGCGCCGGATCAGCGAGTTGCAGAGTCAGAACGAAGCGGCCGACGGGCTGCTGTTCAAGATTCGCAACGACCCGCGCATCACGCCCGTCGGGCGCTGGCTGCGGCGCTACTCGCTGGACGAGCTGCCGCAGCTGATCAACGTGTTCCTCGGCTCGATGTCGCTGGTCGGTCCGCGGCCGCCGCTGCCGACCGAGGTGGCGCAGTACGGGTACGCGGTGCGCCGCCGGCTGCTCGTCAAGCCCGGCATCACGGGCCTGTGGCAGATCAGCGGGCGCAGCGACCTGTCGTGGGAGGAGTCGATCCGGCTCGACCTTCGCTACGTCGAGGACTGGTCGCTGGCGCTGGACATGTTCGTGCTGCTCAAGACAGCGAAGGCGGTGTTCGGAGCAACAGGGGCGTACTGACCGGCATCGGGAGGGCGATGGCGGTAATCGGGGATTCGGGGGAGTCATGCGTGTTGCACTCGTGGGCACACGGGGGGTGCCGGCCCGGTACGGCGGCTTCGAGACCGCCGTCGAACAGGTCGGTCTTCGGCTCGTCAAGGCCGGACACGAGGTCGTCGTCTACTGCCGCAAGACCGAGTCGTCCGAGCCGCCGCCGACCGAGTACGAGGGCATGAAGCTGGTCCACCTGCCGGCCATGCGCAAGAAATCACTCGAGACGTTGAGCCACACGGCCGCATCGGTCGCGCATCTGATGCGGCACCCCGTCGACGCGGCGATCGTGTTCAACTCCGCCAACGCGCCGTTCGTCCCGGTGTTGCGCGCTCGTGGTATCCCGGTTGCCACCCACGTCGACGGCCTCGAATGGAAGCGCTCGAAGTGGCAGGGCGCCGGGAGGAGGTACTACCGGCTGGCCGAGTCGATGGCCGTTCGCTGGTCGGACGCGTTGATCGCCGATGCCCGGGGCATTGCGGACTACTACGCGTTCGAGTTCGGGGCCGACACCGAGTTGATCGCCTACGGCGCGCCCATCGTTACCGATGACCGGCCCGGGCTGCTGGCCGAGGTCGGCGTCGAGCCGCAGCAGTACCACCTCGTCGTCGCTCGCTTCGAGCCGGAGAACCACGTCGACGTGATCGTCGACGGCTATCGGCGCAGCAACGCGAAGCACCCTTTGATCGTCGTCGGATCCGCGCCGTACGCCGACGAGTACACAGCGCGGGTGCACGGACTGGCGGACGAGCGGGTGCGCTTCCTCGGCGGCGTGTGGGACCAGGACCTGCTCGATCAGCTGTACGCGAACTCGATGACCTACCTGCACGGCCACTCGGTGGGTGGCACCAACCCGTCGCTGCTTCGCGCCATCGGTGCCGGTGCGGCGACGACGGCGTTCGACGTGAACTTCAACAAGGAGGTTCTGCTCGACACGGGTCGGTACTTCAGCACGCCCGAGGACGTCGCACGCGAGATCGAGCTTGCCGAGGCTTCGCCGGCCGAAACGCGAGAGCGTGGACTGCAAGCTCAGCGATCCGCCTACCGGTACGACTGGGACGACATCGCCACTCGTTACGAGGCGTTGTGCGTCAAGCTCGCGACGATCAAGTCTCGCCGGCGGAGCGGTGTCGGCGGAGGCCCCTCCGGCCGCCGCAACGGTCTCGGCCGCTCTGAGATCTCAAGCCCATCTGCGTCCACTTGGCACGTCTGAGATTGCCGCCCACGCGAGCTCGGGTTGCGGACGGACCTGTGCCGCGTCGTTGCGGCAACCGCCCTCTGTGCTCGCCCTGCGTCGCTCCGCTGGGTCGGCGTGCCGATACTGACTCAAAGAGACTGGACGGTTCTGGTGAGGGGGAACGCGATGCCGCGCATTCTGGTAGCACATCCCTCGGCCGACGTGTACGGGTCGGACCTGCAGATGGTGGAGTCGCTCAATGCGCTGAGCGACGCAGGCTGGGACGTCACCCTTTGTCTACCGGGCACCGGCCCGCTGGTGGACCTCGTTAAGTACGCGCAAGTGCGGATCGAGCCGTTCCCGGTGCTGCGTAAGGCATTGCTCCGCCCATGGCCCCTACTGCTAGCCCTGCTGCGAACGCCGCGCGACGTCGTGCGCCTCACCCGGCGCATTCACTCGGCGCGCCCGGACGTCGTCTTCGTCAACACGGTGACGTTGCCGTGGTGGGCGATGGCAGCACGGCTTGCCCATGTTCCGCTACTCGTTCACGTCCACGAGGCCGAGGAGCTCTCCGCACCGCTCGTCCGCCGGCTCCTGTACACGCCGCTGAAGATCGCAACGACGGTGATCGCCAACAGCGATACCACGCGCCGAGTGCTGACCGACTCGGTCCCTGCGCTCGCGCCGCGCATCGTGACCGTGCCCAACGGGCTGCCCGACCCGGGATACGAGCCGCTCGACCGAGCACGGCCCGGACGTCTCGTGCTCGTCTCTCGGTTGTCGCCGCGAAAGGGTGTCGAGGTGGCCATCGACGCGGTGGCTCAGCTTCGGCGCGCCGGCCGAGACGTCGAACTGCATATCGCAGGGGACGTCTATCCCGGCTATGAATGGTTCGCGCGTCAACTGCGTACGCAGGCCCGCGCACCCGAGCTGGGCGACGCCGTACGGTTCCTGGGATACGTCAGCCCAACCGCGCCGCTTCTAGCCAGCGCCAACGTGGTTCTCGCTCCGTCGCTGGGCGAGTCCTTCGGCAACGCCGCGGCCGAGGCAATGCTCGCGCGGCGGCCGCTCGTTGCCTCGAACGTTCAAGGACTGGCGGAGATGATCGATGACGGCCGGACGGGAGTGCTAGTCCCCGTCGGCGACGCCGGCGCAATCGCCCAGGCCGTCGCGCGGTTCCTCGACGAGCCGGCGTGGGCGGCACAGGTAGCGGGCGCCGCCCGTGACGAGGCCGAGAAGCGCTTCAGCGTCGTGCAGTATCGCGCTGAAATCGCCGCCGCTGTCTCGGCTGCCTCGGCGGCAGTTCCCGGAGAATGAGCATGCCGCTCCTACGTCAACAACCGCAGATGTTGCAGCGCACGGATGCGGTTACCCTTGCAAGCACTTTGGCATGGGCGTCGGTGTCAAAGGGCGACGCGGACAGCCTCAGGCGGGAGAGGGCAGACTCGAAATGCGGATCTTGAGGTATGGCGGTGCGGTGCTCGCAATGGGGATGCTCCTGGCCGGGTGCACCGCCGCGCCGGGCAAGAAACCTGGTCACACGGCCTCTCAATCCGCAGGGGCATCGACATCGGCATCAGGGTCTGTGCCCGCATCCTCGAGCGGGACCGGCTCTAGGACCGCCAGCAAGTCAACCCCTCGTCCGACACGCATCGTGCCGACACACTCCATCGCTACGCATCCCGCCGTGCCCCTGGATAGTCCCGCGTCCTTCGGTGGCAGCGTGACTGCGCGCCTGACCAGCATCAACTCGGTTTCCGGGAAGGCGGACGGTCCCGGCGAAATCGCCGGACCGGCAGTTGCCATCACCGTCGCCCTGCACAACGGTACGAACCGGACGCTTGCGCTAGTAGCAGTGATGAACCTCTATTACGGCAGCAAGCGAACGCCGGCGGTCGAGCTGGCCGGATCGCAGACGCAGCCGCTGCCGTCCTCGATCGGGCCGCAGAAGACGATCAGCGGCGTCTACACCTTCACGATCGCGACCGCCGATCGGCGTGACGTTCTGATCGAGTTCAGCTACTCCGGCTCGTCTTCTGTCGTGCTCTTCAAGGGCGGTATTTCCTGATCGGTGACTATTTGGTCTAAATGGGACACAGCCAACCATGGGTGTTAGCTGAAAATGGTCGAAAGGATAGCTTCAAAAGACTACTACTGGTGTCTTCGGCCACGCGTACGTTAGGATTCCGTTTAGGATTCGCGGCGACGCGTGTTCGACGGGGGAAATCGGGGGATTCCATGAGGTCAGCTTCTGCTTTGCTGTCCGTATGCTTCGCTGTGCTCGCCGCGTGGCGGAGGCGCGGCGAACGATCGTCGTTAGGCCGGCGACACCGCAACGGGATCGCTACGGCAACCGCGGCGCTGACCCTGCTCGCGCTCGCACCGCTGGCGTACTTCGCGCCTTCCGCGGCTGCGGATGTCCCGTCGGTCCTGCCGCCGGTACAGCAGCGGACGAGCACCGGTGTAACAGCCGACGCCCTGCCGACCGCGCAGATGAACGGTGTCGCCTGGTCGCAGGCGATCGCCGGAAACAACGTGTGGGTTGGCGGTTCGTTCTCGGCGGCGCGCCCCGCTGGATCACCGCTGGGGTCGAACGAGGTGACCCGCAACAACCTGCTCGTCTACAACATCAACACGGGTGCGCTGGTCTCGTCGATCGCGCCGAGCTTCAACGCGCAGGTCAAGGTGGTCACGGTCTCTCCTGACGGCTCGCGCGTGTACGTGGGCGGTCAGTTCACCTCCGTCAACGGCGTTACCCGCAATCGCATCGCCGCATTCGACGCCAGCACCGGAGCATTGATCAACTCTTTCGCGCCATCCGTCGACTCGGTGGTCAACGCGATCGTCGCTACGAACGCGACCGTCTATGTGGGTGGTGCATTCAGCAAAAGCAGCAGCGTGGCTCGGACGCGGTTGGCGGCCTTTACTGCCGGCACTGGGGCGCTACTGAGTTGGAACCCGACCGCCGACGACGGCGTCCAGTCGATGGTTTTGACGCCTGATGGTTCGAAGATGATCGTGGCTGGTGCTTTCAACAGCATCGGTGGCGCGACTTATCACGGGCTTGCTGCCCTCGACCCCGCCACGGGGGCCCCGCTGCCATGGGCCGCCACCAATGTCGTCCAGGATTCTTCACCTGGCGCCGTTGTCTCGAGTCTTTCGACAGATGGGACCTTCATATACGGAACGGCCTGGGCGTACGGCTCCCCATCCGCAACGCTAGAAGGCAGCTTCTCCGCTGACCCCGACTCGGGAGCGATCAACTGGATCGAGAACTGCTGGGGCGACGAGTACGACATCTTCGCGATGAATGGTGTGGCCTACAACGCCGGCCACATGCACGCGTGCTACACGCTTGGTGGATGGCACGACACCAACCCGCGAACCATCCGCCACTCGCTGGCGTTCACGTCGCAGCCAGGCGGCACCCTCGGACACGACAACGAGGGAAACCCGGACTCTTCGACGACGGACTTCTACGGTCAGCCGGCCCCATCGATCGTCGACTGGTTTCCGGATTTTACTGCGGGCACGTACACCGGTCAGTCCCAGGCAACTTGGACAGTGACGGGCAACGGGCAGTATCTCGTCGAAGGTGGGGAGTTCCCGAAGGTCAACAATCAGGCGCAGCAGGGCCTGGTCCGCTTCGCCGTGCCCTCCATCGCGCCGAAGAAGCAAGGGCCGCAGCTGAGCGGCGCGTCATGGGCTGCCAGCGGCGTCGCTCGGTCGAGCACATCGGTCCGGCTCTCGTGGCAATCCAACTGGGATCGTGACGACCTGAATCTCGCCTACAGTGTCATCCGTGACGGCTAGACCGTGTACACCGCCGCCGCCGCGTCCGAGTTCTGGAACCTGCCGATGCTTGGCTATATCGACACCTCGGCATCGCCGGGAACGACGTACACCTACAAGATCAAAGCAACCGATCCGGACGGCAACAGCGCGACGAGCAACAGCTTGACCGTGACAACGCCGACCAGCGCCAGCCCACCGGACGGGCCCTACGTCACGGACGTGCTGAACGCGGG
>JBOGDQ010000142.1:0-16673 GCA_050742975.1 Jatrophihabitantaceae bacterium
GACCGGGAGTTGGCCGAGCTGATCGCGGCCCTCGATCCGGCTGGCCAGCGCGCAATCGCCCGATGGACCGCGCGCGACGCGTGCGGTCGAGCCGCGGACGCAGCGTTGGACTGGGCTCCCGCGCTGCGCGCGCTCGATCGCGGCGAGCCGCTACCGGCGCCGTTCGACGACCGCGAACGCGTGACGCGGACGCTGTTCCCGGGACCGAGCGTCGTGAGCGCGATACTGGTCACCAGCCCGGAATCCCGGCCGGCCCACACGCTCGATCCGGCCGCTGCTGCGCTCGGCGCCGTCCTCGGTGCGGCAGACGAGGATCCCGCGCGAGGGGCCATGTCGGCGCTCAACGATGCCGCCGCGGCCCACGCCGACCCGGCCGGCTACCTTGCGCAGGTGCGAGCGGACGTCCCGGGCATCGTCCGTCGAGGCTAACGAAACTCGACGCCGTCGGTACCCAGCCGCGTGCGCATGACGACGACCGCTTCGGGGTTGCTGTCGACGAGCACGAACCGACGGCCGGACGCGCGCGCCACCGCGCCCAGGGTGCCGCTGCCGGCGAAGAAGTCGAGAACCCAGTCGCCCGGGCGGGTACTCGCCTGGACCATCCGCCGCAGCACGCCCTCGGGCTTCTGGGTCGGGTAGCCGGTCTTCTCGCGGCCGGTCGGCGAGACGATGGTGTGCCACCACACGTCCGTCGGCAGCTTGCCCAGCGCGACCTTCTCCGGACTCACCAAGCCGGGCGCCATGTACGGCTCGCGATCGACCGCGGCCGCGTCGAAGTAGTACCCGTCCGGATCCTTCACGTACACCAGGACGTTGTCGTGCTTGGGCGGCCAGCGCCGCTTGGTGCGCCCGCCGTAGTCGTACGCCCAGATGATCTCGTTCAGGAAGCACTCACGGCCGAACAGCGCGTCGAGCAGCACCTTCGCGTAGTGCACCTCGCGGTAGTCCAGGTGCAGGTAGAGCGTCCCGTCGTCGGCGAGCAGCCGCCAGGCCTGCTCCAGCCGCGGTTCGAGGTACCCCCAGTAGTCGTCGAACGCGTCGTCGTAGGCGGTGATCTTGCCCCGGACGTTCTCGTAGGTCAGGCCGTGGAAGCCGACTCGATTGCCGGTCTCGGAGCGGATCGTGCGCATGCTGTTGCGGACCTGCGCTCGGCCGGTGTTGAACGGCGGGTCCAGGTAGATCAGCCGAAATGCGCCGTCGGGCAGGGCCGGGAGCACGTCGGCGTTGTCCGCCGCGAAGACCAGGTTCGCGGTGCCGTCGGCCAGATCCACGCAGCGGACCGTACCGCGGCGTCAGTTCAGCAGCGGGTCGGCGGGGTAGGTGGACACCAGGTTCAGCGGTGGCGGCTGCCGGCGCAGCACGCGCGACCACAGCGGGCGCGGATCGTCGCTGAACACGTCCTCGTCACTGCCCTCGACGACCCACCAGCCGCCCTCGGCGATCTCGCCCTCGAGCTGTCCCTCCGCCCAGCCCGCATGACCGGCGAACACGCGCAGCCGGCTGGTAATGGCGGCGACCGCCGCGACGTCCCCGTCCAGGTCGACGGTGCAGACGCCGTCGACGACGCGCCGCACGTCCGGCCCGTCCCCGCCCACCGAGCCGCCCCCGCTCGCCGTGCCGCCCGGTGAGCCGGCCGGTGCGTCGAGCCGGCCCAGGCACAGCGCCCCGTCCGGCTGGACCGGGCCACCGCCGAAGACGACGGACGGCCCGCACACCACGTCGTGCCAGTCCGGCAGCACCTGCGCGACCGGCGTGTGGCTGGGCCGGTTGACGATCACGCCGACGCTGCCGCCCCCGTCGTGCTCCAGCAGGTACACGACGGTGCGGGAGAAGTGCGGGTCGCCGAGCAGCGGGGTGGCCACGAGCAACCGGCCGCCGGCGGGCGGCAGTTGCCGCACCGTGGCCCAGCTCGCGTTCGACACCCGCCTATCTTGTCGCGGCGGCACCCGGCTCACCAGATCAGACCCGGCGCGGCAACGGACGGGTGTGGCCGGCCCGGTCCGGCGCGGCAACGGCTAGCGTCGTTGCGTGCAGCGTCGGGGACACCTGGTCACCGCCCTGGCCGCGCGGGGGTTCGCCCGCCTGTTCGCGGTCCGGGTGGCCGGGCAGTTCGGCGACGGAGTGTTCCAGGTGAGCCTGGCCGGTGCCGTCCTGTTCAGCCCCGATCGCCAGGCGCGCGCGTCCGACGTCGCAGCCGGCTTCGCGGTCCTGCTGCTGCCGTACTGTCTCGTCGGGCCGTTCGCCGGTGTGCTGCTGGACCGCTGGTGGCGCCAGCGGATCCTGGTCGGGGCCAACCTGCTGCGCTCGCTCGCCGTGCTCCTCGTGGCAGCGGAAATCGCCACCGGGTTCACCGGCGTGGCGTTCTACGCGAGCGCGCTGGTCGTCATCTCGCTGAGCCGGTTCTTCAACTCGGCGCTGTCGGCGTCGCTGCCGCACGTCGTGGGTGCCGACGAACTGGTCACCGCGAACTCCCTGACCACGACGGTCGGCTCGATCGCGACGACGCTGGGCGGCGCGGTCGCGCTAGGCGTCCGCGTGATCATCGGCAGCTCGGACGCGGCCTACGCGAGCCTGGCGACGACCGCGATCCTGCCGTATCTGCTGTCCGCCGTCGCAGCATGGGGGTTCGCGCGCGAGGTCCTCGGCCCGGACGAGGTGGAGCGGCGCGATCGGGAGGACCTGCGTGACGTGGCGCGGGGCCTGCTGGCGGGCGCGCGGCACGTGCGCAGGCGCAGGCCGGCGGCGTACGCGATCGCCGCGATCGGCATCCATCGACTCTGCTTCGGGCTGTGGACGGTCACCACGCTGCTGCTGTACCGGAACTACTTCCACGCCGACGGGCCGTTCCGCGCCGGGCTGGCCGGGCTGGCCCAGGTGGTCGCCCTGGTCGCGGTCGGCGGCGCACTCGCCGCGCTGGTGACGCCGGCCGCCGCGCGCCGGATCGGCTACGCCGCGTGGCCCGCACTGCTGCTGGCCGGGTCAGGCGTTGTCGTGGCGGCGTCCGCCTTGCCGTACCGGCTCCCGCCGGCGCTGCTCGGCGCGCTGCTGCTGGGTTTCGCGTCCCAGGGCATCAAGATCTGCGTCGACACCATCGTGCAGACGCACGTCGAGGACGACTTCCGCGGGCGGGTGTTCGCGCTGTATGACGCGCTGTTCAACGTGGCCCTGGTGGTTGCTGCCGTGCTCACCGCCCTGGCGCTGCCCGAGGACGGCCGCACGCCCGTGACCGTCGTCGCGGTCGCGGTCGCGTACCTGCTGTGCGCGGGCGGCTACCTGGCGCTCGCCACCCGGGCCGGGGTCGCGGTCAGCGCTCCTGCTCGCCGTACCAGCGCCTGAGCTCCTCGACGGCGCCCTCGTCGCCGAGCGGCCCGCGCTCCATCCGCACGGCGAGCAGGTGCTGGTACGCCCGCCCGACCAGCGGGCCCGGTGCCAGGCCCAGGACCTGCATGATCTCGTTGCCGTCCAGGTCCGGACGGATCGCGTTCAGCTCCTCCTGCTTCTGCAGCTCGCCGATGCGCCGCTCGAGGGTGTCGTACGCCGCGGACAGGGCGGCCGCCCTGAGCCGGTTGCGGGTCGTGCAGTCCGACCGGACCAGCTTGTGCAGCCGCGGCAGCAGCGGGCCGGCGTCGACGACGTAGCGACGCACCGCCGAGTCCGTCCACTCACCGGTGCGGTAGCCGTAGAAGCGCAGGTGCAGGAAGACCAGCTGGCCGACGTCCTCGATCAGCGCCTTGCTGTAGCGCAGCTCCTTGAGCCGCCGACGGGCCAGCCGGGCACCGACCACCTCGTGGTGGTGGAAGCTCACCCGCCCACCCGGCCCGAACTCACGGGTGGCCGGCTTGCCGACGTCATGCAGCAGCGCCGCCCAGCGCAGGACCAGGTCCGGTTCGTCCTCCAGGTCGATCGCCTGCTCGAGTACCTGCAGCGTGTGCGCGTACACGTCCTTGTGCTGGCCGTGCTCGTCGGCAGCCATGCGCAGCGCGGGCAGCTCCGGCAGCACAACGTCGGCCAGGCCGCTGTCCACCAGCACCTCCAGCCCGGCCCTCGGGTGCGCGCCCAGCAGCAGCTTGGTCAGCTCGGCCTGGACCCGTTCGGCCGAGATCCGGCCCAGCTCGGCCGCCATCGAGCGCATCGCCGCCAGGACGTCCGGGGCCACGCGCACGCCCAGCGTGGCGGCGAACCGGGCGGCCCGCAGCATCCGAAGCGGGTCGTCGGCGAAGGACTCCTGCGGGGTGGCGGGGGTTCGCAGCTCGCCGCGCGCCAGGTCGGCCAGGCCGCCGTGCAGGTCGGTGAACGCGCCGTCGCCGGTCACGGACAGGGCCATCGCGTTCATGGTGAAGTCGCGCCGGAGCAGGTCCTCGGCCAGCGAGTCCCCGTAGGCGACCTCGGGCTTGCGGCTCACCCGGTCGTACCGGTCGGCCCGGAACGTCGTGATCTCGCACATCCGGGCGCCGATCCGGGCGCCGATCGTGCCGAACTCGATCCCGGTCGTCCACGTCGCCTGCGCCAGCGGACTGACCAGGGCCAGGATCTGCTCGGGACGGGCGTCCGTGGTGAAGTCGAGGTCGTCGTCCTCGCGCCCCATCAGCGCGTCGCGCACGGTCCCGCCGACGAGGTGCAGCTGATGCCCGGCTGCGGCGAAGGCGGCGCCGAGGCGCTGGGCCTCGTCCGGGATGCGGATCAGATCGGCAGGCAGTGTCACGGGCCGCCAGCGTACCGACCGCCGGATACCATCGGGCCATGTCGCGGGGCTCGGGAGGTCGGTCCGGGCGCAAGGCGTCGCAGCCACAGACTGGACAGCCGCGCCGGCGCCGCACCCTGCCCCGCCCGCGGCGCGCGCCCAAGCTGCGTCAGGTGAACGAGTTCAGCGCCGGCGGGCTGGTCGTCGACCTGGCCGGTGACGTGCCGCTCGGCGCGCTGATCGGCCGGACGGACCGCCAGGGCCGGCTGCTGTGGTCGCTGCCGAAGGGCCACATCGAGCAGGGCGAGAGCGCCGAGCAGGCCGCCGTCCGCGAGGTCGCCGAGGAGACCGGCATCAACGGGGTCGTCCTCGGCGAGCTCGGCACCATCGACTTCTGGTTCGTCGCCGAGGGCCGACGCATCCACAAGACCGTGCGGCACTTCCTGATGCGGGCCACGGGCGGCGAGCTGTCCGACACGGACTACGAGGTCACCGAGGTGGCCTGGGTGCCGCTCCCCGAGATCGCCGCGCAGCTGGCCTACCCGGACGAGCGGAGGCTGGTGGACACCGCAGGCCGGCTGCT
This sequence comes from Jatrophihabitantaceae bacterium, assembly GCA_050742975.1. GTDB lineage: Bacteria > Actinomycetota > Actinomycetes > Mycobacteriales > Jatrophihabitantaceae > JBDTGE01. The sequence continues at coordinate 5,265 of JBOGDQ010000142.1, forward strand.
CGCCGAGAGCGCATGAGCGGCCCGGCGAAGTCGTTGCACCCGCACCATCGGAGCCGCCGGATCCTCGCGACGGCGGCGGTCGTCCTGCTCGCGCTCGTGCTAACCGGCTGGCTGCCCGCGGCCGCTGCGCAGCCCGGGCCGAACAGCGTTACCGTCACGGTCCTGCAGGTCACGCCGAGCACCCCGATCGCCAGCGCGAAGCCGCGGACGATCCAGGTCGAGCTGCAGCTGACCAACACCACCGCCGAGGATCTCGGCACGCTGAGGGTCGACGGCGCGCGCGGCAACCCGATCAGCAATCAGACTGCGCTGGACGCCGCGATCGCCAAGCCGCAGCCACCGGACCCTGGCCTGGTCGGCAGCTTCACCGCCAAGACGCCGGTCACCACCGCCCTGGCGCCGGGCGAGAGCACGACCCTCACCTACGCGAGCACGACCGCGAGCAACGACGCGGCGGGCCTGTGCCTGTGTGAGACCCGGATCTACCCGCTCTACTTCAGCGTCCATCAAGAGTCCGCGGGAGGGCAGCTGGTCGGCAGCACCCAGACCTACCTGCCGTCGTTCACGTCAGGAGCTCACCCGCAGAAGGTGCGGGTGAGCTGGGTCTGGCCGATCCTGGAGCGCCCGCACCGCAGCGCCTACGACAACGTGTTCACCGACGACGACCTGGCCACGTCCGTCGCCGCCGGCGGCCGGCTCGATCGGCTGCTGCAGGTCGTGGAACAGGTCAGCGGCGCGCAGGTGCCGATGACGGTGCTCACCGATCCGGACCTGCTCGACGAGCTGGCTGTGATGGCCGCCGGCAAGTACACCGTCAGGTCCGGCACGGGACCGGCCACGCCGGGAACGGGCAGCTCGGACGCGAAGACCTGGCTGCAGCGGCTGCGGACCGCGCTGGACGGCGACCCGGGGCTCCAGCTCTCGTTCACGCCCTACGCCGATCCGGACGTCGACTCGCTCGTCCGCAACGGGCTCAGCTGGTCCACCCAGCAGAGCGCCCCGGCCAGGCAGCGGGTCAGCGTGGCCATCGGCGGGCGCTCGGTCCCGACCGACCTCGCGTGGCCGGTCGGCAGCGCGCTGAGCCAGCAGACGCTCGACGCCCTGGCCCGCACGGGCACCAGCACGGTGATCGTCGACGACACCACCCTCCCCGGTGGCAGGCACGACTCGCCGCTGCCCGACGCGCTCGCCTCGCTGCCGACCCAGTACGGCAGGGTCACGGCCGCCGTCACCTCGACGGCGATCGAGCATTACGCCGACCAGGTCGTGTCGCAGGGTGGCGACGGGCTGGCCCGGTTGCCGGAACTGGTGGCCGAGGTAGCCGTGCGGGCGGTCGAAGACGGCGCCAACGCGCACTACGTGCTGATCACCCCGCCGCGGGACGTCGACCCCGACCCGTCAGTCGCGGTGGCCGCAATCACAGCCACCGCGCGGACGATCTGGTCACGGCCACTTGCCCTGGGCCCGGCCACGCGGACGGTCAAGCCGGTCGATCACGGCGAGCTGGCGTCCGAGCGGTCGGCGAAGAGCCTGCCAGACGACATCATCTCGGCGGCGCAGTTCGTGCTCGACAGCGTGCCGGGCCTGATCAGCATGATCCCGGCTTCGAGTCAGCGCCAGCAGCTGGTCGGCTCGCTGCGCAACGGCGTGCAGCGCAGCGAGTCGTCGGAGTGGACGGCAGACCCGACGACCGGTGGGGCACGTGCCCATGCCCTGCGCGCGTCGGTCACAGCAGTGACCGGAGCGGTGCACCTGGTCAAACCCACGACCGGCACGTACACGCTCGGCTCGGCCGACTCGCCGCTGCCCATCACCATCGCCAACACGCTGGCGGTGCCGGTGTCGGTACGGGTGCAGGTCAGCACCGTCGGCGGGCTGCCCGGGTTCAGGGCCGATGACGTCGGCGTCCAGACGCTCGCCCCCAGGAGCAGGCTCCCGCTGCACATCCCGGTCCACGTCGACCGGGCCGGCCGCATCAAGGTTCAGGTGAACCTCACCGCCCCCGACGGGGCGCCGCTGGGCATCCTGCCGCTCTCACTCCGCAGTACGGCGCTGGGCGACATCGGCAAGGTCATCACGTTCGTCGCTGCCGCCGTGCTCGCGATCGCGTTGCTGGTCCGCATCGCCCTGCGCTGGCGCCGGCGCGAGAACGGCAGCACCCGGTGAGCGCAAGGGACGGCGGTGGCTGGACCGCGCCGGAGCTGTACGCGGGCGGCGACCGGCTGATCGAGCCGCGCATGTTCACCGAGGCCGACCCGATCTCCTCGGTCCTGCTGGCCGACTGGAACACCGACGACGCCGGCGAGCAGTGGAGCACGCCGACCTACGTCGGCAAGCGCCGCCTGCGGCCGGGCACGGTGCCGGCCGCCGAGACCATCGGCACGGCCCGCGAGGAACAGGACCGGGCCCGGCCGGCCGATAGCACCGCCGGCACCGCCGAGGCCGAGCCGGACGTCGAGCAGGCGAACCGGCGGTTGATGGCCGATAGCCGCTCCATCGCGGTCGCCAGCCTGGCCAGCCGGCTCACCGGGTTCCTGCGCAGCGTGCTGCTCGTGGCCGCCCTCGGTGTCGGCGCGGTCGGCAATGCCTACAGCGGCGGAAACACCTTCCCGAACATGGTCTACGAGCTGCTGCTGGGCGGCGTCCTGACCAGCGTGCTGATCCCGCTGCTGGTGCACGCGCAGTCCGGCGACGAGGACGGCGGGACGGCCTACACGCAGCGGCTGCTCTCGATCGCCACCGCCGCGCTGGGCGTGCTCACCCTCCTGGCCGTCGCCGCGGCACCGCTGATCGCCGGCGTGTTCGTGCCTGCCGGGCCGCAGCGCGAACTCACCACCGTGTTCGCCAGCCTGCTGCTGCCGGAGATCTTCTTCTACGGCCTGGGCGCGATGTTCATGGCCGTCCTCAACATCAAGAACGTCTACCGCCCCGGCGCCTGGTCCCCCGTCCTCAACAACGTGATCATGATCGTCACGATCCTCGTGTTCTGGGCGCTGCCGGGGCCGACCACGCTCACCCCGTCGAACCTCACCACGCCGCAGATCCTCGTTCTCGGCATCGGGACGACGCTCGGCATCGTCGCGCAGGCGATCGTGCTGATCCCTGCCCTTCGCCGCACGGGCTTCCACTGGCACTGGCGGTTCCGCGCACTGCCGAACGAGGTCGGCCGGATGAAGCAGGTCGGTGCCCTGGCCGGGTGGGTGCTCGGCTACGTCGTCGCCAGCCAGATCGGCGTCTCGGTCATCCAGCAGGTGGGCTTCCACAACGGCGGGTTGACCGTCTTCACCCAGACCGACCTGCTGTTCCAGGTGCCGTACGGGATCCTCGTCGTTTCCCTGCTGACCGCGATCATGCCCCGGATGTCCCGTGCCGCGGTGCGCGGCGACAACGCGGCCGTGGTGGCCGACCTGACGCTCGGTTCGCGGCTGTCGGCCGTGGTGCTGGTGCCGATCACCGCCGGCCTGATCGCGCTCGGCACTCCGCTGGCCGTCACCCTGTTCGCGCACGGCAGCACCTCGTTCGCCGGCGCCGAGCTGATCGGCTCCTCGCTCGCGTTGTCCGCCTTCGGGCTGCTCCCGTTCGCGATCGTGATGCTGCAGCTGCGCGTGTTTTACGCGATGCACGACGGCAAGACGCCCACGTTGATCAACATCTTCATGGTCGGCACCAAGGTCGTGCTGGTCTATGTCACCAACGCGATCTTCCGCGCGCCGAAGGGGACGAACATCGAGCTGCACCCCTCTGTGCACGCGGTCCAGTGGCTGAACATCGCGACCTCGATGTCCTACGTCGTGGGGGCGATCGTCGGGCACATCCTGCTGACCAGGCGCCTCGGCCTGCTCGGCTACCGGGCGGTGGCGATCACCGCCGCCCGGATCGGGCTGGCCTCGCTGGTGGGTGCCCTCGCTGCGTTCGGGGTGGTCGTCGCGGCTCGCAGCGGGCTCGGTCACGAGCATGTCGGTGCCCTGGTCGGGTTGGTCGGCGGCGGCGTGGCCGGGCTGGCCGTCATGGTGGCCGTAGCGTGGGGGCTGCGGGTGCCGGAGATCCGTGATGTCCGGTCGCTGATGCGACGCTGATCAGCCGCCGGCCGCCTGCGGAATCACCGCGAACGCGGGATCGTTGCGCCAACAGCACAGATAAGGAAGAGGGATCGTGACTCAGCACCGCAACCTGATCATCGTCGGCTCGGGGCCGGCCGGGTACACGGCCGCGCTGTACTCCGCGCGCGCCGACCTGGCCCCGCTGGTGTTCGAGGGCTCGCAGTACGGCGGCGCGTTGATGAACACGACCGACGTGGAGAACTTCCCGGGCTTCCCCGAGGGCATCATCGGCCCCGAACTGATGGGTCAGATCCGCGCCCAGGCCGAGCGCTTCGGCGCCGAGCTGGTCAGCGACGACGTCATCGCGGTCGACCTGACCGGCCCGATCAAGACGGTCCGCACCCTCGGCGGCGATTACACGGCCGACGCGGTGATCCTGGCGATGGGCTCGGCGTACCGGAAGCTCGGCATCGACCGCGAGGACGAGCTGTCCGGACACGGGGTCTCGTGGTGCGCGACGTGTGACGGCTTCTTCTTCCGCGACCAGGACATCGTGGTCGTCGGTGGCGGCGACACCGCGATGGAGGAAGCCACCTTCCTGACCCGCTTCGCCCGGTCCGTCACGGTCGTGCACCGCCGCGACGTGCTGCGCGCCAGCCGGATCATGGTCGATCGCGCGGAGGCGAACCCGAAGATCTCGTGGGCGTGGAACTCCGCGGTCACCGCGATCGAGGGGGACGGCGCCGTGACCGGTGTCGTGCTGACCGACACGGTGACGGGCGACGAGCGCACGCTGCCGGTCGGCGGCCTGTTCATCGCCATCGGGCACGAGCCACGCAGCGAACTGGTCAAGGGCCAGGTCGACCTCGACGACGAGGGCTACGTGCTGACTCGCCCGAACAACGGGCAGAGCGGCACCCGGACCAACCTCGACGGCGTGTTCGCCGCCGGCGACCTGGTCGACCACACCTACCGGCAGGCCGTCACCGCGGCCGGCACCGGATGCCAGGCAGCGTTGGACGCCGAGCGGTATCTCGCCGCGCTGGCCGACGTCCAGCCGGCCGTCGCCGAACGTGAGACGGTCTGAGCATCGGCCGGGAATCACCGGCACCGGCATTTCGTTCCATCGACGTACACCACGAGAGCAGGAGAGACCATGGGTAGCAACACCAAAGCCGTCACCGATGCGAGCTTCGCCGCTGACGTGCTGCAGTCCGACGAACCGGTGCTCGTCGACTTCTGGGCGACGTGGTGCGGCCCGTGCCGCCAGGTCGCGCCGGTCCTCGAGGAGATCGCGGGCGAGTACGCAGGCAAGCTGACCATCGCGAAGGTGGACATCGACGCCAACCCCGGCGTGGCACGTGATTACCAGATCATGTCCATCCCGACGATGGCCGTGTTCTCCAAGGGCCAGATCGTCAAGACGATCGTCGGCGCCCGGCCGAAGGCTGCGATCCTCAACGAGCTCGCCGAGTACGTCAAGTAACGATCCAGCGTTCCCGGAGCTGGTCGCCACTGCAGTGGCGACCAGCTCTTTTCGTTGCCCCAGCAGACGGTTAGCTGTGCTGGTGCGTGGATCGCGCGGTGGCTGGGGCAGAATGTCCTGCGTACCCCCGCTTGTTCCGAGCGCCTGTTCCTAGCACGTGTTCCTAGCCCCGAGGTGTCCTCCACCCATGCAGTCCCTGCGTCGCGGTGCCAGCGGTGGCGCCGTCGCCGAAGTGCGGCGCCTGCTCGCCTCCCTGGGCCTGCTGGACAACACCGATCCGCGGACCGAGAGCCTGTTCGACGAACCGACCGAGCTGGCGGTGCGGCACTTCCAGCAGCGCCGGGCGATCTCCGTCGACGGCATGGTCGGGCCCGAAACGCTCGCCGCGCTGACCGGTGCTCAGCGGCGCCTCGGCGACCGGGTACTGGCGCACGAGGCCGGCCAGATCCTGCACGGCGACGACGTCAGCACCCTGCAGCAGCAGCTGCTGGAGCTCGGCTACAACCTCATCCGAGCCGACGCCATGTTCGGCCCGGCGACGGCCGAGGCGCTGCGCTCGTTCCAGCGCGACTATGGCCTGGTCGCCGACGGCATCTGCGGCCCGAGCACGCTGCGGGCGCTGCGCCAGCTCGGCCGGCGGGTCGTGGGCGGCAGCCCGCAGCTGCTGCGCGAGCAGGTGGCTGTGGCCCAGTCCGGGCCAAACCTGCTCGGCAAGCGGATCGTGCTCGACCCCGGCCACGGCGGAACGGACCCCGGCGTCCTGCACGACGGGGTGAGCGAGGCCGAGCTGGCCTGGGACCTGGCCAGCCGGCTGGAGGGCCGGCTCACCGCGCTCGGGGTGGGCACCTGGCTCACCCGCGGCCCGAGCAACGGCGGGACCGACGAGGAGCGGGCCGCGCTGGCCAACGACGTCTCCGCGGACGTGGTGCTGTCCCTGCACGTCGACGGCTTCACCTCGCCACGGGCCAACGGGCTGGCCACGTACTTCTACGGGACGGGCAACTCCAGCTCCACCATGGGCGAGCGGCTGGCCGATCTGGTGCGCCGGGAACTCGTCGCCCGCACCGGCCTGACCGACGGCCGCACGCACGGCAAGGCCTGGTCGATGCTGCGGCTGACGAAGATGCCGACGGTGCGCCTGGAGCTGGGCTACCTGACCTCCCCCATCGACCGGCCGCGCCTGCTCGACCCGCTGTTCCGGGACACCGTCGCCGAGGGCCTGCTGGTGGCGGTGCAGCGGCTCTACCTGCCGACCGCCGACGACCCGCCCACTGGGGTCATGCGCATCTCCGCCTGACCCGTACTCATCGGGACGGGGCGGGGCTCATCGGGCCGTGCTCATCGGGACAGGGCCGGGGCCTGGATGGACGAGAACAGCTTGTCCAGCGCGTACTCGACGTCCTCGCGCCACGACGCCACGCTCTTCAGATCCAGCCGCAGCCGGGGCGTGCGCGGGTGCGGGCGCACTGTCTTGAACCCCACCGACAGCAGGTAGTCGGCCGGCAGCAGGCAGCTGTGCTCGGGCCGCTCGTGGCGCTGCGGCGGCGCGGCGACGTCCGGGCCCGGCGCCGGGTCGATCCGCCCGAACGCCTCGATCGCCTTGACCCCGCGGCGGCTGACGTCGCGCACGACCGCCTGCACCAGGGTCCGGCCCAGCCCGCCGCCGGTGAACTCGGGCATCAGCCGCGCGGTCATCAGCAGCACCGCGTCCGGGCTCACCGGCGAGGTCGGAAACGCCACCGCACGCGGGACGTACGCCGCCGGCGCGTACAGGATGTACCCGGCCGGCGCGCTGTCGACGTAGAGCAGATGACCGCAGCTACCCCACTCGAGCAGCGTGTCCGACAGCCAGGCCTCCTTCTCCAGTTCGGTGCCCCCGGTGGAGCGGGCACGATCGCCGGACACCGGATCCAGCTCCCAGAACACGCAGCCGCGGCAACGCGGTGGCAGGTCGTCGAGGTTGTCCAGCGTGATATTCACCAGCCGCCGCGCCACGAGCCCATTCTGCCTCGCAGACGTCTCTGGCGGCAGGCCTCAGACGCTTCCGTCGTAGGCGGCGAGGAACTGGCCGATGCGGCCTATCGCCTCGGTCAGGTCGTCGGCGCGCGGCAGGGTGACGATGCGCAGGTGGTCGGGGCTGGGCCAGTTGAAGCCGGTGCCCTGCACGACGAGGACGTGCTGCTCGCGGAGCAGGTTCAGCACGAACTGCTGGTCGTCCTTGATCGGGTAGACGTCCGGGTCCAGCCGCGGGAAGACATACATCGCGCCCTTTGGCTCGACGCAGCTGACACCTGGTATGGCGGCGAGCGCGCGCAACGCGGCGTTGCGCTGTTCCAGTAACCGGCCACCGGGCAGTACGAGTTCGCGCACGCTCTGCCGTCCGCCGAGCGCGATCTGGATCGCGTGCTGCGCGGGAACGTTCGCACACAGCCGCATGTTGGCCAGGATGGTGATGCCCTCGAGGTAGCTACGCGCATGCGCCTTCGGGCCGGTCACCATCATCCAGCCGGACCGAAAGCCGGCGACCCGGTACGCCTTGGAGAGCCCGTTGAAGGTGAGCACGAACAGGTCGGGCGCCACCCGCGAGAACGGCAGGTGCTCGGCGTCGTCGAAGAGGATCTTGTCGTAGATCTCGTCGGCGAGGACGACCAGGCCGTGCTCGCGGGCCAGGTCCGCAATCTGAACCAATACCCCCTCTGGGTATACGGCGCCGGTCGGGTTGTTCGGGTTGATGACGACGATCGCCTTGGACCGTACGGTGATCTTGGCGCGCAGGTCCTCGATGTCCGGCAGCCAGCCGCTGGCCTCGTCGCAGAGGTAGTGCACCGGCTTGCCGCCGGCCAGCGACGTCGACGCGGTCCACAGCGGGTAGTCCGGCGCAGGCACCAGCACCTCGTCCCCGTTGTCGAGCATCGCCTGCAGCGACATGGTGATCAGCTCGCTGACCCCGTTGCCCAGCCAGATGTCGTCGACATCGACGCCGTCGATACCGCGCTCCTGGTAGTGCTGGACGATGGCGGTGCGTGCGGACAGCAGCCCCTGGGAGTCCGAATACCCTTGTGCGGTAGGGAGATTCCGCACGACATCGACGAGCAGCTCCTCCGGCGCCTCGAAGCCGAACGGAGCCGGGTTGCCGATGTTCAGCTTGATGATCCGGCGGCCCTCCTCCTCCAGCCGCTTCGCCTCCTCGAGAACCGGACCGCGGATGTCGTAACAGACGTCCTCGAGTTTTCTCGACTGGCGCAGGTCCCTGCCGGCTGGATTGCTCACACGGCACACGATCGCACACCCGACGCACCGGATATCGCTCGGCGGGTGGCAGGGTGAGGGGATGGAACTGATCGACGCGGTCCGGCAGCGGCGCATGGTGCGCTCCTATGACGCCGAGCGACCCGTCCCGAGGCAAACCGTTGACGAGCTACTCAGGCTCGCGATCAGGGCACCGTCGGCAGGCCATACGCAGGGCTGGCATTTTCTCGTGCTGGACGACATAACGTCCCGCAGCTCGTTCTGGGCGGCGACATCGGACGGCGAGAGCGACCCGTGGCTGTCCAGGATGCAGACCGCGCCCGTGCTGATCGTCTGCTTATCGGACAAGCGTGCGTATCTGGATAGGTACGCCGAGCCCGACAAGGGCTGGACCGACCGGGACGAGGCCCGCTGGCCGGTGCCCTACTGGCACATCGACACCGGCATGGCCGCGATGATCTTGCTGCTGGCGGCGCAGGACGCTGGACTGGCCGCGTGCTTCTTCGGCGTGCCCGGCGCGCAGTGGCCCGCGCTCCGCGAGGCGTTCGCCGTCCCGGAGCGGCTCGAGCCGGTTGGCGTGGTCAGCCTGGGCCACCCCGCCCCCGACCTGCGCTCGCCGTCCCTGCGCCGCGGCAGGCGCGGGCTGGACCAGGTCGTCAGCTACGGCTCGTTCACGTCCTGAGCCGGCGCAACCTCGGCAGTGGGCGCCGCCGGTTCGGCTGGTCCGGTGTCCTGGGCGCGGCGCCGGGACAGCTGCGGCGCCATCACCGCGATGATCCGCTCCAGGTCGTCGATCGAGCCGAACTCGACGGTGATCTTGCCCTTGCGGCGACCTAGCTCGACCCTGACCCGCGTGTCGAACGTATCGGAGAGCTTGCCGGCCAGCTCCTCGATCGCCGGCGCGGTGATCCGCCGGTTCGGGGGGTGCCGGGCGGGCTTGTTCGCGCCGTGCCCGGACAGGTGCAGCGACACCAGCTCCTCGGTCGCGCGGACGGACAGGCCCTCCGCCACGATCCGGGCGGCCAGCTCGTCCTGCTCGTCGGTGCCCTCCAGCCCCAGCAGCGCCCGCGCGTGGCCCGCCGTCAGGACGCCGGCCGCGACCCGGCGCTGCACGGGAATGGACAGGTTGAGCAGCCTGATCGTGTTCGTCACCTGCGGGCGGCTGCGCCCGATGCGCTGGGCGAGCTCGTCATGCGTGGTACCAAACTCCTCGAGCAGCTGCTGGTAGGCCGCGGCCTCCTCCAGCGGGTTGAGCTGCGCGCGGTGGATGTTCTCCAGCAGCGCATCGCGCAACATCGCGTCGTCTGCGGTCGAGCGGACGATCGCCGGGATCGTGTCCAGCCCCGCCGCGGCCGCAGCGCGCAACCGCCGCTCCCCCATCACCAGCTCGTAGCCGTCGCTACCGCCGTCAGTCATGGCTCGGACCACGATCGGCTGGAGCACGCCGAACTCGCGCACCGAATGGGTCAACTCGGCCAGCGCGTCCTCGTCGAAGACCTGCCGGGGTTGCTTGGCGTTCGCGTGGATCGAGTCGAGCGCGAGCTCGGCGAATGTCGCACCCGCCACCGGCAGCAGTCCGCCGTCATCAGGCACGGCCCGGCCGTCCACGTGGTCGCCGTCGATGACGCCCACGCCCGCAGCAACAGGCGTCACGGCAGGCGGTTCGAGGTCGGTCGTGCTCACCGACGCCTGCTGCAGGCTGACGCCGGTCGGCGGCGAGGTCGGGATCAACGCGCCCAGACCTCGACCCAGTCCGCCCCGGCGGTTCTTGTTACTCATCTGTGCCAGCCATCCGTGCGCCTCGCTCCGCGATCTCGTGTGCTGCCTCAAGGTAGCCGATGGCACCGCGCGATCCCGCGTCATAGGTCATTACCGTCTGCCCGAAGCCGGGAGCCTCGGAAACCCGGACATTGCGCGGGATGAGTGGGGTCAGGACCAGGTCGTTGAAGTGGTTGCGTACCTCCGAGGCCACCTGGTCGGCGAGCCGGGTGCGGCTGTCGTACATCGTCAGCAACACGGTGCTCACCGCCAGCTCGGGGTTCAGATGGGACTTGACCAGCTCGATGGTGTTGAGCAGTTGCGCCAGGCCCTCAAGCGCGTAGTACTCGCACTGGATCGGGATGAGCACCTCGCGCCCGGCGACCAGCGCGTTCAGCGTCAGCAGCCCGAGGGACGGGGGGCAGTCGATCAGGATGTAGTCCGGCGGGTCGTCCCGCTGCAGGTACTCATTGACAGCGCGTTGCAACCGGTGCTCGCGCGCGACCTGCGAGGTGAGCTCGATATCGGCCCCCGCCAGGTCCAGGGTCGCTGGGACGCAGGTCAGTAGCGGCGCGAACTCCGCCGTCGTGGTCACCTCGTAGATCGGCCGTCCGCCCAGCAGCACGTCGTAGATCGACGGGATGCCGACCTTGTGCTCGATGCCCAGCGCCGTGCTGGCATTGCCCTGCGGATCCAGGTCGAGCACCAGCACGCGCAGGCCATGCAGAGCCAGCGCCGCCGCGATGTTCACCGCGGTGGTCGTCTTGCCGACGCCGCCCTTCTGGTTCGCGACCGTCATCACCCGGGTCACACCGGGGCGGGGCCACTGCTCCTGCCGGACGTTCAGCACGTGCACCGCCTGCGCAGCTTCACGGC
>JBOGDQ010000143.1:0-23773 GCA_050742975.1 Jatrophihabitantaceae bacterium
GCCAGCAGTCATCCAACGTCAGAGTTCCCTTCCAGTTCGAAATAGCTCGCCGGGACGGCGCCGGCCAGTGCCTCGTAGCCCGCGGGATTCAGGTGCAGGTGATCGCCGGTGTCCGTCTCCGGCCGCAGCCGCGCGGGATCGGCGGGGTCGCGCACCGCCCGGTCGAAGTCAACGACACCGTCGAACAGCCGGCTGCCGCGAATCCATTCGTTGACGGACTGGCGCGCGGCCTCGCGATGCCCGTCAGGGTCGTCGTACCATTCGTGGCCCCCGAAGGGAGTGATCGTCGCGCCGTACACGGCCAAGTCAGCCGCGTGCGCCCGGACGATGACCTGCTCGAAGCCGAAGATCAGGTCAGCCGCGGCTTGCTTACAGGCCGCGGCCGTCGCCTCCGCCGTGCCGATGTCATTGACCCCTTCGAACACGACCAGCCACCTGGCGCCGCTGACCGCCAGCACGTCCCGGTCCAGGCGGGCGAGCACGCTCGGCCCGATGCCGTCCCGCAGCACCCGGTTCCCGCCCATCCCCTGATTCAGCACCGCCAGGCGGGGCGAGCCGCCGGCCAGGACCCGCCCGAAGAACTGGTCCGGCCAGCGATCGTTCCCGTTGGTCGTCGAGCCCCGGCCGTCGGTCAGCGAGTCGCCCAGCAGCACGACGGCCCGCGCGCCGGCCTGCGCGAGGACTTCCACGCCGCTCAGGAGGTACCAGTGGTCGACGGGAGTCACCACCGTTCGTTCGGCGGAATCGTCTTTGTGATTTCCAGCCAGCAGGTAAGAAGTCGTCCGCGAGCCCGGATGAGAGGTCAGGCCGCCGGAAGCCTCCAGCCCCGCGGACAGGTAGACCGTCACCGTGACCACCGCGCCGGCCGCCAGCGGGTAGTCCAGCGGGTCCGACACCACCTGTGCCCCGGCCGGGATTACGGTGCCGGGCCGGCCGCCGAACGTCACCGCCCGAGACGTGTCCGCCGCGACCGGGAAAGTCCCGGCGCGCCCGCCGAGCGGCAGCGCCAGGCCGGCCTCCGTCAGGGGCAGGTCCGCGGTCCCGTAGGCATTGGAGAAGCGCAGCCGGATCCGCCGGCCGCCGGCCGTCACCCGGACGGTCTGCCGCAGCGTGGTATCAGCCAGGACCCGGCCGTTCCGGGTGAACGGCGGCGGGGGCATGTTCTCCGGTTCGGTCAACTGCGGCGCGGCCGTCCACGTCGCGACCCAGCGTGCGCCGCCACCAGCGTTCAGAAGACCACCACGCTCCGCAGCACATGGCCGCGCTCCATCTTGGTGAACGCCGCCTCGATATCGCCGAGTCCGATGGTCTCGGAGACGAACTTCTCCAGCGGCAGCCTTCCGTCCAGGTGCAGGTCGACCAGCATCGGGAAGTCACGACTGGGCAGGCAGTCGCCGTACCAGGACGACTTGAGCGCCCCGCCGCGCCCGAACACCTCGAGCAGTGGCAGCTCCAGCTTCATCTCCGGCGTCGGCACGCCCACGAGGACGACCACACCCGCCAGGTCACGCGCGTAGAACGCCTGCTCGTAGGTCTCCGGCCGGCCGATCGCCTCGATCACCACGTCGGCGCCGAAGCCTCCGGTCAGCTCCTTGATGCCCTCGACCGGGTCGCCGTTCCTCGAATTGATCGTGTGCGTGGCGCCGAAGTCCTTCGCCCACTCCAGCTTCCGGTCATCCACGTCCACCGCGATGATCGTCTTCGCCCCGGCCAGCCGCGCGCCGAGCACGGCACCGTCGCCGACCCCGCCGCAGCCGATCACGGCGACGCTGTCCCCGCGGCCGACACCGCCGGTGTTGATCGCCGCGCCGATGCCCGCCATGACACCGCAGCCGAGCAGGCCCGCCGTCGCGGGGGCGATCGCCGGATTGACCTTCGTGCACTGGCCCGCCGCGACCAGCGTCTTCTCGGCGAACGCGCCGATGCCGAGCGCCGGCGAGAGCGACGTGCCGTCGGCCAGGGTCATCTTCTGCTTCGCGTTACGGGAGTTGAAGCAGTACCACGGACGGCCGCGGCGGCAGGCCCGGCACTGGCCGCACACCGCGCGCCAGTTGAGGATCACGAAGTCGCCCGGCGCCACCTCGGTCACGTCGTCACCGACCGCCTCCACCACGCCCGCCGCCTCGTGGCCGAGCAGGTAGGGATAGTCGTCGCCGATACCGCCCTGCTTGTAATGCAGGTCCGTATGGCACACGCCGCAGGCCTGCACCCGAACCAGCGCCTCGCCCGGCCCGGGATCGGGCACCAGCACCTCCGTCACGCTCACGGGCTCGCCCTTGCCGCGTGCGACCACGCCACGAACGCTTGTCGTCATGCCGCTAGTCCCCTTCCCTTCCGTCGCCGGTGCCTTACTTCGATTCTTACTCCGAAACGACCATTGCTCCGTGCCGAATGTCAACCTGTCTCGGCCCGTCTGCCTTCAGGCCAGCCGGTACACACCGTGCGCGACGACCACGGCCCGGCCGCCGACGACGACCTTCTCGATGGTGTCGCCGCTGCCCTCGGCCCGCGCGTACAGCACAGACGGCCGGCGGACCTGGGCACCCTGGAGAATCTCGATCTCCTCGCCGAACTCGATCCGGCCATGACGCGCCAGGTGCACGGCGAGCGGGCCCGCGGCGGACCCGGTCGCGGGATCCTCGGGAACCCCGAGGGAAGGCGCGAACATGCGGGTGACCCAGCCAGTCTTGGACTGGGTGAAACAACTGGCGTTCAGGGGAATGCGGGAAAGTTTCTGCATGTCGGGTTCGAGTGCTCGCAGCGCTTCCTCGCCGGGGAACTCGACGTAGACGTTCACCGGGCCGTTCGTGTACGTCTCGACCGGGAGGCCGTCCGGCCTTTGGGGCGCGCCGAGGGCCTCGATGAGCTCTTCCGTCATGTGGCACGGCGCCCACGCGGGAATCGGCTGCGACATCCGGCCGAAGGTGATCGTCCCGTTCTCGCGCTCCAACTCCACCGGCACGAGCCCGGCCGCCGTCTTGACCGTCACCGTGTCCCGGCCGAGGATGTCGCCCAGCACCCAGGCCGAGCCCAGCGTGGGATGGCCGGCGAACGGGATCTCGCCGCCGGGAGTGAAGATGCGGACGTGGGCGTCGGCATTGCTGCTATGACCGGCCTCGCCGGCGGACGGCGGGAGGAAGAAGACCGACTCGGAGAAGTTCATCTCGCGGGTCGCCTTGAGCATCAGGTCGTCATCCAGTCCCCGTCCGTCGGGGAAGATGCCGAGCTGATTTCCTTCCAGGGGCTCGCTCGTGAACACGTCCGCGATCAGGAACTCGCGCGTGATCTCGCCTCTGTCGTCTGGTTCTCCGGCCCACAGCTTGATCTCGGGAACTCGCATGGGTCCATCTTCCCGCTTGGCTCAGGTGCGCTCCAGGGCCGCCTCGCGGTTCTTTGGCTTACGGTCCTTTGGCTCGCGGTCCTTTGGCTCACGGATCAGACGCGGTCGGCGGTGCGGCCCCGCCAGGAGACGGCGCGGCCGGTGTAGTGGCGCCGGGCGGAGTCGGCGGTCATCGCGGCGTAGAGGATCGCGATGAGCGGAAGAGCCGGGGCCCGAAGCGCGGACAGCCGGTAGAAGCGGAGCATCGGCAGGTAGGTGGCCGTCATGATGGCCCAGGCCGCGAGGCCGGCGAACCCGGCGAGCGCGGCTCCGGTGGCGGCCGCTCCGGTTTTGGCCGCGACCAGCCCGGCGATCGCGCCGGCGGGCGGGGCCGCGTACAGCAAGAGCAGGCCGATGACCGTACCGGCCAGGAGCGCCGGGTTGTACTTGAGCTGCGTGTAGGCCGATCTGGCGATCATGTGCCACAGGTCGGCGAGCCTTGGGTACGGACGGGCGCTCTTTATCTCGGCGGTCAGGCCCAGCCAGCAGCGGTTGCCGTCGCGCTTGAGGAGGGTGGCCAGGGCGACGTCGTCAATGAGGGCCCCGCGGATGGGCTCGAGGCCGCCCGCCTTCACCAGGGCCGCCCGCCGGATCAGCATGCAGCCGCCCGCGCCGGCGGCGGTGCGGCTGGAAGGACTGTTCACCCGGCGGAAGGGGTAAAGCTGGGCGAAGAAGTACACGAACGCGGGAACCACGACTTTCTCCCAGCTCGTTTCGGCTCGGAGCAGAGCCATCTGGGAGACGAGAGCGCGGTCGTCTCGTTCGGCCGCGGCGACGAGCCGGCGGAGCGCGCCCGACTCCCAGGCGATATCCGCGTCGGTGAACAGCACGTACCCGTCCTCGCCTGTCTCGCGCGTGTGCTGCTCCCACTGGGCGGCCTCAGCGGCCTGGGCGGCGGCGAAGCCCTGGTTCATCGCCCAGACCTTGCCCGCCCAGCCGTCGGGACGCGGCTGACCGGCCAGGACGGTCAGGACGGTCAGGACGGTCAGTGGCGCGGCGCCGTTCGTGTCTGCGTTCGCGGTGCTGCTCGCGCCTCCGTTCGCGGTGCTGGCGGCGAGATGGGCGGCGAGATCGGTGGCGACCTGACCGGTGCCGTCGTCGCTGCGGTCATCGACGAGGATGACACGGAAGCCGCCGGGGTAGTCCTGGGCGAGCAGCGCGGGCAACGTGACCGGCAGAATCCCGGCCTCGTTCCGGGCGGGGATCACGGCCACGACCTCCGGCCAGACCTCACCGCCGGGCGCTTCATCGGCGGCTTCGCCGGAGGTCGCCGGAAGACGCTGGCCGGTCGTCCAGTACGCACCATGGGCGACCAGCAGATACACCCAGGCCGCCACGCTGACGGCACACACGATTCCAAGTTCGAGCACACACGCAGCTTGGCACAGACCGCCCTTCCGGCCCCACTCGCAGGTCGGCCAAGCCTCTGGCCGCGCGTCAGGCAGACGTCCTGGCCCCGCCGACATGATCACGGGCCAATGCGGGGGTGCCACCCCCTCCTACGTCACAAAATCATGGAAATCAGCACGCCGGTACGGTTCATGACCTCGAAACAGCGCGAACTTTATACGCAAATGACCGTCATATCGGGCAGCATTGGCAGCCGACGCGGGTGTGGTGTCTCGCTGGGGTCGGGCGGCACCCGCGTAGAGCGTCTCGCCCGCGTCTCCCGCGTCGGGCGTCTCGCCCGCGGGGATCGCCCCCTGCACGCCGTGTTTCTTCGACAGCCCTCGCTGGCGAATATCACCGCCCGAGAAAAACCGACGGCAAAATAACGGCTATGCCCCCTATGCCGCGTGGCATAGGGGGCATAGCTTCCGAATCGAGGTCCCCGACTGCGATTAGCGATCGCCGGAAAATACTAGTTCGCGAACCTTATCCGCAGAAGGCCGCTCGCCAGCATCACCCTGGTTCGCCATTTCCCGCCACAGGTAGCCGGGCACGGTGCGCGTCTCGCCCGGATCCTTGTCTGGGTGCCGGAGCACCAGCCACATCGGGACCCCTACCCACAGTGCGAATGCGAGGGCCATGAGCGGAATGTTTATCCACAGGAATTCGGCAATCATAGGACACCTCCTTTGGCCCGCCTCATGCTGCAGGCCTTCGTTTCATGCTTAATAGACTGCCCGGCGCGAGTTGACTATCACTAGGATTAACCTCTGCGGTCCTTATGAGTCTCGCGACACCCTGTGAACGGGCTCTGATAAACGCCTCGTTGAGGTGACTTAGCTCACATAACGCGCACTACGCTGGCGTCCGCAGAACATTCGCCAGCGTGCCCGTTAGCGCATTCGGGCCCACTGCTCGACGTGCCCGAACGCGTATTAGCGCACGTTATAGCGTGCCCGTTTGCGCGTTCGGGTCCGCTGGGGCACGTCGGCCGCCGGGGCACGTCGGCCACTGGGGCCGTCGGCCACTGGGGCCGTCGGCCGCGGAACCGCGGGCCGCGTCAGTTCACTTCGCGGAGCAGGCCCGTGGTGATGTCGAAGACGAATCCGCGGACGCTGTCCGTGTGCGGGAGGAACGGGCTGGCCTTGATCCGGGCGATCGACTGCCGCACGTCGCCGTCCAGGTCGGCGAACGCCTCGGCCGCCCACGGCGGGCGGATGCCGGTGTCCCCCTCGATCTCGGCCTTGAACTCGTCGTCGGTGAACGTGAGCATCCCGCAGCCAGTGTGGTGGATGAGCACGATGTCGATCGTGCCCAGCTTACGCTGGCTGATCGCCAGGGAGCGGATCACGTCGTCCGTGACGACACCGCCGCCGTTGCGGATGACATGCGCCTCGCCTTCGGCGAGTCCGAGGGCGCCGTAGACATTCAGGCGGGCGTCCATGCATGCCACGACGGCCAGGCGGGCAGATGGCAGGGGAGGCAGCGAAGCGGAGAAGCCTGCGGCGTACCGCTTGTTGCCCGTGAGCAACCTGTCGATCAGAGTCACACGAGTTAGCCTATAGGTCGCTATTTCATATATCCACAGTGGTAAATCCTCATGAAGCCGCAACCACCGCGGTGTCCCGAACGTCTCCACAAGCGAGAGGTCCATTCAGGAAATCTCCAGGAACGAAAGGCGTGAGCGTCATGGAGATTCGGGCTCGCGGAAGACTGGCCGGACTCGGGGTGGTGACCGCGGCGGCGGTGACCGCGATCGCGACGGCCGGGGCGATGGCCGGGACAGCGAACGCGGCGGTGGCGAAGCCGTCGGCGACTTCCGCGGTATCCACGGCGGCCAAGATGGCTTCAGCCGCCAGCGCCACCTCGGTGGCGGCACCGGCCTGGACGGCGCCGAAGCAGACCCTCAAGGAGGGCGACAAAGGCAGTGCGGTCAAGGCGCTGCAGGAGCGGCTCAACTCGCTCAAGTACTACGCCGGCTCCGCCGACGGTCAGTTCGGAAATAACACGATCGAGGCCGTGTGGGCCTTCCAGGAGGTCCAGGGCATCTCGGTCGACGGCATCGTCGGGCCGCAGACCTGGAAGTCGCTCGAGCACCCCAAGTCTCCGACCCCGCACAACCCCAGGGTCGCGACGCGAATCGAAGTCAACCTGAAGATGCGCGTGCTCGTCCTTTACACCAATCACCGGATCGAACTCATCAGCCACGTGTCGTCCGGCGGCGGCTACTACTTCTGCAACCCGGGCGGAGGAGGCTGCGCGTACGCCGTCACCCCGACCGGGACCTACCACACCACCGAGTACATGTCCGGCTGG
The DNA here is from genome assembly GCA_050742975.1 of Jatrophihabitantaceae bacterium. Lineage (GTDB taxonomy): Bacteria > Actinomycetota > Actinomycetes > Mycobacteriales > Jatrophihabitantaceae > JBDTGE01. The sequence goes on from JBOGDQ010000143.1 coordinate 7,085, forward strand.
GTGACCGTCCCGCTGGGCAAGATGTACAACCCTGTCTTCTTCATCGGCACGGCTTACGCGATCCATGGCGACACCGACGTACCCGTGAACCCGGTGTCGCACGGCTGCGTCCGGGTCCCGATGGACATCGCGGGCTTCTTCCACAAGATGGTCAAGACCCCCGGCACCGAGGTCATCGTCTACAGCTGACCGCTCCGTGGGGCTGGCCGTCAGCGCCTGTCGACCAGTCAGCGCCGGATCGCTCCGGTCAGCCCCACCGTCATGCTCCGCCGCGGCGACCCCGGGCCTAGACTCCCGGCGGCCGGGCGGAGATAGTGGGATTACCGCAAAGTACGCACACGGGTAGGTGGTTCCATGCTTCAGGCCTTCGTCTTCGGATGCGTCGGTATCGTCGTCGGCGACATCTATTTCCTGGACCCCAATCCGGCGCCAGGCCAGGAAGGCCCGGAGCACGGCGTCCGGCTCGAACTGCGGGTCTTCGACCGGGGCGAGCTCAAGGGCACGATCTACTCCGCCGTCCCGATCGAGGCCGCCAGGCCGATCTGGCGCGTCGACCTGCTGGAGTCCGTGGACGGCAAGCCGGGCAGCTACAACCGGACGCACCACCACCCGAGGTTCCAGGAGTGGGACCCCACGCACCGGGTGTTCGAGCGGGAGCTTTCGGCCGACCCGCTCGGCTGGCTGGAGAAGGAGCTCTCCGACCTGCCCGTGGTGATCGAGCGCGCGGGCTTCCCGGCCGACACCGCCGACCCGACCGACGCCGACAGCCTGCGCGAACTCGCGCCGGCCATCGCGGCCACGGCCGACATGATGCTGCGCAAGGTCAGGGCGGGAGAACTCGGGCGCGCCCCGGCCGCTGACGCCGACAGCATCCGCACCGGCTGGCTTTAGCTCTTCTTGGCGCGGGTGAGCACCCGGGTGGCGGACAGCACCGCCGCGATCACCATGAAGCCGACCGAAGCGTAGAACGCGGCGTGCAGGCCGGTGGTGAACGCGGCGGCCAGCTGTCCGTGCAGCGTGGTCGTGCCGACGAAGATCGCGAACGCCAGGCCGCGGGAGATCGACCGCGACGCGACGAGGATCGCGACGGCGAACGAGAACACCATGCCGATATTGGCAAATGTCCGCATAATGCCGGAGGCGATCCCGAACTGCGCGGGCGGCGCCGACTTCATGATCGCCGAGCTGTTGCCCGGGAAGAAGAAGCTGGCCCCGACCCCGTTGATCAGGCTGAAGACGACGACCAGCCACAGGGGCGTGGTGAGGGTGAGCTGCGCGTAGCACAGCAGGGCGACGACCTGAAGCGCGAGGCCGACGGTGGCCGGGAACACCGGGCTGCGCTGGTCCGCCAGCCGCCCCGCCCACGGCCCGACGAAGCCGCCGGCCACATACCCGGGCACCAGCAGCAGGGACGCGTGGATGGGTGACAGGCCGCGCGGTCCCTGCAAGTACATGAGGACGAGGAACAGCACCGCGAAAGACGCCAGCCCCTGGAAGAGCGAGGCGAGCAGCGATGCCGCCATGGTCGGGACGCGGAACAGCGACAGCGGCAGCATCGGCGCCTTGGCCCGCTGCTCGATGAGGACGAACACGGCCAGCAGCACGACGCCGCCGATCAGGTAGCCGACCATCGACGCGTCGAGCGGCCCGTTGGCCAGCTTGGTCATCGCCCACAGGATGCCGAACAGCCCCAGGCCCAGCGTGATCATGCCGGGCAGATCCAGGCGGTGCCGGACCCGCTCACCGCTGTCGCGGAGCACCCGGAACGAGATGCCGACCGCGACCACGCCCGTCGGCACGTTGATCCAGAAGATCCAGCGCCACGATATGTAGGTCACGATCAGGCCGCCGAGCACGACCCCGAGGACCGCGCCGATCGTCCAGCCGACCGACGTGAACCCGTACGCGCGGCCGCGCTGCTCCCGCGGGTACAGGTCGGCGATGACCGCGCCGCTGTTGGCCATGATCAGCGCCCCGCCGACGCCCTGCACGATGCGGAACACGATGATGGACGGCTCGTTCCAGGACAGCGCGCACAGCAGCGACCCAACCACGAACACCGCGAATCCGGTCTCATACATCCGGACCCGCCCGAACATGTCGCCGAGCCGCCCGACCTGGGTCGCGAGGAGCGTGATCACCAGCAGGAAGCTGATGATCACCCAGACCACGGCGGACAGGGCTATATGCAGGCTGCGCTGGATCTCAGGGAGCGCGAGGACCACGATCGTGGTGTCGACCGCGGTCATGAGCACGCCGCTCATGATCACGGCCATGGCCAGCCCTCGGCGGGTCGTCGCCGGGCCGGCGGCACCGCCAGCGGCGGGCTGCTGCGTGCGGGGAATCGTCACTTAGCCAGCCTAACGAATACTGGATTTCCCGTCATAGACGACTACGCTTGCTACTTGGCATTTCCACAACGGTGGTGGCTCTGGTTGGCCCGCGATGAAGCAGCTATCGGGACGGTAGGCGTACTCACCGTGACTACCCGCGGGGCGGACGGCCCCGGCGAGGTGCTGATCAAGATCCGCGGCGGTTCGGAAAGCTATATCGCGTGGTCAGAAAACCCGCTACCCAAAGGCGCGACGGTCCTGGTCATCGACTACCGCGGCCCGCGGACGGTCGAGGTCATCAAATGGACCGACCCGCTCGACGAGGCCCCTCAAGTGCCTGGGACTACGCGACGTAGCACCCCAGAGATTCCTTGCTCAGGAGAGTGAATCATGTTCGGTTACCGCGTTCCCGCACCCGACGAGGCCATGCTCGTTTCCGGCGGCCGCCACGGGATGAAGGATGCGCCATTCCGGGTCGTCACCGGCCACGGGGCGTTTGTCGCGCCGTTCTTCCGTAAGGCCCGGTATCTAACGTTGTCCATGCAGGAGGCCGAGGTCGCCGAGACCTGTGTCACCAAGCAGGGCATCTCGCTGAACGTCCGGGCGGTCATCGCGTTCAAGGTCGGCAACGACACTGACTCCATCGTCAACGCGGGCCAGCGGTTCTTGTCCGACCAAGATCAGATGTCGGTGCTGACCGGACGGATCTTCGCCGGCCACCTGCGGTCGATCATCGGCTCCATGACGGTCGAGGAGATCGTCACCGAACGGCAGAAGCTGGCCTCCGAGGTCCTCGACGGGTCGAAGGAGGAGATGGCCAAGATCGGGCTGTCGGTCGACTCGCTGCAGATCCAGTCGATCGACGACGGCAACCTCGGCTACATCGCGGCCATGTCCGCACCGCACATCGCGGCAATCCAGCAGAACGCCAAGATCGCACAGGCCAAGGCGAACCAGCAGGCGGCCGAGGCGGAGCAGGAGTCGCTGCGAAACCAGGCCGAGTTCCAGCGGCAGACCTCCGTGGTCCAGGCGCAGTACGCGGCCGAGGTGGACAAGGCACAGGCGGAGTCGGCGCAGGCCGGACCGCTGGCCCAAGCCGAGGCGCAGCAGGCCGTCATCGCGGCACAGACCGAGCTCGCGCAGAAGGCCGCCGACCTGCGCCGCCAGCAGCTGGTGGCCGAGATCGTGCGGCCGGCCGAGGCGGAGGCGGAGAAGACGCGGATCCTGGCCCAGGCCGACGCCCAGAAGACCGAGATCCTCGCGCAGGCCGCCGCCTCGCACAACCGCGTCGCGCTCGACCAGCGGCTCATCGAGCAGCTCCCCCAGATCGTCCGGGAGGCCGCAGGCGGGCTGGCCGGTTCCAACCTGACCGTCCTCAACGGCGCCAGCGGGGTCAGCGACGTCGCGGCGTCACTCGTGGGTCAGGGCATCGCGATCTTCAACTCGATCCGCGAGGGCATCGGCCAGCCGGAGGAGTTCGACGACGACCCGGACGGCGACGAGCAGCGGCCCGCGATCACCGACGGCCGGTAGCAGCCCCGCGAGCCCCCTCAGGCGGTACCGCGGCGTCGGAGCCGGCGCACGGTCACGGGCGGTTCCGGCGGGTCTGCCAGTCACCGATGGCGGCGAGGCGCCGCCGTTGCTGGGTTGCGGCTCCGGCGTCGAGTCCGTGGCCGCGCCGTTCGAGGTGACCGATGACGCGTTCGCGGTGCTCGACCGGGTTGTGATCGTCATATTTGAACTTGGCCTCCACGCGTAGCACCGCGAGCCGGATGCCTCGGATGCCGGGCAGCATCCGTCCGTACGGTGCGGTATCGACGGCCATGGCGGCGTGCTGGCCCTCAGGTTGGAAGTCGGCGAGTTGGGCGCAGAGGATCTCGGCCTTGCCCTGCGGGTCGTCGACCACGGTGGGCCGGCAGACGAACTGCACGGCGGTGTAGTAGCTGGTCGGCACGCCGTCCTCGTCGGCTCCGCCGGCTTTGGCCCGCCAGTAGGACGGGATGTAGGCGTAGTCGCCGATCACGGCCAGCCGCACCTCGGCGGCGGCTTCCAGGTGCGGCCAGACCGGGTTCGGTCGGGCCAGATGGACGAGCAGCTCGTCCCCGGCAATGGTGAAGTGGGTGGGCACCATTACCGGGGCGTGGGTCGGGTCGAGGTTGTTGACCGTGAGCATCCCGAACCGGTCGGTGGGGGCCAGCCACTGCTGCCACTCGACGCTGTCGAGCGCGGCATCCCACGGGTGGATGAGCATGTCAGGCCCCTTCATCGTGCGTTGGATCGGCGCGTATCCGACGGCGTTCGGCGTGGACGTCGGGCCCCAAGCCGGCCAGCCGGGTGAGCAGGTCCTCGGCGGTGGCGCGGACCAGCCGCGGCGGGCCGGTGTAGCGGGTCAGGTCCTCGCCGCCGATCGGGATCTGGTGCAGCACCGACACGGCGTTGTACAGGTCCGTGAGCCGGTTCACCTGGGGCAGCCCCGGCTTCGACCCGGCGAAGCAGCGCCTCCAGGCTATTGCGGGTGCGTTGCGGCTTGGCGCCGAAGGCGCGGTACGCGGCTCGCCATGAGGCCACGTGCGGCAACTGCTCCACCGGGCAGTCGGACAACGCCTCGCGCGCCGTGGCCTCGGCCGCCTCCAGCAGCGTGTCGCTCGCCTCGTCGCTCGGGCCGGGGACCAGGCCGTCGACAGCGAGCACCACTGCGCGGTAGTCCGGCCGCAGTGCCAGCACGGCTGGGTCGACCCGGCTGCCGTCGAGGAACTCCCGGAGGATGGCCTGCTCAGGCATCGAGGGCCTGCGAACCCGGCCCGGAACCGACACCGGGTTCGAAGACGGCCAGGGCGAACCTCGCCGTCTTCTTGCCCGGGTTGGCGTATGAGTGCGGGACGTCGCCGGGGAAGGAGAGCGCGTCGCCTGCCTCGAGAGCGATCGACTGATCTGCGACGTCGATCGCGATCGCACCGCGCTGGACCTGCACCAGTTCCTTGGTGCCCGACGCGTGAGTCTCGCTGGCGTGCCGATCTCCAGGCCCCAGAGTCCAGTCCCACAGCTCGATCACGTCCGGTGGTTCGGTACCGGCCACCAACACGCCGCGGCCGCCGAACTCGCCGCTCCACAGCGCCGCTCCATCACCGTGGCGCGTCACCTTCACCGGCTTCGGATGAGCCGGCTCGACCAGGGCGGGCAGCCCGACACCGAGCGCGTCGCTGATCCGAAGCAGGGTCCCTACGCTGGGGTTCGCGGCGCCCTGCTCGACGTTGATCACCATCCGGCGGCTCACCCCGGCGGCCTCGGCAAGGTGATCCAGCGTCCAACCCCGCGACTGCCGTTCCTGCCTGACCCGGGCGCCGATCGCCAGCGCCAGCGCTGCCGTGCCCTCATCCACTAGTGCAGCATAGTGCACTGCAAGTGCACTATGGCTCAATCGGGCGCCCGACCAACGACCGGGCGCTAGCAACGCTGCGAGAGGAGTGCCGTTGCGCGAGATGGGCAGGTGTCAGTGCCTGCTCGGGTCGCGGCCGGTCGCGGCGAGGAGCTTGTCGATCGTCGGCGCGTCGTCAGCCACCTCGACCGGCGCGCGGAACAAACCGGATCCGGACAGGTCGCCGAGGTTGCCGGCCCGCGAGTGGACGAAGGCGACCAGGTCCTCCGGCAGCGGCTCGCGGTACCCGATCGCCGTCGCGAGGTCCCAGGAGTGGATCGTCAGGTCGAAGATCATCTCGCCCAGGTAGACCCGCACAGGCGTCGTGCCACGGGACAGCTCGACCGTTCGCTCCAGCGCACCGTCCGCCGTGAACGCCTCCGCCGAGCCGGTCGCCGCCTCGTCCCATGCCTCGGCCAGGTTGGCACCCGTCCCGCCCTCGACGGGCAGCTCACGCGTGCCCTCGACGACCTTGCGCGCCGACTCGAGGTCCAGACCGTGCATCAGCGGCGCCGCCCACCGGTGCTCGTCGACGAGATGGTCCACCAGGTCGGCGACGGACCACTCGGTGTCCGGTGTCGGCGCCGCCCACTGGTCCTCGGTGACTGCGTGGACGCGCGCCGTGAACTCGCGCCGGCCGGTCAGGAACATCCTCAGCAAGTCATCCATGCCGAAGGACTACCCCTGATCGGGGGCCGGGCAAACCCGCACCGGCGCCATCAGTACGACGGCAGGCTCGGGTCGATCTGGCTGACCCACGCCGTGACCCCGCCCTGCACGTGTACCGCATCGGCAAAGCCGGCCGCCTTCACTGCGGCCAGCGTCTCGGCCGAGCGGACGCCCGTCTTGCAGTACATGACGATCTGCTTGTCCTGCGGCAATCCCGCCAGCGCGTCGCCACGCAGGATCTCGTCCTTCGGGATCAGCGTCGCACCGGGGATCGAGACGATCTCCCACTCGGCCGGCTCGCGCACGTCTACCAGGTACACCGGCTTGTCCGAGTCGAGCAGGTCCTTGAGCTCGGTCGCGGTGATCGTCGAGCCGGCCGCCGCCTCCTGCGCCGCCTCGGACACCACGCCGCAGAACGCCTCGTAGTCGATCAGTTCGGTGACGGTGGGGTGCTCGCCGCAGACCGCACAGTTCGGATCCTTGCGGACCTTGATCTTGCGGTACTCCATCTCCAGCGCGTCGTACACCATCAGCGAGCCGAGCAGCGGTTTGCCGATCCCGGTGATCAGCTTGATCGCCTCGTTCACCTGGATCGTGCCGACCGAGCCGCACAGCACGCCCAGCACGCCACCCTCGGCGCAGGACGGGACCATGCCCGGCGGTGGCGGCTCGGGGTACAGGCAGCGGTAGCAGGGGCCGTGCTCGGCCCAGAACACCGCGGCCTGGCCGTCGAAGCGGTAGATCGAGCCCCACACGTACGGCTTGCCGAGCAGGACGCACGCGTCGTTGACGAGGTAGCGGGTGGCGAAGTTGTCGGTGCCGTCGAGGATCAGGTCGTAGCCGGCGAAGATCTCCAACGCGTTGGACGAGTCCAGCCGTTCCTGGTGCAGGTTGACGGTGACGAGCGGGTTGATCTCGAGGATCGAGTTGCACGCGGACTCGGCCTTGGTGCGGCCGATGTCGCTCTGCCCGTGGATGATCTGACGCTGCAGGTTCGACTCGTCGACGACGTCGAAGTCGATGATGCCCAGCGTGCCCACGCCGGCCGCGGCCAGGTACATGAGCGCCGGTGAGCCGAGCCCGCCGGCTCCGATGCACAGCACCTTGGCGTTCTTGAGCCGTTTCTGCCCCGCCATCGCGACGTCGGGGATGATCAGATGCCGGCTGTAGCGGCGGACCTCCTCGACAGAGAGCGACTCGGCAGGTTCCACGAGCGGCGGCAGCGACACTTGACGGTCCTCACAGTTCGGATCGGGTTAGTGCTGTCGGAACCACGGCGGCGGGGTCCGGCATTCCCCACCAGTGTCCCCGGCAGCCGCCCTCGCGCCACCCCTGGGGTCGCAGGCACCGCGCCACCCTGGGGTTGCAGGTACGGCGCCGACCGTAGGTCCAGCCGAGCAATCAGATTCGGCGCCGACCGTAGGTCCAGGCGCCTGCGCAGGCGACGAAGGAGCCGAGCAACCAGATGCGGCGCCGACCGTAGGTCCAGGCGCCCGCGCAGGCGACGAAGGAGCCGAGCAATGAGAATCAGTCGCCGTTGATGCCGAACTCGCTGTTCTGCGGGGTGTCCGGTTGCTCGGCGCCCGGCGCGCCCTTCACGCCCGGCGGGTACGGCCACGGGTTGGCCATGCACATCTTGCCGGTGTGCGGATCCTTGAGGCCGATCGTCTGCTGCATCATGGCCGGCGCGAGGCCGCCCGACAGGCACTCGTGGGCGTGCTGGTGCCCCATCGCGTGCCCGTCCTCGTGGTTGATCATGTAGAGGCGGTACGCGGCCAGGTCGCCGACGTACGCCGCCGAGCCACGTACCCAGCGGGCGTCGTTCATGACGACGCGGTTGACCGGACTGGCGTCGCCCGCGCCGATGTAGCAGGACGTCTCGATCGGCAGGTCGTACCCGCACAGGTTGCGCACCGTCATCGCCGATGTGAGCGTGACGTGGAAGTCGATGTTCCCGGAGTCGACCCGCTGGATCGAGACGCCGTGGCCGGACCAGGACCGCTTGTCCGCCAGCGTGGTCTGCACCATGTTCGCGAACTGGGTCAGGTTGATGCCGGTGATGCCGTTCTCGACCTCGATGCTGTAGCGGTACAAGTGCCCCGAGCCGACGACCTTGCTCGTGCCGGGGAGCACGCGGAAGGTGCCGTTCCCCGCTTTGGTGTATGCAGCGCCTGGCGGTAGGGCTGCACCCTTCAGCGCGGTGTTCTGCGCGTTGACGCCGGGCGAGTCCGCCTTCAGGGTCGTGTTGTCCTGGGCGAGCGGCGGGGGGCTGCTCTGCGTGGTCGTCCGGTCGTGGTGATGCTCGGACGCGACGGTGCTGTGTGCCGTGAGCAGCGCCGCAGCGGTGACGACAATGAGCAGTGGCAGTGCGTAGGCCCGCCAGCCGTAGCGATGGACGAAGGCGCGCACCCCCCGCTTCAGGCCACCGGGCCGGTACTCGCCACCGAACGTGGCCACGCCCCGGCGGGCGCTCGCGAGGTCGTGGTCATGTGCACGGTTGTGGTCATGCGCCTGGTTGCGGTCGAGGCCCTCGGCCGCGCGGTCGGATTCGGGGGCGACGGCAGCTGCGGACCGCGTCCGCCCGTGATCGTCGTCCCATGCCGGCACCGCCTCAGATTGCCACAACCCGGGCACGCAACCGGTCAGCCGCGCCTGACGTCTCAGCTTTCACACCGACGCTGCGACGTCCTCGAGCAGGCCGAAGAACGCCCGCGCCGACGTCAGCGGATCCTCCATCATCGCGGTGTGGCCGATCCGTTCGAGCACGAGCTGGCGGCTGTCCGGGATGGCGGCGGCCACGAACCCGGCCAGGTCCGGCGCGACGAGCCGATCGGTGTCCCCCCACAGCACGAGCGTCGGCGCCTGCAGCGTGCGCATCGCGGCCCACATCGCTCGCCCGTGCAGGAACTGGGCCCGCACCAGCCCGCGCGTCGAGCGGACGAACGCCTCGTTGGCCCACGGCATCTGCAACCGGGCACGCGCCTCGTCCACCGCCTCGTCGAAGCGCTGCTCCGGGTAGCGCGACGAGTCGGCGAAGCAGACGTCGAGCGTGCCCTTGACCCGGGCCTCGACGGCAAGCCGGCTCATCCGGCGCATGGCCATCCCACCGACACCGGGCACGACGATCAGCCCCATCCGCGGGTCGTGCTTGAGCGGGTGGATGCGCAGCCGGACGTCGGGTACCGCCGGCGAGATCAGCGTCAGCGTGCGGACCAGGTCCGGTCGTTGGGACGCGACGAGGATCGAGATGGCGCCGCCCATCGAGTTGCCCACCAGGTGTACCGGTGCGCGGCCGGACTGTTCCAGGTAGTGGACGATCATCCGCGCGTGGCTGGCCAGCGAGTAGCCGCGGTTCACTGCCGGGCCGGACCGGCCGTGCCCGGCCAGGTCGATCGACTCGACGTCCAGCTTGGCGCCGAGCAGCGCGGCGAAGTCGGTCCAGTTCGCCGTCGAACCACCCAGCCCATGCACGAGCAGAGCCGGTTCGGCGTCGGGCCGGGGCGCGTGCCGCACGTGGATGTCGACGCCACCGACGGTGACCACGCGCCCGGGGGCCGGCCCGATGCTCAGGTCCAACGGTGGCAGCGGCAGGTCGGAGAGCCGCGCAGGTGGCGCCAGCCGGCTCGGCATCTTGGGCACGGGCGCACCCTACGCACGTCGGTACGCACCGTTTGCATCTGGTCCGCGCGCGGGCGGGTGGGCGTGAGCACACGCAGCAGATGCAAACCGCACCTGCACCACCGAGGGCCGGCCTGGTTTGCACCCGCTACCGGCGCGGGCCGGCGGGCGTCGACACGCGCAGCACGTGCAAACCGCGCTTTCCCGCGCCTATGCGGACTTTCGGGCCGCCTTCTTCGCCGGCGCGTTCTTGGCCGCGGCCTTCTTCGCACCCACCTTCTTCGCCGGTGCCTTCTTCACCGGTGCTTTCCCTGCCACCTTCTTCACCGGTGCCTTCTTGGTCGGCTTGTCGTCGGCCGACTCGCCCCGCCCCCGCTTGGCAGCGTCGACCGACGCGCGCAACGCGGACATCAGATCCACCACGTTGCCGGCGTTCGGCTGGGCCTCCTCCGGCGCCTCGAGGACCTCGCGCCCCTCGACCTTGGCGTCGATGACCTGCTGCAGCGCCTCGCGGTAGTCGTCGGTGTAACCGTCCGGGTCGAAGTCGCCGGACATGCTGTCGACGAGCGACTTTGCCATCTGCTCCTCCTGCGGGCGCAGGTCCACGTCCTCCTCGAGGAACCCGAAGTCCGGGGTGCGCACCTCGTCCGGCCAGATCATCGTCTCGAGCACGATCACGCCCTCGCGCACCCGCAGCGTCGCCAGCTGCTCGCGGTTGCGGATCGCGACCTTGACCAGGCCGGCCATTCCGCTGTCGGTCAGCGCATCGCGCAGCAGCACGTACGGCTTGACCGCGTTCTTCTCCGGCTCGAGGTAGTAGCTCTTGGCGAAGTAGATCGGGTCGATCTGATCCTGCGGCACGAACTGCAGGACGTCGACGACCTTGGCGCTCGGCAGCGGCAGGTCGGCGAAGTCGTCGTCGGTGAGGACGACGGTCTCGCCGGACGGCAACTGGTAGCCCTTGGCGATGTCGCCGAAGGCCACCTCCGCGCCGTCGGCCTCGGCCACGCGGCGGTAGCGGATGCGCGACCCGTCACTGCGCCGCACCTGGTGGAAGCTGACGTCCTTCTCCTCGGTGGCCGAGAACAGCTTGACGCCGATGCTCACCAGGCCGAAGGACACGGTGCCCTTCCAGATCGACCTCATCGCGAACCCCGTCTCCTCATGGCACCGTCGCTTCATGACACGGTTGCCGTTGACGTGCCTACCTCGTCACTGCCCAGAATGGTACGGATGAAGCCGATGCTCGCGACCCCTGTCGCCACGCTGCCAGACGGCGCGGGCTGGGCCTTCGAGTTCAAGTGGGACGGCGTACGCGCCCTGCTGGACGTTTCGGATCGTGGGGTGCGCCTGCACAGCCGCAACGGCAACGAGGTCACCGCGGCCTACCCCGAGCTGGTCACGCTGGCCGCAGGCGTAGGGGATGCGCTCGTCGACGGGGAGATCGTCGCGCTCGCGGGCGGCCTGCCGTCCTTCGAGCTCTTGCAGACGCGGATGCACGTCCGCGGCGCGGCGCACGCCCGGCAGCTCGCGGTGAGCGCGCCGGTCACCTTCGTCGCGTTCGACCTGCTTCGCCGCTACGGCGTGGACCTCACCGGCCGCCCGTACGTCGAGCGCCGGGCGACGCTGGACCGGCTGGTCACGGAACGGCCGGCGTGGACGATCAGCCCGTTCTTCGACGACGGCGCCGCGACCCTCGCCGCGGCGCGGCAGCACCGCCTGGAGGGCGTGGTGGCGAAGCGGCTCGCCTCGCCGTACCGACCCGGAGCGCGCGGTGCGGACTGGGTCAAGCTGCGGTTCGTCCGGGCCGGCGAGTTCGTCGTCGTGGGCTGGGAGGGCGCGGCGGACCGGCCGGCCGAGCTCAGCTCACTGGTGCTCGGCTACTACGCCGACGGCACGCTGCGGTACGCCGGCAAGGTCGGCAGCGGCCTGGACGGGCGCACCTCGTTGCGGCTGCGCAACGCGCTCACGGCGAGCGAGCACTGCGCGCTCCGCACCGAGCCGCCCGCGAGTCCGGGACGGGTCGTGACGTGGTGCGATCCGGCGGTCGTGGTGGAGGTCGAGTTCACGCTGTGGACCGATGACAAACGGCTGCGGCACCCGGTGTTCCGCGGCCTGCGCCCGGACAAGACAGCGACGGAGGCGACCGGAGATGGCTGAGAAGGTGTCGGTGGATGTCGACGGGCACACCCTGCAGCTGACCAACCTGGACAAGGTGCTCTACCCCGCCGCGGGCTTCACCAAGGGCGAGGTGCTCGACTACTACTCGCGGGTCGCTCCGGTTCTGCTGCCGCACCTGGCCGACCGCCCGCTGACCGTGAAGCGGTACCCGAACGGTGTCGACGGCAAGTTCTTCTTCGAGAAGAACGCGGCCCGCGGGACACCGGACTGGGTGCGCACGGTGACCCTGCCCGTACCCGGATCGACCAAGAACCGCGAGACGATCGACTTCGTGGTCGTCGACGGGCTGGCCACCCTGGTCCGGCTGGCGAACCTCGCGGCTCTCGAGCTGCACGTGCCGCAGTGGCGGGTGCCGAAGCGCGGCCGGCCGCGACCTGACCTGATCGTGTTCGATCTCGATCCCGGTCCGCCGGCGACCATCGCCGAGTGCTGCGAGGTCGCGCTGCTGCTGCGCGATCTCGTCGCCGAGGACGGCCTGGCCCTGTTCGCGAAGACGTCCGGGTCCAAGGGCATGCAGGTCAGCGCGCCCGTATCGGTTCGGTCGCAGGAGCAGCCGTCCGGCTACGCGCGATGGGTGGCACAGCGTCTCGAGCGCGAGCGACCGGATCTGATCGTGTCCCGGATGACCAAGTCGCTGCGCCCGCACAAGGTCCTCGTCGACTGGAGCCAGAACAACCCGGCCAAGACGACGGTCGCGCCGTACTCGCTGCGCGCCCGCGAGGAACCCACGGTGTCCACCCCGTTGACGTGGGACGAGGTGGCCGCCGGAACCGGGTTGCGGTTCACCGCCGAGGACGTGCTGGCCCGGATCGCCGACCACGGCGACCTGTTCGCGCCGACACTCGATGACCGGTCCCGAGCCACCATCACCGAGGCGATGGCTACTCGCGAGTAGAGTCTGGCTCGATGTCCAGCAGTCTCGACGCCGGAGCGGCCGACCTCAGCCGAGGTGGTCGGCTGCCACGCTCTGCCCGCCGCAAGCAACTGCTCGCGGCCGCGCAGGAGGTGTTCGTCGCGAACGGTTACCACGCCGCCGCGATGGACGACATCGCCGAACGGGCCGGGGTGTCCAAACCGGTGCTGTACCAGCACTTCCCGGGCAAGCTCGAGCTGTATCTGGCACTGCTCGACACCCAGGCCGAGGCGCTGTCCGGCGCGGTCCACGATGCGCTCGCCCGCACGGACGACAACCAGCAACGCATCCACGGCGTGCTGAGTGCCTACTTCGAGTTCGTCGACCGGGACGACGAGGACGGCGCGTTCCGACTGATCTTCGAGACCGACCTGGGCAACGAGCCCTCGGTGCGCAACCGGGTCGAGGCCGTCACGCAGAAGACCATGCAGGCCGTCGCCGACACGGTCGCGGGCGACACCGGCCTGGACCGGGCGTCGGCCGAGCTGCTGTCCACCGCGCTGACCGGCGCGGCCCAGGTCGCGGCCAGGTGGTGGCTCGCGAGCGAGCGGCCCGTCCCGAAGGCGGACGCGATCCTGCTGCTGGAAGGCCTGCTGTGGCGGGGGATCTCCAACTTCCCTCGCCAGGGCGAACTGGCGCACTGACGCGGCGTCGCCGCAGGGCAGCCGCGTTCGCTGAGGGCGGAGGGGTTACGGCGGCGGCGCGGCGGGGGCTCGACTAGCGTTGACGGCCACAGTCGCAACGAACCGCAGGAGGACCCGCGTGGAGGTCAAGATCGGCGTGCTGCACACGCCACGCGAGATCGTGGTCGAGAGCTCGCAGACCCCGGACGAGGTCGAGCAGCTAGTCGCGACCGCACTCAAGAGCGTCGACGGGCAGCTGTCGCTGGCCGACGAGAAGGGCCGCAAGGTCATCGTCCCCGCGAACCTGGTCGCGTACGTGGAGATTGCGCAGGCCGACCGTGGCCGGGTCGGATTCGGCTCCGGCACCGCCTGAGCAAGCTGGGTTTCCGGCCGCCGCCGGGTAGCGGTGACGCCGCCGACGACGCATCCCAGCCCTGGCGTCGGACGCTCGTCAGACGAGCTGCGGCTAGATCGAGGCGAGCGTCTGGCCGGTGAGCGAGCGCCGCCGGCCCATTCTCGGTGATCATCTGCGCGTAGTGGTCGTCCGGCAGCCACAACCCGCAGCTGATCAGGGCTACGCGCCGACCACGAAACCGCACCCGGTAACGCCAGCCGACGCCACGAGAACGTCCCGCCGTCGCTCCAAACCAGAGATCAGCTACGCAGGCCGAGAGCCGACATCCGCTCCTCGTGCCGCTGCGTGATCCGCGCGATCAGGTCGGCGACTCCGCTCAGCCCGCCCGTCCCCTCGACCATCAGCAGCATCAGCGAGTCGCGATCGGCCAGTACATGCTGCGTCTGCGAAATCGCCTCGCCGACCAGCCGCCGCGCCCACAGCGCGATCCGATCAGCTGCGGCCGGCTGCTCGGCGACCGCCATCCGCAATTCACGCGCCGCGAACTCGGCCCGGCCCCCGTCGGCGAGCACGTCGTGGATGAGCGAGCGGGTGGACTCATCGACGAACTCGGACACCTCGCGGTAGAAGTCCGCCGCCATCCCGTCCCCGACGTAGGCCTTGACCACGCCCTCCAGCCACGTCGAGGGCTCGGTCAGCGAGTGGTACGTGTCCAGCGCCGCGACGAACGGCTCCATCGCCTTGTCCGCCGACACGCCCAGCTCGACCAGCCGCGCGGCCAGTTGCTCGTAGTGCCCCATCTCGACCGACGCCATCGCCGACATCTGCGCCCGGCCGGCGAGAGTCGGCGCCATGCGGGCGTCGTCGGCGAGACGGTCGAACGCGCTCAACTCCGCGTACGCGAGCGCGCCGAGCAGGTCCACGAGGGCGTCCGGAGCAGGCACGGGACGAGGGTAGCGGCCCCGATTGCGCCGCGGCGGCTAGACTGACGCCGCAAGAGCACCACGAATCTGCGCGTTGACCGCCCTCGCTGCACGCCTCCCCCATCACGGGTCGCAGGCCGCCTGGCATCAGAAACCTCCATGGAGCCGGTCAGCGCACCTTGATACAGGGACGTACATGACCGAAAACTCCACAACCGACGTGCCCAGCGACCCCGAAGCACCGACGGATCCGGAAGCCACCGTCGAGCCGCTCGCGGCTCGCGCACCGGTGGCACCGGAGAGCCCCGCCTTCAGCGACTTCGACGTCAAGCCGGAAATCGTGCAGGCACTGGCCGACGTCGGCATCGTCAGGACGTTCGCGATCCAGGAGATGACCCTGCCGATCGCGCTCGCGGGCAACGACCTGATCGGCCAGGCACGAACCGGGACCGGCAAGACGCTGGGCTTCGGCGTCCCCCTGCTCAACCGCCTCGAGCTGCCCGGAGGCGACGCCGCGGCACCGCAGTCGCTCGTGATCGCCCCGACGCGCGAGCTCGCGGTCCAGGTGTCCGGCGACCTCGCCGCGGCCGGCAAGCGGCTCGGCGCGCGCGTGCTGACCATTTACGGCGGACGGGCGTACGAGCCGCAGATCGACACGCTCCGCAAGGGTGTCGACGTCGTCGTGGGCACGCCCGGACGGCTGCTCGACCTTGCGCAGCAGGGGCATCTGGTGCTCGGCAACGTCCGCATCCTGGTCCTGGACGAGGCGGACGAGATGCTCGATCTCGGCTTCCTGCCGGACATCGAGAAGCTGATGAAGATGATCCCGGACAAGCGGCAGACGATGCTGTTCTCGGCGACGATGCCGGGCCCGATCGTGGCGCTGGCCCGCACGTTCCTCAACCAGCCGATCCAGATCCGGGCCGAGCACGGCGCCGCTCCCCGCACCGATCACATTGACCAGTTCGCCTACCGCGCGCACGCGATGGACAAGACCGAAGTGCTGGCCCGCATCCTGCAGGCCCGCAACCGGGGCCTGACCCTGATTTTCACCCGCACGAAGCGGACCGCGCAGAAGGTCGCCGACGACATGGTCGACCGTGGCTTCGCCGCCGCGGCCGTGCACGGCGACCTCGGCCAGGGCGCGCGCGAGCAGGCGCTGCGCGCGTTCCGCGCAGGCAAGGTCGACGTGCTCATCGCCACCGATGTGGCCGCCCGCGGCTGGGACGTCGAGGGCATCACCCACGTGATCAACTACCAAGCGCCCGAGGACGAGATGACCTACGTCCATCGCATCGGCCGGACCGCGCGCGCCGGCGCCACCGGCAAGGCGGTCACGCTCGTCGACTGGGACGACATCCCGCGCTGGAAGCTGATCTGCGACAAGCTGGACCTGCCCTTCCACGAGCCGGAGGAGACGTACTCGACGTCCCCGCACCTGTACCTCGAGCTGGACATCCCGGCCGAGGCCAAGGGCACGCTGCCCCGCTCGAAGCGCACCCGCGCCGGGCTGGACGCCGAGCAGCTCGAGGACCTGGGCGGGCGCGCACCGAGGTCCGCCCGCGCGAACGGCGGCCGCGGCGGATCGACCGGCCGGCGAGACTCCGGCCGTAGCGAGTCGGGCCGCAGCGAGTCGGGCCGCAGCGAGTCGGGCCGCAG
>JBOGDQ010000144.1:0-1578 GCA_050742975.1 Jatrophihabitantaceae bacterium
TACCTGGACTGAGCACCCTCGTACGGTACGGCATTCGATTTCGGCATCCGCCCACGACGCGGCTGTTGGCATCTGTGGCCGCCTTGGGTGGTGTCGGCCACTCGACCGAGGCCGGGCCTTCGATTCCCGGCCTGTTGTGCCGGCTACGGGATCAGGTTTCTCGATGGCGAAAGCCTGGGTCCGCGTTGGGCCGGGCGGTGCCGCACTCGTGCGGCTACGCCGCTGGATTCGCAGGGTGGCCCGCAGAGTGCCCTGATCCCGCGCGGTCAGCGCACTCTGCGCAGATAACCCTGGGGATTTTGGGTCAGAAAGTAGCGTTCGCAGCGGGCGTCGATCTCGAATCCGGGGTCACAGGCGAGAAACGCCTGCGCCGCCTCCCATGGACCTGGTCCGTAGTCCGGCGCGGTCGGATGGCCGTTGACATTCGTGTCCTAGACGACGAACGGACGCAGCGGTTCGGCCTGGTAACCTTCGTTCCGCCGAGCGCGTAGCGCGCGTCACTGTTTCTTTCGACGCGCTCGAACCCAGTCCACCAATACCGGTGGCGCCCAGTCGCTGCGGCTGCGCTTGGGACGGATGCTACCCCGGATCCGCTGTGTCACCCGTGCGGCAATGGCCTCGGTGATCGCCTCCAGCTCTGCCGCGCTCAATTTCGGCGGCGGCGGCGGCTTCACCGCGGGCGCAGGGACTTCCTCGACTCGTACGACCTTGTGCCCCAGGATCATCTGCTCCGTCATGTTCATCCGCGGCTCGGTCCGTCCCAGCCGCCGAGCCCGTTCCGCATGCTCGGTGGAATCTCCCCAGGTCGCGTACATCTTGAACGGGCTCAGCGCGAACGGCACCAGCCCGTGATTGGCGACGCCCTCCCACACCGCGGCGGCCACGCCCGGCGTATGCACTGCGCGGTAGTCGTCGAACACCACGACCCCGTCAGGGTGCAACAGGTCGCGCATCACCTGCAGGTCCAGCGCGACGTGCTCGTAGAGGTGCGAAGCGTCTATATGCGCGAAACGGACACTCGCCGGCTCGACGTAGTCGGCCACGGTTGACGAAAGTGCCTGCACGATCTCGGGCAGCTCGGGATGCAGCGCGAGGTAGTTCGCCTCGAACTGCTCCCGGAACCGGTGTGGATCCACCGTCGAATACGCCAGTTCGTTCTCAGCCGCGTTTGCGATGTCCTCGGGCTGCACACCGAACAGGTCCACCACCACGAAGCGATCACCGGCCTTCTGGTACTCGCCCATGAGCGCTGCGCTGCGGCCCAGGAACGCCCCAAGTTCGACCAGCGTCCCGGGCTGGGTCTGCGCCGCGAGGATGTCGCGGAACAGCACTGTGTCCTCCCAGAAGAACCAACCACGGATATCGGCGAAGGACTTGATCGGCATCTGGACAATCTAAAGCCTCGGACGCAGCGAGAGTTCAGACGGGTCGTCATGGCTCCGCCCGGTCTGCCACTCGCCCTCGGGCGCCGCGCAGATCCAGCTGACGCGGCTACGCAAGCAGAACACGGCCTTGCTCAAGCGAGAGCAGGCGCGCCTGATGTATCGGATCAAAGCCCGGGTCCGCACTGCCCCAGGC
>JBOGDQ010000145.1:0-9955 GCA_050742975.1 Jatrophihabitantaceae bacterium
GTGCGTCACCGGTTGGCCGTTCGGACCGGGCAGCGTGTACCGGTCGACGTCCAGCTTGGCCGGGAAGCCGTAGACGTTGCCGTACTGCTGGAACTTGGCGAAGGTCGCGGACAGCACGTTCGGGTCGAGGATGCGCACGTTGCTGATCGTCGGGTTGGTCGGCGTCAGCGCGGCGACCGACGGCGCCGTCGGCGACTTGTACGGCACGTAGGTGACGTCGGTGCCGGTCTGGATCGCGTAGGCGTCGCGCGTGGCCTCGATGTTGCGTTTGATGTACGGCGCCTCCTTGGTGCTCGCGTTCGGCTTGACCGACACCTGCTGCACGATCGCCGGGTAGATCCCGCTGATCAGGATGCTCAGCACCATCAGCACGATGAAGCCGATACCCGGGATCAGGGCGCTGCGCAGCCAGAGCGAGGCCAGCACGGCCAACGCGAGAATGATCGCGATCCAGAACAGGATCGTGCGCGCCGGCAGCACCGAGTGCACGTCCGTGTAGGACGCTCCGGTGAACTTGCTGCGGTCGGAGAAGACCAGGCCGTAGCGGTCGAGCCAGTACGCGACGGCCTTGAGTGCCATGAACACGAAGACGAGCACGGTGATGTGCCGGCGGGCGGCCGGGGTGATCTTCGGACCGGGAGTCTGCAGTCGGATCGCGCCGGACAGGTAGTGCACCGCGACCGAGAGGATCACGGCGAAGATGATCGCGGTGAAGCCGAAGCTGAGCATCAGCCGGTAGGCCGGGTAGTCCCACGTGAAGAACGAGATGTCACGGTGGAACTGCGGATCCTTGACGCCGAACGAGCCGCCGTGCAGCCACAGCTGCCACGTCTGCCAGTCGCCCTGCGCGGACATGCCCTCGAACAGGAAGGACAGGACGACGGCCACCGCGAGGATCAGCTTGCGGCGCGGCTCGATCATCACCCGGTAGTGCTCGAGGTTCTGCTGCTCGGCCGACATCGGGCGGAAGGGCGGTCGCAGCAGGTACGCCACCACGAGGTTCCCACCGATGATGAGGGCCATCAGCACACCGAAGATCGCGAACAGCGTGAGGCGCGTCCAGAGGATCGAGCTGTAGACGTGGCGGTAGCCGAGCTGGCCGTACCAGAGCCAGTTCACGAACACGCCGGTCAGCTTGACCAGCACGACCAGCAGCACGATCAGCACGCCGACGGCAGACAGGGCGATCTTGGACCTGCGCGACAGGGTCACGCTGGGCAAGGGCGGCCGCATGGCCACGAGCAGCTCCTAGCGAATGAGTCGGCGCGAATTGGTCAGCTTCGACGTCAACGTACCGGCCGGGTCCGCGGTTCCGGAGGCAGGTGCGGGTTCCGGACGCAGGTACGCGAGGATCGATCCGTGACCTCTGCACCCGACCAGGCCCTCGAGGCCGCCACCGCCGAGATCGAGGCCCACGTCGCCGCGGCCGGATGGGACCGGCCGCCGACGCTGTTCGCCCTGGTCAGCCCGGACCTGGCCGGAGCGGAAGGCGGCGGGCTGACGCCGGTCGAGCAGGAGGCGCTTCCCGACGGCCCGCTGGACGAGGCGCTCGCGCAGATCGGCTGGCCGCCGGCGGTCGCAGGCTGCGCGCTGAGCCAGGAGATCGTCATCCTCCCGACGTCCGCGGAGGCCGAACTGCCCGAGGACGGCGACGACCTGGCCGCCGTGGCGAACCACCCCGAGCGGCGCGAGGCGCGGCTGGTCGTCGCGGTGCTGCGGGACCAGGGGCAGGCGGCGATGCTGCGGCTGCGCGGGCGCGACGGCGAGCCCGACGGTGAGCTGCTCACCGGCAGCGACCTGGCGCCCAACCTGGCCGAGGCGCTGCTGGCCACCCTGGACGACGAGGACTGACCGGACGAGCGATCAGCAGTGCGGGACGCCCTGCCCGTCCTGCAGCGCGGCCAGATCACGCACCGCGTCCTTCAACGCCTGGACCTTGATGACGTCCAGGCCGCTGGGCGTCGCACCCCTGACGTCGGCGCAGTTCCCGGCGGGGGCGAGGAACACCGTCGCCCCGGCGTGCCGCGCCGCGATCATCTTCAGCTGGATGCCGCCGATCGGGCCCACGCTGCCGCTCGGATCGATCGTCCCGGTACCGGCGATGAACCTGCCCTTGGTCAGGTCGGCCGTCCCGACCTTGTCCATGATCCCCAGCGCGAACATCAGGCCGGCCGACGGTCCGCCGATCTGGTTGCCGAGCCCCAGATCCACCTCGAACGGCAGCTGGCAGATGTCGGGGCTGACCGCGATCCCGAGCGAGGCTCCGGTGCGGCCCTTGAGCGGCTGGCCCAGCGCGATCGTCACCGTCTTCGGCTTGCCGTCGCGCAGCACGACGACCGGAACCTTCGTGCCGGGCGTCTGCTTCTGCAGGATCGTGGTCAGCTTGTCGCTCGTGTCGGCGGGCTGCCCGGCAACCGTCCGGAACAGGTCAGACGGCTTCAGCAGCTTGTACGAGGCGCCGGCGCTGTTGACGCTCAGCACGCCGAAGCGCTGCGGATAGCCGAGCTGGCACGCAGCGGCGGCAATCGCGCTGTCCTGCGACTGCGTGAAGTCCTGCGTGTTCTGCTGGTTGACCTGCTGCTCGGACTGGCCGGGTGGGAAGACCGACGCCTTCGGAACGACGACCTCGTCGTGCTTGAGCCAGCCCACGACCGCCCCGAACGCGGTCAGCGGCGCGGTCGACACGTCCACCGTCGTCATGTTCAGGTGCCCGGTGGTGGCGTTCGCCTTCTTGCCGTTGATGACGATGATCTGGTTGCCGCTGTCGTCGCTGCCGAGCGTGTTGTACGTCGGACCCGGCGACAGGACCACGTACGGCACCGGCATCGTCAGCGCCAGGATGAACAGGACCAGGAACACCACGGTGGCGACGAGCAGGGCCCGGACCCGCCGGCTCAGCCGCGCGAACGGACGGGCGCCGGGAACCGCCCACCATTTCGGGGGCGGGGGCGGCTGAGTCACCCCGGCAGCGTATCTGCCCTGCTTGTGCAGTCGATCAGTCGCCGGTACCGCTCGTGACCGGCGGGCTGACGCGATGCGCGCCACGGGCCGGGACGGTCAGCGCGTCGAGGTAGTCGCGGTGCGCCTGCATCGACTCCGGCGTGTCGAGTCGACGGGCCGGACGTCCGCGCAACCACGCCCAGACCGCTGCGAGCACTGTCGCCACGACCGGCACCGACAACCACAACGCCCACGCCATGCGCGCGAGGCTACCGCCGCGAATGCGTTCGCCCTGCGCGCAACGCGGAACGATCGGCACGGCTGGCACGTCGCTACTACCGTGAACCCTATGACGAACCCGCCGAACCCGTTCGGCTTCGGACCGGGGTCGGGTGGCCCCGGCGATCCGTCCGGTCAGATGCCGCTGTTCAACGAGCTGCAGAAGCTGCTGTCCTGGTCGGGCGGTCCGGTGAACTGGGACCTGGCCAAGCAGCTCGCCGTCTCGACACTGGCCGGAGCGAACCAGCCGGTGGACGCGGCCGAGCGTGCCGCCACCGCAGACGCGATCCGGCTCGCCGACCTGTGGCTGGACGAGGTCACCGAGCTGCCGTCCGGCGTGAGCAGCGTCGACACGTGGACCCGGATGGACTGGCTGGACAAGACGTTGCCGGTCTGGTCCTCGCTCTGCGATCCGGTCGCGGCCCGCGTCGTCGCGGCGATGTCCTCGGCCATCCCGGCCGAGCAGCTCGAAGCGCTCGGTGCCGGCAACCCGCTCGCCGGGATCATGAACCAGGTGGGCGGACTGATGTTCGGCGCCCAGGTCGGGCAGGGCCTCGGCGCGCTGTCGCGCGAAGTGGTCGCCGCAACCGACGTCGGAATCCCGCTCGGCCCGAACGGTGTCGCCGCCCTGATCCCGGAGAACGTGGCCGACTTCGGCGAGGGCCTCGAGCGTCCGGCCGACGAGGTGCGCCTCTACCTCGCGCTGCGCGAGGCGGCCCACCAGCGCCTGTTCGCGCACGTGCCGTGGCTGCGCCAGCGCCTGCTGGAGGCCGTCGAGAGCTATGCGCGCGGGATCACGGTCGACATGTCCGCGATCGAGCGGGCCATGGGCGAGGTCGACCCGTCGAACCCGGAGAGCGTGCAGAACGCCTTGTCCGGTGGGCTGTTCGAGCCCGAGACCACGCCGGAGCAGCAGGCCGCGCTCCGGCGCCTGGAGACCCTGCTCGCGCTCGTCGAGGGGTGGGTGGACGCCGTGGTTGCGGCCGCGGCCGGCGATCGCATGCCCGGTGCGGACGCGCTGCGCGAGGCGTCCCGGCGCCGCCGCGCGACGGGCGGACCGGCGGAGCAGACCTTCGCCACGCTCGTCGGCCTGGAGCTGCGGCCGCGCCGGCTACGCGAGGCGGCCGCGCTGTGGTGGAGCGTCACCGAGAAGCACGGCGTCGGCGGTCGGGACGCGCTGTGGGCGCACCCGGACCTGCTGCCGAGCGCGGACGACCTGGACGATCCGCTGGGCTTCGCCGACACGATGGGCAGCGCGAACGACCTGACGGCGCCGACCGACGATGCCGCGGTGACCGGCACAAGCGCGGGCACGGACGCGGGCACGGACGACGTGACGGACGCGGACGACGCCGAGAGCTAGACCAGCTCCTCGCCCAGGTCATCGTCCAGGTCGTCGGCGAAGGACAGCCCGGCGGCCGCGCTGATGCCGTCGAGGTAGCCACGCGCCCGCTCGGTGCGCGGGTAGCGATCGACCAGCGCCCAGAACTGCGGCCCGTGACCGGGTTCGAGCAGGTGGGTGAGTTCGTGCACGAGCACGTAGTCCTGCACCCACGCCGGCAACTCCCGCAGCCGCTCGGACATCCGAATGGTGCGATCGACCGGCGTGCACGAGGCCCAGCGGGTGCGCATGTTGCCGACCCAGCGCACGCTGACCGGCCGGGCGCGCCCGTCCAGGTACGTTCGGGACAGCTCGTCCGCACGGCTCGCCAGGCCCGCGTCACCGGCGGTCCGGCGGCGGCCGGGCTGCGTGCCCGAATCCAGCCGGGCCACCATCTTCGCCACCCACTGCGCCTCTTCCGCGCGGGTGAACCGGGCCGGGATCAGCACCACGATCCGCGCGCCGTCGCGGTACGCCGACACGGTGCGGCGGCGGCGCGCGCTGCGCCGGACCTCGACGTTGGCCGCCGCGGGATCGCTCGCTGTGCTCACGCGCAAACGCTAACCCAGGCCACCGTCAGCACGCGGTGCGGATCGACCGGCACGCCCTGCTTGTCCACAAGCGACCCGCGTCGTCCACAACGACGGCGCCGGAAAATCCGGTGCCGTCCACACCTTCATCCACAGATGTGGACATTCACTTCAGGGTTACCTGGGCGTCACCTTCAGTCCTTCGGGGCTGTGGATAACGGCCGGGCGAATCGGCCGGAAGTGGGACAGTGTGCCGATGATGCCGCACGTCGTCGACCGGATGCTCAACCCGGCGACGCGCCTGCTCTGGCGCTCTAGCACGACCCTGCAGCTCGAACTCGGTAGCCGGGCGGTGGTCGTCGACGGACCCGCCGCGCGAGCCGTCCGGCGGCTGGCCGGCCGCCGGCTGCCCGAGGTGCCGATCAGTGCCGGGCGGGCCGACCCCGTCCTGCGCGCCCTCAGCGAGACCGGCTTCCTGTGGCCGCGTCCGCTCGAGGACGAGGACGAGCGGCTCGCCCCGCCGGCGCCGCGGCTGGCGGCCGAGCTCACCGCTCTGGCCGCACGAAACGGGCAGCGTGCCGCCGAGTTGCTGAGCGCCCGCCGGCACGTCACGGTCGTGGTCCACGGCTCGGGACGCTGCGGGCCGCACATCGCCGCGATCCTCGGTGCGGCCGGCATCGGCCGCATCCACGTCCTGGACCTGAGCGCGGTCCGGCTGCAGCAGAGCGTCCCCGGCGGCCTGTCTCCCGACGACGAGGGGCGCAACGTCAGCTCGGCAGCCGCCGAGGCGATCCGTCGCGCGGCACCGGACGCGGACATCGGCCCGCTACCCCCGCAGGAGCGACCGGACCTGGTCGTGCTGGCCTGCGACGAGCCGGTCGATCCGGACCGCCGCTCGGCGCTGCACGCCCGTGGGACCGCCCACCTGCTGGTCCGGCTCGGGACCGATCACGGCGTCGTCGGCCCACTGGTGATCCCTGGGCTGACCAGCTGCCTGCGCTGTGCCGACCTGCACCGCCTCGACCGCGATCCCGCGTGGACCGCGCTCGCCGTTCAGCTCGCCACTCCCCAGCGCGGGAGTGGTTCGGACGTCGCGCAGGCCACCCTGATCGCCGGGCTCGCGTCGCAGCAGGCCATCGCCTTCCTCGACGGCGACCAGCCGGCGACGATCGACGGAACGCTGGAGCAGCATCTGCCGGACTGGCGGATCCGGCGCCGCTCGTGGCCGGTGCACCCGGACTGCGAGTGCTCGGACCCGCGATGAGCCCCAGCGCGAAAGGCGCGTCCGAGGCCGTTGGGCACAATGGGGCGCGTGAGCGACATCCCGAAGCGCCGTGTCGTCCGTACCGCGAAGCTCGCCTCCCTCCCGCTCGGCGTGGCCGGGCGGGCAACGGTCGGGTTCGGGCGGCGGATGACCGGGCGGTCCGCGGAATCAGTCGCCGCAGATCTGCAGGCCCGCACGGCCGAGCAGCTGTTCACCGTTCTGGGTGAGCTCAAGGGCGGCGCGATGAAGTTTGGGCAGGCGCTGTCGGTGTTCGAGGCCGCGCTGCCCGAGGACTCGGCGGCGCCCTACCGCGAGGCGCTGACCAGGCTGCAGGAAGCCGCGCCGCCG
This sequence comes from Jatrophihabitantaceae bacterium, assembly GCA_050742975.1. GTDB lineage: Bacteria > Actinomycetota > Actinomycetes > Mycobacteriales > Jatrophihabitantaceae > JBDTGE01. The sequence continues at coordinate 6,743 of JBOGDQ010000145.1, forward strand.
ATGCCGGTCGAGACGGTGCGGACCGTGCTGGACGAGCAGTTCGGCCGGCGCTGGCCCGAACGGTTCCAGTCCTTCGATGAGGTGCCCGCGGCCGCCGCGAGTATCGGCCAGGTCCACAAGGCGATCTGGGCCGACGGCCGCGAGGTCGCGGTCAAGCTGCAGTACCCGGGCGCCGGGCCGGCCCTGCTCGCCGACTTCACCCAGCTCTCGAGGCTGGCCTGGCTGTTCGGCCGGATGTCGCCGGGGCTGGAGGTCAAGCCGCTGCTTGCCGAGCTGAAGCAGCGCGTGCTCGAGGAGCTGGACTACACCCTCGAGGCGCAGGCCCAGCGCGCGTTCGCGGCGGCCTATGCCGACGACCCGGACATCGCGATCCCCCGCGTGGTCGCGAGCGCGCCGAAGGCGGTCGTCACCGAGTGGCAGGACGGCACCCCGCTCTCGCGCATCATCGCCACCGGCACGCAGGACCAGCGTGATCAGGCGGGTACGCGGATGGCACTGTTGCACTACTCCGGGCCGGCCCGCGCGGGGCTGCTGCACGCCGATCCGCATCCCGGCAACTTCCGTCTGCTCGCCGACGGCCGCCTCGGCGTGGTCGACTTCGGTGCGGTGGCCCGGCTGCCCGACGGCTCGCCCGAGCCGCTCGGCCGGCTCACCCGCCTGGCACTGGACGGGGACGGTGCGGGGGTCATCGCGCTGATGCGCGCGCAGGGCTTCATCCGCAGCGGCGTGAACCTGCAGGCGCGGCAGGTCATGGACTACCTGGGCCCGGTGCTCGATCCGTTGCGCGCCGAGGCGTTCACGTTCTCGCGGGACTGGATGCGGGCCCAGGCTGCCCGCCTGGGCGATCCACGCAGCGAGGAGGCGAAGGTCGGGCGGATGTTCAACCTGCCGCCGTCCTACCTGCTGATCCACCGCGTCACGCTCGGGTCGATCGGCGTGCTGTGCCAGCTGGGCGCCACCGCGCCGTTCCGCGCGCTGGCCGAGCGCTGGCAGCCGGGATTCGCATCGTGACGAGGCCGGAGACGGTGTTCACGTACGGGGCCCCCGCGCTCAAGTTCGGCGACGGCGCCTCGGACGAGATCGGCTACGACCTGGCCCAGCTCGGGGCGACCCGCGCGCTCGTGGTCACCGACCCCGGCGTGGCCGCGACCGGGCTGCCGCAGCGGGTCGCCGCGCAGATGGCCCGGTTCGGCGTCGACGCGGCGGTGTTCGACGCCGTCCACGTCGAGCCGACCGACGCGAGCATGCAGGCGGCGATCGACTGGGCGCGCGCCAACGGTCCGTGGGACGCGTTCGTCGCGGTCGGCGGAGGTTCGAGCATCGACACCGCGAAGGCCGTCAACCTGCTGCTGACCAACCCCGGCGAGCTGCTGGATTACGTCAACGTTCCCGTCGGCCGCGGCGCCGCTCCGGCCAATGCGCTGCACCCCCTGGTGGCCGTCCCGACCACGACCGGAACCGGCGCCGAGAGCACGACGATCTGCGTGCTGGACGTGCTGGCCCAGCGCGTCAAGACCGGAATCAGCCACCAGCGGCTGCGCCCGACGCTGGCCGTGGTCGACCCGGCGCTGACCGTCAGCCAGCCCGCCGGGGTCACCGCCTCGGCCGGCATGGACATCCTGTGCCACGCGCTGGAGAGCTACACGGCGCGTCCGTACACGGCCGTGGCGCGCAAGGATCCGGCCCAGCGCGTCCCGTACTGCGGCTCGAACCCGATCTCGGACATGTGGTCGGAGCGGGCGCTGTCCCTGCTCTCGACCAACTTCCGTCGCGCGGTGACGGACGGCGACGACATCGAGGCCCGGCGCGGCATGGCGATGGCCGCGACGTTCGCCGGCCTCGGCTTCGGCAACGCGGGCGTGCACATCCCGCACGCCAACGCGTACCCGATCGCCGGTCAGGTGCCGGAAGGTTTCCACCCGGCCGGCTACCCCCGCGGCGAGACGATGGTGCCGCACGGCATGGCCGTCTCGCTCACTGCGCCCGAAGCGTTCCGGTTCACCTTCGACGCCGCGCCCGAGCGACACCTGCGGGCAGCGCACCTGCTCGACCCCGCAGCCGAGCCGACGAACGACGCCGCCCTGCTGCCGTCGGTGCTCGTCCGGCTGATGCGCGACATCGACCTGCCGGCCGGGATCGGCGCGGTCGGCTTCGCCGACGCCGACGTGGACGAGCTGGTCGAGGGCGCGCTCAAGCAGCAGCGGCTGCTGGCGACCGCGCCGCGCCCGGTCGACGCCGAGGATCTGGCCGGCATCTTCGGCCGCTCGATGTCGCTGTGGTGAGCGATTCGGGAGTTTGCCGTCCACCTGTCGGATGGCAAACTCCCCGATCGGGGAACAATGTGGACGTGAACGAGACCTGCTCAATCTGCGGGCGAGTGGCCGACCCGGACCAGGACGGTGACCCGCCGCTGGGCTGGTGCGCCGATGTCGTCGAGGCACGCGGCGGAACCCGGACCCGCTGGGTCTGCGCCGAGTGCACCCGGCGTTACGTGCGCTCGATCGAGGCCAAGCTGGACCAGACGTGGTGGTAGGGGTTGGCCCTGCACGCACCGGTGAAGCACGAAACGGCCGCCGGATCCGATGATCCAGCGGCCGTTCCCCAGTACGTCCTGGTCAGCGGGCGGTAGCCGTCATCAGTTGGCGGCCGCCGCCTGCTGTGCGCGGTGCGAGTGCCGCGATGCGGCTGCCCGGGCGCGCTTGGCCAGGTACTGCCAGCGGTTGGCCGCAGCCAGCTCCGCCGACAGGCGCGAATGTCGCGCCTGTTGTTGTCGCTCGCGCATTCGCTCTCGCGCGAGCGCTTCCTGGATCGTGGACATTTCGTTGCTCCTCAGTGCTTGGGTTGGTGCTTGGGTCGGTGCTTCGGCGTGGACATAGGTGCTCGTCATCAGGCCGCCACACCATTGCGGTCATCGGTGCGGTCGTCCTTGCGCGGACGGCCACGGGGACGCTTACGTGCGACGATCGCGCCCCGCTCGAAGATCTCGCCGCCCCAGACTCCCAAGGGCTCCCGACGCTCGAGGGCGCCGGCGAGGCAGGCGAGTCGAGCCGGGCAGTCCTGGCACAGGGCCTTGGCCTGATCGAGCTCCGCGGGGGTTTCGGCGAACCAGAGATCGGCGTCCTGCACCCGGCACGGCACGTCGTCAGGACACTCCTTGGCCAGCGGGTCGAGCGGGTCGAGCCCGAGCAGGGCGGAAGCGCGGGTGGGATCGAC
>JBOGDQ010000146.1:0-56695 GCA_050742975.1 Jatrophihabitantaceae bacterium
CGTTGATCGCATTGACGTAGAACTCGCCGGCGACGCGAGCGGTGTGCTTGTCCTTGCCGAAGCTGAACATGCCGATGCCGGGGACGAGCACGATCGCCGGGTCGGCGCCGCGGATCGCCGGGCTGTCGGCCGTCGCGTACTTCTTGTAGTAGGCCGCGTAGTCGCGCCGGTACTGCTCGTGCAGCTCGTGCAGCCGGGTGACCGTATCGTCCAACGGCACGTCGGGAGCCAGGTCGAGAACCATCGGCCGCACCTTGGTGCGCAGGAAGTGATCCGGGCACGACGTGCCGAGCGCAGCCAGCCGGGGATGCTCGGTGCAGGCAAGAAAGTCGAGCACGGCATCGGAGCCGATGTAGTGCCCGACCTGGGCCCGATCGGTCGACGCCAGGCCGCGGATGAAGGGGGCCAACTCTGCAGCCCGGGCGTGCCGCTCGGCAGTCGGCAGCGGCTCGGACGCGGCGACCCGCGTCCCGAACGGCTCCGCGCGCCCGCGCTCGGCGATGAACCGCTCGGCGGTGCGGATGATCTCCAGCGAGCGCGCCTCGCACTCCTCGCTCGTCGCGCCCCATGCGGTGATGCCGTGCCCGCCCAGGACGCAGCCGATCGCCTGCGGATGACTCGATGCGATAACGGAAATATCAACACCGAGCTGGAAGCCCGGGCGCCGCCACGGCACCCAGACGACGCGATCGCCGAAGCACTCGCGGGTCAGCCGCTCGCCGTCGGCGGACGTCGCCAGCGCGATGCCCGAGTCCGGGTGCAGGTGGTCGACGTGCGGTGCGTCGACCAGGCCATGCATCGCGGTGTCGATCGAAGGCGCCGCGCCACCCTTGCCGTGCAGGCAGAAGTCGAACGCGGCGACCATCTCGTCCTCGCGCTCGACGCCCGGGGACACCTCCACGAGCGCCCGCAGCCGGTCCAGCCGCAGCGCGGCCAGGCCCGACGCGTTCAGCGTGCCGAGGTCGCCGCCGGAGCCCTTGACCCAGACGAGCTCGACCGGCTCGGCGGTGACCGGGTCGGTATCGGTGCCCTTCGCGGACGTGTTGCCGCCGGCGAAGTTGGTGTTGCGGGGATCGGCGCCCAGCCGGTTGGACCGCGCGATCAAGTCCTCGACTGTTCCCATCAGGCCCCCCACCCCGCCTGGTTGCCGCCGATGCGTTCGGCGACGATGCGGTCCGCGTAGCCGGAGTCGAGGTAGGCCGTCATGGGGTCGGGATGCAGCCCTTGTTCCTCGCGCAGCTCGGCGAGCAGTGATCGCACGTCGGTGTTGTAGGCGTCCATCAGCACGGCGTTGGCGGCGAGCACGTCACCGCTCGACTGCGCGAGGTCGAGCGCGTCCAGGTCGACGAGCAGCGCCTTGGCGGTGGCCTCCTGGACGTTCATGACGGAGCGGATCTGGCCAGGGATCTTAGGCTCGATGTTGTGGCACTGGTCGAGCATGAACGCGATCCCGGCGTCCGCGTCCAGGCCGCCGCCGACCAGCACCTCGAACAGGATGCGGAACAGCTGGAACGGGTCGGCCGCTCCGACGATCAGGTCGTCGTCGGCGTAGAAGCGCGAGTTGAAGTCGAACGCGCCGAGCTTGCCGGCACGCAGCAGGAAAGCCACGATGAACTCGATGTTCGTGCCCGGCGCGTGGTGACCGGTGTCGACGCACACCTTGGCCCGCTCGCCGAGCTGCAGACAGTGCGCGAACGACGTACCCCAGTCCGGCACGTCCATCGTGTAGAACGCCGGCTCGAACAGCTTGTACTCCAGGATCAGCCGCTGCTCGCCGCTCAACCGCTCGTACACCGCGGCGAGCGCCTCGGCCAGCCGGTCCTGCCGCGCGCGGATGCTGTCCTGGCCGGGGTAGTTGGTGCCGTCGGAGAACCAGAGCTTGAGGTCGCGCGAGCCGGTCTGGTCCATGACGTCGATGCACTCGAAGAGGTGATCGAGCGCCTTGCGGCGCACGCGCGGGTCGGGGTTGGTGACGCTGCCCAGCTTGTAGTCGTCGTCCTGGAAGACGTTGGCGTTGATCGTCCCCAGCGAGATCCCGGCGTCGGACGCGGCCGTGCCGAGCTTGCCGTAGTCGTCCACCTTGTCCCACGGGATGTGTAGCGCGACCGACGGCGCGACGCCGGTGAACGCGTGCACTTGCGCCGCATCCGCGATCTTCTCGAACGGGTCACGTGGGACGCCGGCCTGCGCGAAGACCTTGAACCGCGTCCCGGAGTTGCCGAACGCCCACGAGGGCAGCTCGATCCGCTGGGCACGGAGCACCTGCTTGGCGGCCTCACGGTCGGCCATAGGAGAACCTGCTTTCACTATCGGGATTGGCGACGTTCACTTCGACCAGTTCGACACCGAGCAGGTCCGCGGTCGTACGCAGTTCAGGGATCAGCCGACCGGTGCCGAGCGCCCAGTGGTGGGACATCCCGGTAGCGCTCCAGGCGTCGGTCCACTCGCCCGGGTCGCACCCGAAGTCGACCCGCGAGGTGGTGTTGCCGATCTGCAGCACCGGCCCGGGTACGACCTTGCCCTCGGACGCGACGAAGCGGAAGCTGCCGTCACGCTGCTGGGCGATGCCGAACGTGGTCACCGGTCCGTGCCTGACGTCGAACTCGACCGAGACTCCCCACCCGCGCTTGCCGTGGTACACGCCGAGGCCGCGCAGCAGCGGGCGATGCTCGCTGATCGCCAGGTGCGCCGGGCCGTCGTGACCCATCTCGACCACCCCATCGCGGAAGTTCAGCGCCTGGAACTCGGTAAACGAACCGCCACCGCCGAGCCGGTCGGTGATCAGCATCGCGAGCGAGGTGCGCAGCTCGTACTCACCCGCGGCGGGGATGCCGCGTGCGGTCAGCAGCGACGCGCCGAGGATCATTGCGGCGCCGAGCCGCTCGTGCTGCTCGCCCTCGAGGCCGCGGTGGTAGTAGGCCAGGCTGTCCAGCGAGAAGTCCTCGACGAGCCGGTCCAGGCCTACGGACACCTTGGCCGCCCAGGCGAAGTCCTCGCCCTGCACGGTGTCGTCGAGATCGAACATCGCGCGGGCCAGGGCCATCCGCTCGGCGGTCTGCGCCTCGGTCACCGCGCTCACGCGCACCCGCAGGTCATCGAACTCGAGCACCTCCAGGTGGCCGCCGAGGTTCGCCGGCACCAGGGTGAGATCGGTCGACACGTCGAGCATGCCCGGGTACAGGTGACCCATCAGGCCGTGCCGCCCATGCCGCAGCGCGCCGCGCACACCGGCCGCCTTGATCCACCGCGCGATCCTCGTCCAGGCCCGCTCGTCCTCGACGTAGCCGGACACCGAGCGGAACGGCACGCCGCAGCGCAGGAATGCGTTCGCCATCTCCGGCAGCGGACAGGCGCCGCAGTACGCCAGCCACTGGCCGGTGTCGAAGCTCGCGTGATCCATCGCCTCGGTCGGCTGCAGGTTGATCAGCAGCACCGGAGCCCCGCTGCGCTGCGCGATCGGCAACAGCATCGCCGCGGTCATGTAGGTGGTGAGGAAGCCGACGATCAGATCGCAGCCCGCAACACGCAGCCGCTCGGCCGCGCGCGCGCCCTCCTCGGCGTCGGAGATGAAGCCGACGTCCACCACGTCGCAGTCCAGCGCGCTCATCCGCTCGGACACGCGTGCGGCCGAACGCTGCAACTGCGGCAGCAGTTCGGGGAACTGCGGCCAGTACGCGCCGAGGCCGCCGGCGACCAGGCCGACCTTCGTGCGCCGGGCCGTGATGCGGCCCAGGGCCGGCGTTGCGACGGTCATGGCAGCGCTCCTTCCGATCGCTCGTCGAGGTGGTTCAGTTGATCGTCGAGGTTGAACAGCTCGTCCAGAAGCTCGAAGGTCTCGTCCGGCCCGCGACCGTCCGTCCCGACGAAGAACCGGGTCATCCCGGCCTGCCAGCGCGCGTTGACCGCCGTGGCTGCCATCACCGCCTGGGCGGCCGCTAGGTCGTCCGCCTCCACGTAGCCGACGAGCAACCCGTCCTGGTGAGCGAAGATCGAGTAGTTGCGCCATCCGCTGTCGCGCAAGGCGATCAGCATCTCCGGCCACACCTGCGCGTGCCGTTCCCGATACTCCTCGAGCAGCTCCGGCCGGACGTGGAGCAGGAAGCAGTAGCGGGCCATGACTCCTCTTCTGGTGGATCGATGCCCGGCCGGCGGCGATGAGAGCACGCCGGCCGGGCACCCGTTCGTGAACGTGGGATCAGAAGTTGAACTTGTCCACGTTCGACTTGTCGAACACCGTCGGCGGGCCGAGGACGACCGACGGTCCGGTTCCGGCGGCGGGAGCGAGCACCTTGTAGTCACCGAGCGTGCCCGCCTTGAAGCTCGAGCCGGTCTGCAGGCTCGCCGTTCCCGAGGCCAGCGCGGCGGCTGCGTAGCCCGCCAGGTAGCCGAGGTCGGACGGGTTCCACAGCTCGAACGACTGCACGGTGCCGTCGTGGATGTAGGCCTTCATCTGCGACGGCAGGCCGAGGCCGGTCAGGGTCACCCGCTTGGCCACGTCCTTGTGCGTCGAGAGGTACTGCGCCGCGGTCGAGATGCCCACCGTCGTCGGCGAGATGATGCCCTTGAGGTTCGGGTAGGCCGAGAGCAGTCCCTGCAGCACGGTCAGCGAGGTCGCCGGGTCGTCGTTGCCGTACACGGTCGAGACCAGCTTCATGTTGGGGTACTTCTTCAGCTGCACCTTCATGTACTTGATCCACGAGTTCTGGTTGGTTGCGCTGGCCGCCGCGGACAGGATCGCGATGTCGCCCTTGCTGCCAATCTGCTTGGCCAGCAGGTCGACCTCGGACGTCCCGATCTGCTCGGTGTTGGCCTGGTTGATGAACAGGTGGCTCGGCGTGCTGCCGCAGGAGATGTCCGAGTCGAACGAGACGATCGCAATCCCCTTCTTGGCCGCCTGGTTCAGCGTCGGGCACAGCGCCGACGGGTCGTTGGCTGCGATGACGATCGCGTTCGCGTTGGCCTGGATCGCCGCCTGGATCGACGGGATCTGCGCCGCTGCGGTGTCCTGCGTTCCGCTGCTCACGGTCACCGTGCCACCGAGCTCGGCGAGCGCCTTCTGGCCACCCTTGTCGGCGAGCACCTCGTACGGGTTCTGCGTGTCCTTCGGAATGAAGTAGACCTTCAGCGCTTTCTTCACGCTCGTCGCGGTGGGGCTGCCTGGGTTGTCTCCCTTCTTGGCGGAGGTCGAACCGCAGGCGGCCAGTGCGCCACCCACGAGCACGGCGGTGACGGCGGCGGCCGCCACGCGGCGGGCCGTCCGGTTTCCGGTCATGGTGTTGCCTTCCTTTGATGGGTGCAGCGTGGATGTGCTGCATCGGACGGTGCGGTCGAACAGGAATGCGACTCAGGTCTGGACCCGTCTGAACCGGGTGCGGGTGCGCGTCACGACCTCCCCGAAGTTCGGGACGATCACGCTGATGAGCAGCAGCACGCCGGTGACGATGCTCTGCTTCTCGGCGGACACGTTGATCTGCGTGAGCGCCATCTGCAGGCTGCCGAAGATGGCCACCGAAAGCACGACGCCGGGGATGCTGCCACGGCCGCCGAAGATGGAGACGCCACCGAACAGGACGATGGCCACGACGTTGAGCTCGAGCCCGGTGCCGGCGCCGTAGCTGACCGACGCGTTCTGCATCGCGAGCAGGATCCCGGCGAACGCGCTCAGCACGCCGGACAGCACGAAGAGCCAGAACTTGATCCGCTTCACCCGGATGCCGGCGAACTCGGCCGCCTCCGGCTGCAGCCCGATCGCCACCATCGAGCGGCCGAGCCGCGAACCGTGCAGCACCACGCCGAAGATCACCGCCAGCACGATGAAGATCGCCAGCGACCACGACAGCTGCGTGCCGGGGATGGACTGGGCGCCGATGTTCTGCAGCCAGGTCGGGAACTGCGGGTCGCCGGGGGCGGGGACGATGAGCGAGCCGAGCATGATCTCGGCGATGCCGCGGAACAGGGTCAGCGTGCCGATGGTGACTGCGATGGACGGCAGCCCGACCCGGGACACCAGGAAGCCGTTGAGCGCCCCGCCCGCAGCACCGACGAGCAGTGCGGCGAGGAAGGCGGGCCAGATCGACCAGCCGTGGTGCCACAGGTAGCCCACCGTCGCGCCGGACAGGCCGAGCATCGAGGCCACCGACAGGTCGATCTCTCCGGTCATCACCACGAACGTCATGGGCAGGGCCATGATCGCGATGAAGCCGGTGTTGATCCCGAGGTAGAACACCGTGCTCGGGTTGGTGAACGTCGGCGACTTCGCCGACCCGTAGATCAGCACGGCGACGAGCACCAGGACCAGGCCGGACTCCCACCGGACCGCGCTGCGCCAGATCGGCTGCCGGCCGGAGCCGGTCGGCGCGGACCCGGTCACGCTCTCCGCCGTGGGCATGGCGACGTCAGAGGTCACGGTGGGCTCCCTCGGTCGACTTGAGGGTTCGGGTCACCCGAAGCGAGAGCCAGCGGTCGAACGCGATCGCGGCGAGCATGAGCGCTCCGGCGATCGCCTGGTTCCAGAACGCCGAGACGCGCGAGGCGACCAGGGCCTGGTTGATCGTGTTGAGCAGGACAGCGCCCAGGGCCGCGCCGACGACGGTCCCGCTGCCGCCGAAGATCGCGACCCCACCGACGACCACGGCGGAGATGACCGTGAGCTCGTAGCCGAGACCACCGCTGTTGTCGATCTGCGTGTGCAGTGCGAGGAACAGCGCACCGGCCAGGCCGGCCAGCGTTCCGCTGATGACGAACGCGGAGAAGACCCGGCGCTCGACCGGGATGCCGGCCAGGGCCGCGGCGTCCGGGTTCGAACCGATCGCGTACAGCTCGCGGCTGGCCCGGTACGAGCGCATCGCATAGCCGACGACGACCACGACGACGGCCACGATGATCGCCAGCCACGGGATACCCAGCAGGTTCCGGTAGCCCACCGCGGAGAACGTCCCGGGGATCGCGTAGGGGTCGATGCGATCGCCGCTGACGATCACGCCGTCGATGCCACGGATGACGTACAGCATGCCCAGCGTGACGACGAGGCTGGGCACCCGCATGACGGCGACGATGAAGCCGTTGACCACACCGCAGACCGCGCCGATCAGGATGGCGACGGCGAACCCGGACCACACCGGGATGTGGTGGTACTTGAACAGGTCGCCGACGATGTACGCCGACAGGCCCAGCACCGACCCCACGGACAGGTCGACGTTGCGGGTGATGATGACGAGCGTCTCGCCCACGCCGAGCAACGCGATGAGCGCCGCGCCGCTCAACAGTTGCTGGATGCTGTTCGCATCCAGGAAGTGCGAGTTCTTGATCGACGTGACCGCAACGACCAGCACGATCAGCAGCGCGATGCCGGCCTCGCGGGCCCGCAGCAGGGTGAGGATGCGCTCGCTCGAGCCGCTCTCGACAGGACGTTCCTCCACAGCCGAAGTCATGCGGCGCTCACCGCGTCCTGGCCGGTGGCAGCCCGCATGATCGACGTCTCGTCGGCCTCGGCGCGGGTCAGCTCGGCGGTGATCCGGCCCTCCCGCAGCACGATGACCCGGTCGGCCATGCCGAGCACCTCGGGCAGCTCCGAGGAGATCATCAGCACGGCCATCCCCTCGGCGACCAGGCCGTCCAGGATGCGGTGGACCTCCGCCTTGGTGCTGACGTCGATGCCGCGCGTCGGCTCGTCGATAATCAGCAGCCTCGGGTTGCGGGCCAGCCACTTGCCGAGCACGACCTTCTGCTGGTTGCCGCCGGACAGGGTGGATACGGCGTTCGCCATCCGGCCGTACTTCAGCTGCAGACGGCCGGCCCAGGCGGTGGCCAGCTTGCGCTCGCGCGAGCGGCGGATCAGGCCGCCGCGGCTGAGCCGCCCGAGCGAGGCCAGCGCGACGTTCTGGTCGATGCCGAGGTCCATGACCAGGCCCTGCTGCCGGCGATCCTCGGGCACCAGGGCCACACCGGCATCCATCGCGGCGAGCGGGTTGGCGTTGGCCAGTTCCTTGCCGTCGAGGCGAACCGCGCCCGAGGTGCGCCGGTCGATCCCGAAGATCGCCCGGGCCACCTCGGTCCGCCCCGCGCCGACCAGCCCGGCCAGTGCGACGATCTCGCCGCTGCGGACGGTGAAGCTGATGTGCTCGAACACGTCCTGGCTGCACAGGTCGTCCACCTGCAGCACGACCTCGCCCGGCGTCGTCTCGGTCTTGGGGAACAGCGCATCCAGGTCGCGGCCGACCATCGAGCGGATGATGTCGTCGATCGTGACCTCGGTAATCGCGGCCGTGCGCACGAACCGCCCGTCCCGCATGATCGTCACGCGCTGGCAGCTCGCGAAGACCTCCTCCAGCCGGTGCGAGATGAACAGCACCGCGGCGCCCTGGCTGCGCAACGTGTTCATCACGGTGAACAGACGGGCGACCTCGACCGACGTGAGCGCGGCTGTCGGCTCGTCCATGACCAGTACCTGCGCATTGAACGAGAGCGCCTTGGCGATCTCGACGATCTGCTGGTCGGCGACGGACAGGCCGCGCGCTATCCGGCTCGGATCGAGCGCGACGCCGAGCCGCTTGAAGATGGCGTCGGTCTGCCGGTGCATCTCGGCCCGGTCGATCCGCCGGCCCGAACCCACCGGCTGGCGGCCCATGAAGATGTTCTCGGCGACGGTCAGATCCGGGAACAGCGTCGGCTCCTGGTAGATGATCGAGACACCGGCATCGCGCGACGCGGCGGGGCCGGCGAAGTCGACAGCCTCGCCGTCGATCAGTAGCACGCCGCTGTCGGTGCGGTAGACGCCGGCCAGGATCTTCACCAGGGTGGACTTGCCGGCGCCGTTCTCACCGACGAGCGCGTGCGCCTCACCCGGATACAGGGTGATCGACCCGTCCACAAGGGCCCGCACCGCGCCGAAGCTCTTGGTCGCGTTCTGCAGCACCAGCCGAGCGTTCGCGTCCGTCACGCGCTGTCTCCCGAGGTTTTATGAAACCTTTCATTCCTGCGCGCCCTAAGCTAATCTGCTCCTGGTCGGCGAGTCAAGGGAAAGTTTCGCCTTCGTTATCAACAGATTCCGCGAGGATGAGGCAGGATGCAGGAGCGAGAGGCTGACGAGGAAGACCGCGCAGGCGCGCACCGGCCGGGGTTCGACGTTGATACGATTTAACGCCTGGGGAGGGACTACGACGTGAGTGAGTCGGCCAGCGTCATCGACGTCGCGGCGCTGGCGGGCGTCTCGCTCGGCACCGTCTCGAACGTTCTCAACCGCCCCGACCGGGTCTCGCCGGCAACACGCGACCGGGTCCTGAAAGCCATCGCCGAGCTCGGCTTCGTGCGCAACGAGGCCGCCCGCCAGTTGCGCGCCGGCCGCAGTCGGACCATCGGCCTCGTCGTGCTGGACGTCGGCAACCCGTTCTTCACCGACCTGGCCGCCGGTGTCGAGGCAACGGCCACCAAGCAGGGCCTGTCGGTCGTCCTCTGCAACAGCAGTGACGACACCGCGCGCGAGGCGCACTACCTGAGCCTGCTGCAGGAACAGCGCGCGTTCGGCATCCTGATCACCCCGGTCGCGAATCGGACGCCGGCGATCGAGGCGATCCGTCAGCGGGGCACGCCGGTCGTGCTCGTCGACCGCGGTTCGAGCCGCCAGCAGTGCTCGGTGTCCGTCAACGACCGCGTGGGCGGCGAGCTCGCGGTGGCGCACCTCGTGGCCCAGGGCCACAGGCGGATCGCGTTCGTCGGCGGCCCCCTGCCGATCAAGCAGGTCAGCGAGCGGCTCGAGGGTGCTCGGGCCGCGGTCAAGGCGGCGGGCCTGCCGGCGAGCGCGATCAAGGTGATCGAGACGCCGGTCCTGAACGTGGCCGCCGGCCGAACTGCCGGTGAGAGGATTCTCGCCATGGCCTCCCGCACGCGCCCCACAGCGGCGTTCTGCGCCAACGACCTGCTGGCACTGGGCGTGCTGCAGGAGATGACGCGACGGCAGGTGCAGGTTCCCGGCGACCTCGCCATCGTCGGCTATGACGACATCGACTTCGCGAGCGCGGCCGCGGTGCCGCTGACCTCGGTCCGCCAGCCGCGCGCACAGCTCGGCCAGGCCGCGATGGACCTGCTGCTGGAGGAGGCTGCGACAGCGAACGGCCACCAGCACCGTCAGGTCGTGTTCGAGCCGGAACTCGTCGTGCGAGAGTCGACGTCCGAAGGCTGACGGCAAGGAGTCAGACATGCGCGTGGCACTGTTCGCGACCTGCCTGGTCGACGGGCTGTTCCCCGACGTCGGGAGGGCGACGATCGCGTTGTTGCGGCGCCTCGGTCAGGACGTGGACCTGCCGCTGAGCCAGACCTGCTGCGGGCAGATGCACGTGAACACCGGCTACCCGCGCGAGGCGCTGCCGCTGGTGCGCAGCTACGTCGACACGTTCGCCGGGTACGACGCGATCGTTGCGCCGAGTGGCTCGTGCACCGGCGCGATCCGGCACCAGCACGCGGACCTGGCCGAGCAGGCCGGCGATCGCGCGCTGGCCGATGCCGCCCGCGCGGTGGCGGCGCGGACCTTCGAGCTGTCGGAGTTCCTCGTCGACGAACTGGGTGTCACCGACGTCGGCGCCTACTTCCCACATCGCGTGACCTATCACCCGACGTGCCACTCGCTGCGCCTGCTGCGGGTGGGTGATCGTCCGTACCGGCTACTGCGCGAGGTGCGTGGCATCGATCTGGTGCAGTTGCCGTCGGCCGATTCGTGTTGTGGCTTCGGCGGCACGTTCGCGCTCAAGAACAGCGAGGTCTCGACGGCGATGCTGGCGGACAAGATGCGCGCTGTCCTGGACACCGGCGCCGGGGTGTGCACCGCGGGCGACGCGTCCTGCCTCATGCACATCGGCGGTGGGCTGTCGCGGCTGCGGACCGGCGTCCGCACCCTTCACCTGGCCGAGATCCTCGCGTCGACGGAGGCCGGTGAGGCGGCGTGACGTACCTCGGCATGCCCAGCGCCTCGGCCACCGGACGGCTGCGGGCAGCGCGCACGTTCCCGGACGCGGCGCACGACGCGCTCGGCGACGCCCAGCTGCGGCGCAACCTCGGCAATGCCACGGCGACCATCCGCGCGAAACGCGCCGACGTCGTGGCCGAGCTGCCGGACTGGCAGCAGCTGCGGACGGCCGGCGCCGCGATCAAGGACGAGACGCTGGCCCACCTGGACGAGTACCTGGTCCAGCTGGAGGCGCAGGTCGTGGCGCGCGGCGGCCTCGTGCACTGGGCCAGGGACGCGGACGAGGCGAACCGCATCGTCGTCGACCTGGTCCGGGCCACCGGCGTGGACGAGGTAGTGAAGGTCAAGTCGATGGCCACCCAGGAGATCGCGCTGAACGAGGCACTGGCCGCGGCGGGCGTCGACGCCGTCGAGACCGACCTGGCCGAGCTGATCGTGCAGCTCGGCAACGACGAGCCCAGCCACATCCTGGTGCCGGCGATCCACCGCAACCGCAGCGAGATCCGCGAGATCTTCCTGCGCGAGATGAAGGGCGTCGACCCGGGCCTGACCGACGAGCCGCAGGTGCTGGCCGAGGCCGCGCGGACCTACCTGCGGCGCAAGTTCCTCACCGCGCAGGTGGCGATCAGCGGCGCCAACTTCGCGGTAGCCGAGACCGGGACGCTGTGCGTGTTCGAGTCCGAGGGCAACGGCCGGATGTGCCTGACGCTGCCCCGCACCCTGATCACGGTCATGGGCATCGAGAAGCTGGTTCCCACGTGGCGCGACCTCGAGGTGTTCCTGCAGACGCTGCCGCGCTCGTCTACCGGCGAGCGGATGAACCCGTACACGTCGATGTGGACCGGCGCCACCGAGGGCCAGCAGTTCCACCTCGTCCTGCTCGACAACGGGCGCACCGCGACACTGGCCGACCCGCACGGGCGCAGCGCGCTTCGGTGCATCCGCTGCTCGGCCTGCCTGAACGTGTGCCCGGTGTACGAGCGGACCGGCGGCCACGCGTACGGGTCGGTCTACCCGGGGCCGATCGGTGCCGTGCTGTCACCGCAGCTGACCGGGGTCGAGCACAACCAGACGCTGCCGTTCGCTTCGTCCCTGTGCGGCGCGTGCTTCGACGCCTGCCCGGTCGCGATCGACATCCCGACGATGCTGGTGCACCTGCGCTCGCGGGTCGTCGACGCCAAGCGCGACGCGCACCACCTGCCCACGCCGGAGGCCGCGGTGATGGCCGCGGCGGCATGGACGATGCGCAAGCAGTCGCGGTGGACGCGTGCGCTGCGGGCGGCGCGGCTGAGCCGGTTCATCCGACGGTGGCGCGCACTCCCGCCACCGCTGTCCGCCTGGACGTCGTCCCGGGATCTGCCGTTGCCGCCGAAACAAACCCTGCGCGACTGGTGGCAGCGCGAAGGCAACTCATGACCGCGCGCGAGGAGATCCTCGAGCGGATCCGCACGGCGCTCGCCGACCGGCCGGCACCGTCGCCGGTGGTGCGCGACTATCGCACGGCGGGCAGCGTCAAGGCCGATATCGAGCAGTTCGTCGAGCAATTCGTCGACCGGCTCGTCGACTACCGCGCGACGGTGCACCGCTGTCGCGCGGACGAGGTCGCGGCCACCTTGACGTCGATCCTCGCCGGCCGCTCTCTCACCCGCGTCGTCGTGCCGGACGGGTTCCCCGCGGACTGGCGGCCGGCCGTCGAACTGGTCGGCGAACCGGTCACCGTCAGTCAGCTCGACGAGGTCAGCGCGGTGCTCACGACCTGTGCGATCGCCGTCGCCGAGACCGGGACGATCGTGCTCGACGCCGGGCCCGGACAGGGTGCCCGTTCGCTCACCCTCGTGCCCGACTACCACCTGTGCGTCGTTCGCGCCGACCAGGTGCGCGCGATCGTGCCGGACGCTGTGGCCGCACTCAACCCCACCGCGCCACTCACCTGGATCAGCGGGCCGAGTGCCACCAGTGACATCGAGCTGCGCCGCGTCGAGGGCGTGCACGGACCGCGGACGCTGGACGTGCTCGTCGTCCGGTAAGGCCTCGACAGGTAGCGTCGGGCGCGTGTTCACGACCAGGCCCGAGCTGCAGGGCAGCTTCGGGATGGTGTCCTCGACGCACTGGCTCGCCTCGGCCGCGGGCATGGCGATGCTCGAGTCGGGTGGCAACGCGTTCGACGCAGCCGTCGCGGCGGGCTTCACGCTCCAGGTCGTCGAACCGCACCTCAACGGGCCGGGCGGCGACCTCCCGCTGATCTTCGCGGGGCCGTCGACCGCGCCGACGGTGCTGTGCGCGCAGGGCGTGGCACCGGCCGCCGCCACGATCGAGCACTACCGCGGGCTGGGCCTCGACCTGATCCCCGGTTCGGGGCTGCTCGCCGCGGTCGTCCCCGGCGCCACCGCCGGCTGGCTGACGCTGCTTCGTGATCACGGGACGAAGAGTCTGCGCGACGTCCTGGACAGCGCGATCCACTACGCCTCGACCGGAATCCCCTTGTTGCCACAGATGATTCGCACCATCGGCAGCGTCGCCGAGCTGTTCCGCGACGACTGGACGACGTCCGCCGCGCTCTACCTCGACGGCGGTCGCCCTCCTGCCGCGGGGGCGTGGCACCGCAACGCCGCGTGGGCCGCGACACTGCAACAGCTGGTCGCGGAGGCCGAGGCCGCGACCGGCTCACGCGACGGGCAGCTCGAGCATGCACTCGCGTCGTGGACGAGCGGCTTCGTCGCCGACGCCATCGATGCGTTCGCCCAGACGCCGTGGCGCGACTCGACCGGTGAGCGGAACCGCGGCGTTCTCACCGGCGCGGATCTCGCCGCCTGGCGACCGACGTACGAGGCCCCGACGACGTTCGACTTCCGCGGCTGGACGGTGTGCAAGACCGGGCCGTGGGGGCAGGGTCCGGTACTGCTGCAACAGCTCGCGCTGCTCGACGGTACGGACGCCCGGCCGGGCACCGCGGAGTTCGTGCACACCGCCGTCGAGGCGGCCAAGCTGGCGTTCGCCGATCGCGAGGCCTGGTACGGCGATGCCGGCGAGGTCCCGATCGGGGCGCTGCTCGATCCGGCGTACTCGGCCGCACGCCGCGCGCTGATCGGCGCCGACGCGTCGGGCGAGCTGCGCCCCGGTTCGCCCGAGGGGCGGCCGCCGGTGCTCCCGGACGCGATATGCGGTGCCGGTGCGCGTCCGGTCGGCGACGCCACCACCGCCGAGCCCACCGTCGCGCGCACCGGCGAGACGCGCGGCGACACCTGCCACGTGAGCGTCGCCGACCGCTGGGGCAACCTCGTCGCGGCCACGCCGAGCGGTGGCTGGCTGCAGTCCTCGCCCGTCATCCCCACGGTCGGCTTCCCGCTCGGCAGCCGACTGCAGATGGCGTGGCTGCAGGACGGTCTGCCGAACTCGCTCGCGCCCGGGCGCCGTCCGCGCACCACCCTCTCGCCGTCGCTCGCGCTGCGCGGCGGGGAGCCGGTGCTCGCATGCGGAACTCCCGGCGGCGACCAGCAGGACCAGTGGCAGCTCTCGTTCTTCCTCAACCACGTGCTCGGCGCGATGAACCTGCAGGAGTCGATCGACGCCCCGACGTTCCACAGCACCCATTTCCCGAGCTCGTTCTACCCGCGCGAGGCGTTCCCCCGGCAGCTCGTCGTCGAGGACCGGTTCGAGCCTGCCGTGCTTGACGAGCTGCGCAGGCGCGGGCACGAGGTCGTCGTGAGCGCAGCGTGGTCACTCGGCCGGATGTGTGCCGTCGCTCGAGAGCCCGGGACGTCGCACCTGCGAGCAGCAGCGAACCCGCGAGGCATGCAGGGCTACGCAGTCGGGCGTTGATCACCTCGCCGAACCTCGGCTCGCCGCGGCTCCTCGGTTGCGAAGAGCACTGCCGCGCACGTACAGTTTCTTGTACCTAGGAAGGACGGCAACGATGCGAACCATGACCTACTCGCAGTCTCGAGCCCGGTACGCCGAGACCCTCAACGCGGTCGTCGATGACCGCGAAGAGGTGGTCATCACCCGAGCTGGGCACGCCCCGGTCGTGATCGTGTCCCTCGATGACTACGAGTCCCTGAAGGAAGCCGCCTACCTGTTGCGCAATCCGGAGAACGCGCGCCGGCTCCTGGCCTCGATCGACCGTCTCGAGGCCGGCAAGGGAACCGCGCGCGATCTGGCCGAATGAAGCTCGTCTGGGACGAGAGCGCCTGGGCGGACTACCTGTGGTGGCAGGTGCAGGACCGCAGGCTCGTCAAGCGGATCAACGCACTGATCAAGGACATCGAGCGCAACGGCAACGAGGGGATCGGCAAACCCGAGCCGCTCAAGCACGGCTTTCAGGGCTACTGGTCGCGACGCATCACCGACGAACACCGCCTGGTGTACAAGATCGTTTCCGATCAACTCCGCATCGCCGCCAGCAGATACCACTACGGAAGCTGACGCGGGAGGCTCAGCCGCGCAGCGAGGGCAGGTTGATCACGATCGCTTCCTGGGTGCTGCGCGCGATCACCACCACTGCCTCGACAGCGGGGTCGTTGTTCTCCTCGCGATGCGGCGTGTACGGCGGGACGAAGACGTAGTCGCCCGGGGCAGTGCGGATCCGGACCTCCTCGCCGGAGTCCTCGTCCAGGAACACGAACTCCGGGGTGCCGCTCACGACGAAGATCGCCGTCTCCGCCTCGCCGTGGTGATGATCGCTGGAGCGCATCGACGGGCCGACGTGGGTCTGGCCCATCCACAACCGCTCCGAACCGACCGCAGCGCGGCTGATCGCGGCGTAGCGCAGCATGCCCGGGGTCTGCGCGGTCTCGGCGTCGATGTCGGCCGCCCGCACGTGCCGCAGGTTCGGATGGAACGCGTCCATCGGACCAGTATCGCGTCAGGCGAGCACCTCGTCCTTGAGCCCGCCCCGGATCATCTCACGCAGTTCCGGGCCGGCCGGGTGACCGTGCGCGCTCACGGCGTGCTCGGTCGCGGCGTCGAGAACCTCGTCCTCCTCGCCGGCGATCGTCAACGTGCAGCCCTTCTCGCTGGGCATGTCGCGGCAGTCGGCAACCTTGCGGGTCATGGCGCTCTCTTCATCACGGTCGGGTTCCTGGATCAGGGCGACGGCGACCCGGTCGCATCTCGGGGCCGATCCCCACAATGCGTGCCGTGACCGTCCGGCCGACCTTGACAACACCACGCGCAGCCCCGACCGTCGATACGCAGTTCACGCACGCTCGGGGGCCTGCATGTTCGTACCGCTCGCCACGCTGGACCGGGCCGTGCGGCTGGTCGATGATCTGGCCGACCTCACCGATCCGGACGACTTCACGCGCGTCGCGCTCCCCGCGCTGGCCGACCTCATCGGGTGCGATGTCATGACCTACAACGAGGTCAGCGCCAGCCCTGGCGATGTCGTGTATGCGGACTGGCCGCGACACGCGCTGGCCCCCGCCGTGACCCTCGCAGTCGACGGGCCCACCCTTGTCGGCATCGCGTTCGACCGGGCCGCGACGGAGTTCGACGATACCGACCGCGCCGTGCTGTCCGTCCTGCGCCGCCCGCTGCTCAGAGCGCTACAGCGCACACGAACGCGAACGCCTGTACGACAGGGCGAAACTGCGCTCACACGTGCCGAGCGCGCCGTCCTCGACCTGGTCGCCGACGGGCTCACCAACCAGGCGATCGCGCGCCGGTTTGGCGTCAGCCCACGAACTGTGGCCAAGCACCTCGAGCACGTCTACCGAAAGCTCGGCGTCGCCAATCGGGCCGGGGCGGTTGCCCGCGCGCGGCGCAGCCCGAGCTAGCCCCGAGCTAGCGCCGGCCGTGGCCGCGCCGCGAGGTCACGGCCACCGTCACCGCTGTCGCCGCGGCCGCGCCCGCCACCGCCCCTGCACCGACCAGCGTGACTCCGAGTGCAGCGGGGTTCATCGGCGGGGATAGCTTGCGATCCGGCCCGTCCGCGGTGGGCTCGTCGACCGGCGCGACCGGTGCGGTCTGCTCGGCCGTCAGCACCGCCATCCAGCCCGCACAGAACAGCATGAACCGCGCGACCAGCTGGATCCAGATCAGGATCGCGACCAGCCCGGCGAATGGCCCGGCCGTCGGACTGCCTGCCGACTTCGCGATCGTGAACGTCCCGACGATCTTCAGGATCTCGAAGCCGATCGCGGCGAGCAGCGCACCCTTCCAGGCGATCCGCCCGGGCACGTCCGCGCCCGGCAGCCGCACCAGCAGCCAGCTGAAGATGATGAAGTCACCGGCGACCGCGAGCAGCAGGCCGAACACCTTGACCAGGTAGTGCACCCCGGCGACGTGGTCCAGCGAGAGCAGCCGCAGGACCTGGTCCGTAGCCGCCGTGCCGAGGACGGTCAGGCCCAGCGAGATCAGGATGCCCAGCCCAAGGCCGGCCAGCACGAGCAGGTTCATCGCCTTGGCCACGAAGAAGTTGCGCTTGTCCGGCCCGCTCCCCCACACCGCACCGACGGCCGCGCGCAGGTTGCCGATCCACCCCAGCCCGGTCAGCAGCACACCGGCCAGGCCGATGATCCCCACGCCGGTACGGGCGTCGATCGCGGTGTGGATCGAGTCGCTGAGCGTGCTGCCGAACGAGCCGGGCACCTGCGCGGTGATGTGGTCGAACAGGCTCTGCTGCGCGGCCGGATGCGAGTGCAGGACGAAGCCGGTGATCGCAACCGCCAGCAATACCAAGGGAAACAGCGCAAGGAAGCTGAAGTAGGTGATCGCGCCGGCGTACTGGTTGCCGTTGCGCTCCTGCAGCAGGCGCCACGCCTCTGCCGTGTGCCGCACCGACGGCCGCCGGCGCCGGAGCGCGCGCCAACGTGCGGTCGCGGTGGCCTTCAGCCGGGAGAACCAGTTCCCGCTCATGTAGCAGGCCTACCCCTCTGGCCGGGCAATCACGCACCGCCGCCGAGGGGGAACTCCGTGCGCCAGTGCCATCGCTGCTCGTCGTCCCGCGAGAACAGGACGAAGTGGTTGACCGGGAAACGGGCCACGTACCCGGAGAGCCCGTCGTACACGCGGTCCAGCGATGCGTCGTCGACCTCGTGCGCGACCGTGACGTGCGGGTGGTACGGGAACTCCAGTTCGCGGTTCACCGGCCCGGCGCGGACGGCCCGTTCGAGCAATTCGCACTCGGCCAGCCCGCGAGCGACCTGGACGAACACGACCGGTGACGCGGGCCGGAACGTCCCGGTCCCGGCCAGGTGCATGTCGAACGGGCCGACGGTCGCGGCCGCCGCGGTCAGGTGCGCCTCGACCTCGCCCATCCGGGTCACCGGGATCGGCGTCGGCGGCAGCAGCGTGACGTGCGGCCAGATCAGGTCGGCTGCCGGGTCACCGGCGTCGCGGCGCCAGTTCGTCAGGACCGTGGCGTGGGGCTGCGGGATCGCGATCGCGACCCCCAGCACCACCCTGTCCGCCATCGAATCAGCGCCCCGCAGCGAGGAAGCCGACGCGCTCGTACACCCGGGAGACCGTCTCCCCCGCGACCGAACGGGCACGCGCGGCGCCGGCCGCGAGGACGCGGTCCAGCTCGGCCGGGTCGGCCAGCAGGGATCGGGTCCGCGCCGCCAGCGGTTCGACGAACGCGACGACGGCGTCGGCCACGGCCACCTTGAGCGATCCATAGCCCTGGCCGTCGAACTCCGCGACGACGTCCTCGATCGAGCGGTCGGTCACGGCGCTCAGGATGCTCAGCAGGTTGGAGACGCCGGGCTTGTCCGCCGGGTCGAACCGGATGTCGGTGCCGGTGTCCGTGACCGCCCGCTTTATCTTCCGCGTCAGCACGGCAGGGTCGTCCAGCAGGTTGAGCGTCCCGGCATCGCCGAGCGACTTGCTCATCTTCGCCGTCGGTTCCTGCAGGTCGAAGATCTTGGCCGTCGCCTTCGGGATGAACGCCGACGGGACGGTGAACGTGTGGCCGTAGCGCGAGTTGAACCGCTGTGCGAGATCGCGCGTCAGCTCCAGGTGCTGACGCTGGTCCTCGCCCACCGGCACGGCCGACGTCTGGTACAGCAGGATGTCCGCCGCCATCAGCACCGGGTAGGTGAACAGGCCGACGGTGATGCTCTCGGTCCCCGTGCGAGCGGACTTGTCCTTGAACTGGGTCATCCGGCCGGCCTCGCCGAACCCGGTCAGGCACTCCAGCACCCAGGACAGCTGGGTGTGCTCGGGAACGTGGCTCTGCGCGAACAGCGCGCACCGGGACGGATCGAGTCCGGCGGCGAGCAGCTGGGCGACCGACACCCGGATGCGCTCGCGCAGGATGGCCGGCTCGGGCGGGTCGACGGTGATCGCGTGCAGGTCGACGACGCAGTAGAACGTGTCGTGCGTGTCCTGCATCGCCACCCACTGCTTCACCGCGCCGAGGTAGTTGCCGAGGTGGAAGGAGTCGGAGGTCGGCTGGATCCCGGACAGCACGCGCGGGCGGGGAGCATCAGAGTTCGGCGCCATGATGCAGGGATTCTTCCACCACCTCCGGTTGCTCCCGAGGGGGTGGGGTCAGCCGGACCAGCGCTGCGCGTCGGCCGTCGACGTCGATGACCTGCACCCGGAACCCGTTGCACTCGAGCTCGTCGCCGCTCTGCGGCAGCCGGCCGAGCGCGGCCATGATGTACCCGCCCAGCGTCGCGTACGGGCCCTCGGGCAGCTCCAAGCCGGACACCTCGGCCACCTCGTCCAGGTTCAGCTTCCCGTCGACCTCCACCGCACCGCCGGACAGCTGCCGCGACGGCGTGCCACCCTCGTCGTACTCGTCGCGGATGTCGCCGATGACCTCCTCGATGAGGTCCTCGAGCGTGACGATGCCGTCGGTGCCGCCGTACTCGTCGACGACGATCGCCATGTGGTGGCCCTCGCGCCGCATCTCGGACAGGGCGGCCAGCACGCGCTTGGAGCCGGGCAGCGCCTTGACCTCGCGCGTCACGTCGCCGACCGTGCGATGGCGGTCCACGCGCGGGTCGCCGAGCAGCAGATCCCGGATGTGCACGAAGCCCAGGACGTCGTCGTTGCCCCGCCCGACCACCGGGTACCGCGAGTGCGTCGACTCGGCCGCGATCTTGGCCGCGCGGCTGATCGTCATGCCCGCCTCGAGGAAGGTGACGTCCGGGCGCGGCACCATGACCTCGCCGATCGAGCGCTCGCCGGCCGCGAAGACGTCGTCGATCAGCCGGCGCTCGTCCGAGGACAGCGACTCGTGCGCCGCGACCAGCCCCCGCAGCTCGTCCTCGCTGATCGGGTCGCGCCCGGCGTGCGGGTCACCGCCGAGCAGCCGCACGACGCCGTTGGTCGAGCGGCCGAGCAGCCAGATGACCGGGCGGAAGAAGCGCGCCAGCCGGTTCAGCGGCGCACCGAACAGCAGCGCGGTCGCCTCCGGTCGCTGCAGGCCGAGCCGCTTGGGCGCGAGCTCGCCGAGCACGAGGGTCACGAACGAGATGATCAGCGTGACCCCGATGACGCCCGTCGCGCTCGCCAGCCCGCTGCTCCAGCCGCGCTCGACCAGCCAGTCCTTGACCTCGCCGGAGATCGTCACCGCACCGAACGCGCTGGACAGCAGGGCGGTGGAGGTGACGCCGATCTGGACGGCGGCCAGGAATCGGTTGGGATCGCTGGTCAGTCGGGCGACGACAGCCCCCCGACGCCCGGAGTCGGCCAGCCCGCGCACCTGACCCTCACGCAGCGAGATCAGCGAGATCTCGGCGGCCACGAACAGCCCCTCGATGACGATCAGCAGCACGACGATGCCGATGTTGAACAGCAACTGGCCGGCCACAGCGACGAGTCTACGAACCTGGGCGGCGGCAGCGCCGGATCGGCGCGATCAGGCCGAGGCCGCAGCCGCACGCCGACGGCTGCTGCTGCGGCTGCTGCTGCCCACGACCTGCAGCGGCGCGACGGTGGCGGCGGGCTCGGTTCCGCGCAGGATGATCCGGGCCACGTAGTCCGGCGCGTCCCACATCGGGACGTGGCCGACGCCGCGCATGGTCAGGTGCTCGGCCTGCGGCACCGCTCGCCTGGCGATCTCGGCCTGCCACGGCGGCAGCACCAGGTCCCGCGCCGCCCAGCCGATGGTCACCGGGATCTCGGGCGCGATGTCGCCCGTGAACGGCGTCGCGGCGTCGAGCAGCAGGCTCAGCGAGGGACGGGCGTACGCGAACCCGCGGATGTCGCCGAGGGCGTGGTCGGCGTCGACCCGGCCGGGGTGCGCCATCAGGATGCCGTAGACCAGCTTGCGGCCGGCCCGGCTGCGTGCGAGCCACTCGGCGCGCGGTCCGAGTCGCTCGACCAGCGCGGCGGCCGAGGTGAAGATCCGGCGGGTGTAGGCGAACTCGGCGTCGGTACGCCAGAAGCCGGCCGGGGAGAACGCGACCACGCTGCGCGCATCGCCACGCGCGCCCGCCTCGAGCGCGACCCGGCCACCGAGCGAGTACCCGGCGACGTTCGGTCGGACCAGGCCCTGGTCGGCGAGGAACTCGCGGAACAGTTCGCTCAGGACGTCGGTGACCGGGCGAGCGCCGGGACAGAACGGTGGGGACTGGCCGTGGCCGGGCAGGTCCACCAGGATGACCTCCCGCCGCTCGGCGAGCTGGTCGAGCACCGGGTACCAGGCCTGCCGGCGGTGGGTGAGACCGTGTACCAGCACCAGCGGTTCGCCGGATCCGTGCCGTTCGAACGCGAGCATCTGCGGCCTCCTCGGGCGCGGTCGGCGATGACCGCGCGGCCCGTCGCTTCACCGGACGGACACTCGGACGCTACCTAGCTGTAACCCGTGGTCATAGAGAATTGGGGCAGCTCGCCGGAATTGGCACTAGCACACGAGGCAGCGTTCCGCAGCCCGCCACGCACGGCCGCCCGCGGATCAGCGCTCGAGCACCTGCAACGCCGCGTTGAGCGTGTCGCTCGGCCGCATCGCGGCGGCCGACCGATCGGGGTCGGGCTGGTAGTAGCCGCCGAGGTCGACCGGCGAGCCCTGCACGCCGTTGAGCTCGGCCACGATCGTCTGCTCGCCGGCGCCCAGCGCCCCGGCCACCGGCACGAACGCCTGCGCGAGCTCGGCGTCCTCGGTCTGTCCGGCCAGCTCACGCGCCCAGTACAGCGCCAGGTAGAAGTGGCTGCCGCGGTTGTCGAGCTCACCGACCCGCCGCGACGGCGACCGGTTCTGTTCCAACAACGTTCCGGTGGCGCGGTCGAGCGTCTCACCGAGGATGCGAGCCTTGGCGTTGCCGGTCTTGTCGGCCAGCATCTCCAGCGACACCGCCAGCGCGAGGAACTCACCGAGCGAGTCCCAGCGCAGGTGGTTCTCCTTGACGAACTGCTGTACGTGCTTGGGCGCCGAGCCGCCGGCGCCGGTCTCGAACAGTCCGCCACCGCTCATCAGCGGGACGATCGAGAGCATCTTCGCGCTGGTACCGAGTTCGAGGATCGGGAACAGGTCGGTGAGGTAGTCGCGGAGCACGTTGCCGGTGACCGAGATCGTGTCCTGGCCGGCCCGGGCCCGCTCAAGAGTGAACCGGGTCGCCGCGGCGACGCCCATGATCTCGAGCTGCAGCCCGTCCGTATCCAGCGACGCCAGCGCCGGACGGACCTTCTTCAGCAGCTCCGCGTCGTGCGCGCGCGTCTCGTCGAGCCAGAACACGGCCGGCGCACCGGTCGCCCGGGCGCGCTCGACCGCGAGCGAGACCCAGTTGCGGATCGGCGCGTCCTTGGTCTGGCAGGCCCGCCAGACGTCCCCGGCCTCGACCTCGTGAGACAGCAGCGTCGTCCCCGACTCGTCGACGACGCGGACGGTTCCGGCTGACGCGATCTCGAAGGTCTTGTCGTGCGAGCCGTACTCCTCGGCCTGCTGCGCCATCAGCCCGACGTTCGGCGTGGTGCCCATCGTCGCCGGGTCGAACGCGCCGTTGATGCGGCAGTGCTCGACGGTCTCGGCGTACAGCGGCGCGTAGGACGAGTCCGGGATGACGAACTTGGTGTCCTGCTGCTTGCCGTCGGCGTCCCACATCTGGCCCGACGTCCGGATCGCCGCCGGCATCGAGGCGTCGACGATCACGTCGCTCGGGACGTGCAGGTTGGTGATGCCGCGGTCGGAGTCGACCATCGCGATCGACGGTCCGGCCGCGATGGCCGCGTCGACGGAATCCTTCGCCTCGGGGTGTGCGCTGAGCAGGCTGGCCAGCCCGTCATTGGGGCTGACGTCGGGGTAGCCGGCGTAGACATCGCCGACGACCGCGCGGACGGCGTGGCCGAAGATGATCGGGTCCGAGACCTTCATCATGGTGGCCTTGAGGTGCACCGAGAACAGCACGCCCTGCTGCTTCGCCTCGGCCACCTGGGCGTTGAGGAAGGCGTCGAGAGCGGCGCGCCGCATGACCGCGGCGTCCAGCACCTCGCCGGCCAGCACCGGCGTGCGTTCCTTCAGGACGGTGATCTCTCCCCCGGGCGCGACGTGCTCGATGCGCACCGAACCGGGCGCCGCGATCGTCACCGACTTCTCGGTCGAGCGGAAGTCCCCGTCGCTCATCGTCGACACGTGCGACTTGCTGTCCTGCGACCACGGGCCCATCGAGTGCGGGTGCTTGCGGGCGTACGCCTTCACGGACGCGGGGGCGCGCCGGTCGGAGTTGCCCTCACGCAGCACCGGGTTGACCGCCGAGCCTGTGACCTTGTCGTACCGGGCGCGCAGGTCCCGCTCGGCATCGGTGCTCGGGTTCTCGGGGTAGTCGGGCAGCTCGTACCCGTGCTCGCGCAGCTCGGCGATGGCCGCCTTGAGCTGCGGTGCCGACGCGCTGACGTTGGGCAGCTTGATGATGTTCGCCTCGGGCGTGGTGGCCAGCTCGCCCAGCTCGGCCAGCGCGTCGGCGACCTGCTGATCGGGCCGGAGCCGGTCGGGGAACTGGGCCAGGACGCGGCCGGCGAGCGAGATGTCGCGCAGCTCGACCTGCACGCCCGCCGCCGCCGCGAACGCGCGGATGATCGGCAGCAACGACTGGGTGGCCAGCGCCGGCGCCTCGTCGGTGTGGGTGTAGATGATCTTCATACCGCGTCCTTCCGAGGACTCGCTGCGAACTCTCTTGATATCAAGATACCGGGCGTGGGATTGCCACCGCGCGCCGGCCCGGCGATCCCGAGCCCGGCAACGCGTTACCAGCCACCACCTAGTCTGCTGAGCATGACCGAATCTCGCACTCCTTCCCCCGACAGCTACGCCCCCACTGTCGGGGGGACCCCCACAGCCGTGGATGCCCTGGCCGATTCCTATCTGGACGCCAGCGCGGCGCTCAACCCGGCCGAGGCCACCTACATCGGGATCGCCGGCTACGACGACAAGCTGCCCGAGTTGACGCCAGATTGGCTGGAGTCCGTCTCCGCTCTCCGCCGCCGGACGCTGGCCGGGCTCGACGCGGTCGAGTCCGTCGACGCGAACGACCGGATCACCGTAGCCGCGCTGCGCGAGGAGCTCTCGCTGCGTGAGGAGATCCGCTCGACGGGCTGGGAGGAGTCGGACCTGTCCAACATCGCCTCGCCGCTACAGGGGATCCGCGACATCTTCGACCTCACCCCCACGACCACCGCCGACGACTGGGCCACGGTCGCCAAGCGGCTGGCCGCGGTGCCGGACGCGCTGACCGGCTACACCGAGTCACTGCGCCTGGCCGCCTCGCGCGGTGACATCCGGGCGCGGCGGCAGGTCGAGGCCGGGATCACGCAGGCCGGCGACAACGTCGGACCGGACGGCTTCTTCGCGACGTTCGCCCGCGATGCGGCACCGGCCAGTGGGGGTGCCCCCGGCAATGAGGGCGTAGCCGCCGGGGGAGGCGGCGCGCTGCCGGAGTCGCTGCAGGCCGACCTCGCGCGCAGCGCCATGTTGGCCGCCGATGCGTACGCGCAGCTGGCCACGTTCCTGCGCGAGGAGCTGCTGCCCCGGGCCGGCGACGTCGATGCGATCGGGCGCGAGCGCTACCCGCTGCACTCGCGCTCGTTTCTCGGGGCACGGATCGACCTGGCGGAGACGTACGCGTGGGGGCAGGAGGAGCTCGCGCGGATCACCACCGAGATGCAGGCGACCGCGGAGCGGATCAAGTCCGGGGCGTCGATCCGCGAGGCGATGGAGTTCCTCGACGCCGACCCGTCCCGCAAGCTGCGCGGCAAGGACGCGCTGCGGGAGTGGATGCAGGCCAGGTCCGACGAGGCCGTGACCGCGCTGGCCGACACGCACTTCGACATCCCGGAGCCGATCCGCACGCTGGAGTGCAGGATCGCGCCGACCCAGTCCGG
Organism: Jatrophihabitantaceae bacterium; assembly: GCA_050742975.1. GTDB lineage: Bacteria > Actinomycetota > Actinomycetes > Mycobacteriales > Jatrophihabitantaceae > JBDTGE01. The sequence goes on from JBOGDQ010000146.1 coordinate 25,220, forward strand.
CGGGATCTACTACACCGGCCCGAGCGAGGACCTGGTCACCCGACCCGGCCGGATGTGGTGGGCCGTCCCGGCGGGCGTCACCGAGTTCTCCACCTGGCGCGAGCTGACCACCGTCTACCACGAGGGCGTCCCCGGTCATCACCTGCAGGTGGCGCAGACCGTGTACCGCAGCGCGCTGCTGAACCGCTGGCGCCGGCTGTCGTCCTGGGTCAGCGGTCACGGCGAGGGCTGGGCGCTGTATGCCGAGAAGCTGATGGCCGATCTCGGTTTCCTGGACGACCCGGCCGACTACCTGGGCATGCTCGACGGGCAGTCGATGCGCGCGGCGAGGGTGGTGCTCGACATCGGCTTCCACTGCGGGTTCGAGGCCCCGGCCGAGGTCGGCGGCGGGGCGTGGACGTACGAGAAGGCTTGGACGTTCCTCAACGCGCACGCGGCGATGGCCGAGGGGTTCCTGCGCTACGAGCTGGACCGGTACCTGGGCTGGCCGGGTCAGGCGCCGTCGTACAAGATCGGCGAGCGGCTGTGGCTGCAGCTGCGCGAGGACGCGCGGACGAAGCAGGGCGACGCGTTCGATCTGAAGGCGTTCCACCGCTCGGCGCTGGACATCGGCTCGCTCGGCCTGGACGTGCTGCGCGGAGCCGTCCTGGCCGAGATCTGAACGGATTCGGGAGTTTGCCGTCCGACAGGGGGGCGGGAAACTCCCGAATCGGGCATCACGCGGCCAGTTGAGCGACTCTTGCCCGGACGTATCCGGGACGCTCGGTCAGGTCGGCCCAGGTGAATCGCAGGATCGTCCAGCCGAGCGCGACCAGGTCGTTCTGCCGGGTGCGGTCACGCTGGAATCGTTCGACGTCGCTGTGATACGCCCACCCGTCCACCTCGATGGCGATCTTCTTGTCGGGCAACGCGATGTCTACGACACCGATCAGGTCGCCGTCGTGCCACACCGGATAGTTCGGCGTCCAGCCGGTAATTCCGGCCTTCCGGAGCAGGCGGTGCAGCACCCGCTCGGACTCCGCCGCGGCTCCGTCGCCGAGCTGTTGCGCGAGCAACCGAAGGGCCGTGTTACCAGTTCGGCCGGGGTAGTCGAACAGCCTTCGACCGATATCGGCCGTCCCGATCCAGCCACGCTGCATTGCACGATCGGCCAACCTGGAACGCTCACCCGCGCGCAGCGTCGGCAAGTAGTCGAGCACCGTCCAACTGCGTGAGGTAACTGGAAGGTCGGTCACGGAGGTGACGGCGCTCGGCGAAACAGGCACACGGTGCAGACGGACCCAGGTCGGAGGATAGACACGGCGCTGATGCGGCAGGACCACATGTATCACGTCGTCGTCGCCGTCGATCACTCCCCAGAGACGAGCTGCCGTCGCGAACCCGAGCACGCCGTCCGTACTCAGCGTGGCTGCCCACAACCGAGCCCGATACGTGAGTGGCGCACCACGAACCAGAAACACGCGATGCGCCACTCTGACGAGCTCGGTGCCGGCGATCATGCGTGCGAGCTTGGTCCCGCTGACTCCTGCAGACAGCAGCTGGTGCCGGGCGATAACCCCATCCTGATTGCTGGCCTGCTCCCACCACCGCACGCGGGCAGCCTGCCAGAAACGGGCAGTTCGCACGTTTGGTCGTCCACAGCCCCCGATTGGGGAGTTTGCCGTCCGACAGGGGGACGGGAAACTCCCCAATCGGGCGTCAGATGAGGCCGAGGGACTTGACGGCGTCGCGCTCGTCGGTCAATTCGCTCACCGAGGCGTCGATCCGGCCCCGCGAGAAGTCGTTGACCTCGACGCCCTGGATGATCTCCCACCGGCCATCGACCGCGCGGCACGGGAACGAGCTGATCAGCCCTTCCGCCACGCCGTACGAGCCGTCCGAGACCACCGACGACGACGTCCAGCCCGTGCCGTTCACCCAGTCGTGGACGTGGTCGATCGCCGCATTGGCCGCCGACGCCGCGGACGACGCGCCGCGCGCCTCGATGATCGCGGCGCCGCGCTTGGCGACGGTCGGGATGAAGGTGTCCGTGAGCCAACCCTCGTCCACCTGCGACGCGACGCTCCGGCCGTTGACCTGCGCCGTGTAGAGGTCGGGGTACTGGGTGGCGGAGTGGTTGCCCCAGATCGTCATCTGCTCGATCGCGGACAGCGGCACCGACAGCTTGGCCGCGACCTGCGAGAGCGCCCGGTTGTGGTCCAGCCGGGTCATCGCGGTGAACCGGTCGGACGGGACGTCCGGTGCGTGCTGCTGCGCGATGAGGGCGTTGGTGTTGGCCGGGTTGCCGACGACGAGCACCTTCACGTCGCTGGCCGCGTGCTCGTTGATCGCCTTGCCCTGCGGGCCGAAGATGCCGCCGTTCGCCTCGAGCAGGTCGCCGCGCTCCATGCCCGCGGTGCGCGGACGGGCGCCGACCAGCAGCGCGACGTTCGTGCCGTCGAACGCGGTCTTCAGATCGTCGGTGATGTCGATGCCCGACAGCAGGCCGAAGGCGCAGTCGTCGAGTTCCATCGCAGTACCCTCGGCCGCCTTCAGCGCCGGGGTGATCTCCAGCAGCCGCAGGTGGATCCGGACATCCGGCCCGAGCAGGTGACCCGAGGCGATGCGGAACAGCAGCGCGTAGCCGATCTGGCCGGCCGCGCCGGTGACAGTGACGTTCACAGGGGTTGCCATGGCTCGGAGATTACCGCTTGCGATCGGCGGTGTTCACCCGGGCGTTGCCGACGGCGAACCCCGTCACGTCAGCCCAGCTGGACGGCCGCGGCGAGGATCACCAGGCCCAGGACGAGGTAGATCGCGACATCGATCCAGCGACGCCGCACGACGAGAAACCCGGCCCGGTGCGCGGGTAGCAGCAGCCGCAGCGCCGCCGCGACCAGCATGCTCAGCGCAGCACCGGCGACGCCGCGCCGCCAGTGGTCCGGCCAGACCAGCAGGAATCCGAACGCGGCCGCCATCAGCGCCAGCACGAGCAGGAACGGCGCTTGGCCGCGGACCCGGCGGAGCAGGCGCTCGATCACGTCGTCAGCTCGCTGCAGCGCGTTCGGCCGCCTCGACGACGTTGGCGAGCAGCATCGCGCGGGTCATCGGGCCGACCCCTCCGGGGTTGGGGGTGAGGAAGCCGGCCACGTCGGCCACGTCGGCCGCGACGTCCCCGGCGATCTTGCCGTCGACGCGGCTCACACCCACGTCGAGCACCGCGGCACCGGGTTTGACCATGTCGGCGGTGACGATGCCGGGGACGCCGGCCGCAGCCACCACGATGTCCGCCCGGCGCACGTGCGCTGCCAGGTCGCGCGTGCCGGTATGGCAGAGCGTCACCGTCGCGTTCTCGCTGCGCCGGGTGAGCAGCAGCCCGAGCGGGCGCCCGACGGTGATGCCGCGGCCGATCACCACGACGTCGGCGCCGGCGATCTGGACGCCGTACCGGCGCAGCAGTTCGACGATCCCGTACGGCGTGCAGGCGATGGGCGCGCGCTCGCCCAGGACGAGCTTGCCCAGGTTGTTCGGGTGCAGGCCGTCGACGTCCTTGACCGGATCGACCCGCTCGAGCACTGCGAACTCATCGAGTCCCTTCGGCAGTGGCAGCTGGACGAGGTACCCGGTGCACGCGGGATCTGCGTTGAGCTCGTCGACGGCCTGCTCGACGTCGGCCTGGGTCGCCGTCGCCGGCAGGTCACGGCGGATGCTCGCGATGCCCACCTCGGCGCAGTCCTTGTGCTTGGCGGCGACGTACCACCTGCTGCCGGGATCGTCCCCGACCAGGATCGTGCCCAGGCCCGGCATGATCCCGCGGTCGGCCAGCGCAGCTACCCGCCCGGCCAGTTCGGTCTTGATCGTCGCCAGGGTGGCCTTGCCGTCCAGGATGCTCGCCGTCACGGTCGCCCATCCTGCCAGCACCGCAATACGGGACGCGATGAGCGCTCGCGCGAAGAGTCCGCCGAGCGCGCGAGCGCAGCGAGCTTGCGCGCGGATCCGGTCATCCACCCGAGCTTGCGAGCGGTGGTGACCGAATCCGCCTTCGGCGGATAGGTCAGTGGGCGAAGTGGCGGGTGCCGGTGAGGTACATGGTCGCGCCCGCGGCCTGCACCGCGTCGACGACGAACTGGTCGCGGATCGAGCCACCGGGCTGGACGATCACGCGCACGCCCGCGTCGAGCAGCACCTGAGCGCCGTCCGGGAACGGGAAGTACGCGTCGGACGCGGCGACCGAGCCCGCGGCCCGATCCCCCGCCCGGGCGACGGCAAGCCGGCACGAGTCCACCCGGTTGACCTGACCCATGCCGATGCCGACCGTCGCCCCGCCGGACGCGAGCAGGATCGCGTTCGACTTGACGGCACGCAGCGCCCGCCACCCGAAGACCAGATCCGCGAGCGTCTCCGCGGCCACCGCCTTGCCCGCCGCGAGCGTCCACGTCGAGGGATCGTCGCCCGGCGCGTCGATGCGATCGGCCGCCTGCAGCAGCAGGCCGCCGGACACCGGCCGCGACTCCACGGACGGGCCGTGCGGGCGCGGCCCGGCCACGAGCACGCGCAGGTCGCTCTTCTTGCTCCACCGCTCGAGCACCCCGTCCTCGTACGCGGGCGCGATGACGACCTCGGTGAATATGGGCCCGATCTGCTCGGCCATCGCCAGGCTCACCGGACGGTTGCTGGCGATCACCCCGCCGAACGCGCTGACCGGGTCGCACTCGTGCGCCTTGCGGTGCGCATCGGCGACGTCGCTGCCGACCGCGATGCCGCACGGGTTGGCGTGCTTGATGATCGCGACGCAGGGCTCGGTGAAGTCATAGGCCGCCTTCAACGCCGCGTCGGCGTCGACGTAGTTGTTGTAGCTCATCTCCTTGCCGGAGAGCTGCTCGGCCTGCGCGACGCCCCCGGCCTGATCGCGCGAGACGTACAGCGCCGCGCGCTGGTGCGGGTTCTCGCCGTAGCGCAGCACGGCCGCGCGCTCGTACGACGCGGCGATCCACCCGGGGAAGCCGGTCGCCGGCGAGAGGTCCGACTCGTCGTCCGGCGCGACGGCGCTGCCGAGCCACGACGCGACCGCGATGTCGTAGCCGGCGGTGTGCCGGAACGCCTCTCGGGCGAAGCGCTGGCGGGCGGCCAGTTCGAAGCCACCCTCGCGCACAGCGGCCAGCACCTCGCCGTAGTGCGACGGGTCCACGACGACGGTCATCGAGCCGTGGTTCTTCGCGCTGGCCCGCACCATGGCCGGACCGCCGATGTCGATCTGCTCGACGATCTCCGGGGCGCTCGCGCCACTGGCGACGGTGGCGACGAACGGATACAGGTTCGCGACGAGCAGCTGGAACGGCGCGATGCCGAGCTCGTCGATCTTCGCCACGTGCTCGGGGTCGTTCTGATCGGCGAGCAGGCCGGCGTGCACGTGCGGGTGCAGCGTCTTGACCCGGCCGCCGAGGATCTCCGGGAAGCCGGTGACCTCGTCGACGGCCGTCACCGGCACGCCGAGCTCGCGGATCAGGGCGGCGGTCGAGCCGGTCGAGACGATCTCGACGCCCGCCTCGTGCAGCCCCCGCGCGAGCTCGTCCAGCCCGCTCTTGTCGTACACGCTGATCAGCGCGCGCCTGATGGCAATCTTCGTCATGCAGACCTCTCCGTAACCATCGACATGGCCCGCACAGCAGTGAGCAGCTTGCTTCCGGTTGTCATGCGGGAATCTCCTGGCAGAGCTGACGGATGGACTCTAGGTACAGCGGTTTCTCGGCCGCCTGGATGCGCTCGCGCAGGCTGTCCTCGTCGTCGCCCGGCTCGATCGGGACGGGCGCCTGCGCGATCACCGGCCCGGTATCGACGCCCTCGTCGACCCAGTGCACGGTGACTCCCGTCGTCCTTACCCCGGCGGCGAGTGCGTCACGGATGGCGTGCGCACCGGGGAACGCCGGCAGCAGTGCGGGATGGGTGTTGACGATCTTGAAGCGCTGCACCACCCGCGGCGCGAGCAGGCGCATGAACCCGGCCAGGACGACGAGGTCGGGGCGGTGCGCGGCGATCTGGTCGGCGAGCGCGTCGTTCCATGCGTCCCGGTCGCGATGGTCGCGCAGCGCGACGGCGAACGTCGCGAGGTTCCTCGCACCGGCGCGATCCATCGCCGGGCAGCCGGGAACGTCGCTACCGGCTGCGACGACCTGTCGGCCGAGGACCGGATCGTCGACGATCGCCTGCAGGGTGCTGCCGCTGCCGGAGGCGAGGACGACGATTCGCGCTGCGCTGACCGGCACGTTCGGGGAGCCTACCCGGCGAGCTGATCGTCCTTGCCGGGGTCATCGTCCTTGTCGACTTCGGCCGGCCGTGTCCGGCGCTCGACGGCCAGGTTGACCGCGACGTCCGGCCACTGCCCGCGGGCGGCGATGGCTGCCGCACCGCTCGCGATGGCCAGGGCGGCGCACGCGAACACGGTCGCCGCGATCGCCACCGCGAGCCCGAGCCGCCACGGCGAGGCACCGATCGTCCGCAGGCCGCCGTCGCCGATCGAGCCCCCGGCCTGCCAGCCGAGCACGAGCAGGCAGAGTGCCACCATCGCGGCGGCGGCGCCGACGAGTCGCAGCCGCGCGCGCCAGCCGTCCTCGCGCCAGGCGAGCCGCGCGAGCGCCAGTCCCGCGCCGACGGGCGTCAGCGCCATCAGCACCCAGACCGGCGCGCTCGCGCCGTGTCCGGCGGGCATCGCGCCGAGGAGCGGGAACGCCGGCAGCGTGCCGTGCGCGGTGCTGAACGCGCCGACCGTCGTCCCGGCACCGACGGCGAACCCGGGGCCGGCCAGGTAGGACGCGCCGGCGACTACCGCGTTGGGCGCCGCGAGCACGCCGAGCAGCAGGATCGGGATGCCGCCCCAGCCGCCGCCGACCTGACCGGACAGCGTCTGGACCCGGTCGTGGTGGACGACGATGGACGCAGCGACGAGCAGCGCACCCGACGCGAGGTAGATCGCGACCACGGCAGCGGCGGCACGCGCCGCGCGAGCGAGAAGCGGGGGCAGCTGCTCGGCGATGCGGTCCGAGAGCGGCGAGTACAGCACGAGGGACGTCCCGCCGGCGAGTGCGAACAGCAGCAGCCCGGCCACTGCGACCCCGAGGAACGGCGCGCTGCTCGTGCCCAGACCAGAGAACGGAACCATGATCAGGCAGGTGATCGTGAAGCTCGCCGCCTGCGTCGCCCCGGCCAGGGCCAGGCGCAGCGGATCACGCTCGTCGATGACGTCGGCGGCGTCGGCCAACCCGACCCCGGCCCGCCAGGCGCCCAGCCCGACCGCGATCATCATTCCGAGCGGTAGGAAGCTGCCGGCCGTCCCGTCGACCGTGATGCCACCGTGCAGCGAGGCCAGGAACGTCAGCAGGCCGGCGTGGATGGCCGAGTGCGAGCGGCCGGTCGGTCCGGACACCGGTAACCAGCAGATCGCGACAGCGACGATCGCGACGGTCGCGCTCACGACGGCGGCACCGGCTCCCGTCCACACCGCGGCGCGCCAGAGCGAGCGGCCGGCGGCGGTGGGGACGACGCTGCGCCGGGCCGAGTCGTCGTCGCGGCCTGCGGGCATCCCCCCAGGCTGACAAACCCGCCGCCGGTTGTGGCGCAGACGCGCCGAGGGGGGTCGCTACTGCTGCCGTGGGCCCTGCTGTTCCTCGTCGTCGGGTCGCGCGTAGTGCTGGGTCGTCGGCTGGGCCGGCGGTGGCTGCGTCGGCTGCTGCTGGGGCGGTGCGCTCGGCTGCTGTTGCGGCGGCTGGTATTGCGGCTGGTGCTGGACCGGCTGCTGCTGTGGCGCTGGCTGGTACTGCGGTTGGTACTGCTGCGTCGGCTGCTGCTGGGTCGCCGCGCTCGGCGGTGGGTAGCCGGGCGGCGGGCCGTAGCCGCCCTGCTGCGGCTGCTGGTAGCCGTGCGGGGACTGGTACAACTGCGGCGGCTGGTACCCCGGGTACTGCGGCTGGTTCGGTGGCTGGTTCGGTGGCTGGTTCTGTGCCGACGGACGCGGTGCCGGCATCCGTCCGGTGGCCATCAGCCACGCGACGGCGAGCACCGCGGTCTGCACGATCACCGTGATCAGCTCGAGGATGAGCCCGATGCCCATCCCGATGTCGGCGCTGTTCCCGCTGCCGTCATCGAAGTTGCCCTTGGCGATGACCACACCGATAACCACGAGCAGGGCGGCGACGGCGAGCGCGACCGGGACGAGCGAGGCGGACTTCTTCTCGTACCCCCGAGCCACGGCGACGAACCCGGCCGCGAGCGAGATCCCGATGACCGCCGTGGCGCCGGCCCCGTTCACCGAGTAGCCGGCGGCGCTCGGCGCGTGGTCGCCGCTGCCCTGGGTGAACCAGGTCAGGAACCCCCAGACGAAGGACAGGACGCCGAGGCCTCCGGCGACGTAGGTCAGCAGTGCGACGCGCTGCTCGGCTGACGCGGGCGGGCGGGCAGGTGCGGCGGGTGGCCCGTAGGCGGTCATTGCGCATCAACCTCTCGATCGCGGACCGGCGAGCAGCCGGCCCGAGTGTGTCGGCGGGTGGATCGGTGGACAGCGTCCCAACTGTATAGACGCCCGGACCCGAGCGGGCCGGGACGCTTCAAGGCGCTCCGGCCCGTCGGTTTGCGCTACTGCCCCGGCGGCGGCCCGTAACCCGGCGGCGGCGCTTGCGGAGGCGCACCATACGCCTGCGGTGGCGGGCCGTAGCCCGGCGGCGCTTGCGGGGGCGCACCGTAGCCCGGCGGCGGCTGGGGCGGTGGGCCGTACCCCTGCGGCGGCCCGTAGCCCGGCGATTGTGACGGCGGGCCGTATCCGGCGGGCGCACCGGCCGGATAGCCGGCACCCAGCGGGGCCGAGCCGTCCATCGCGCTGGACAGCCGGGCGCCCCCTGTCTGTTGCAGGCGCAGGATCGCCAGCACCAGAGCGCCCAGGGCGCAGATGAGCACGAGCCAGTAGGCCCAGCCGTGTCCGGCGTCGACCTCGCTGTTGTCGGACGGGATCCTCTGGCCCTGGTACTCGCCGTCGGGGACGACGGCCAGCGCGAGCAGCGTGCAGATCGCACCGAGCCCGAGGCCGGCGACGGCGAGCAGCCGGGCCGGGACGGGCAACGCGGCGCGGGGTGCGAAAACGGCTGTCGCCACGGCGATCGCTCCGACGAGGACAAGCAGGACGCCGAACCAGCCGAAGAAGCCGTGCCACGCGCTGTTGCCGATCGAGCAGACGTCCCCGCTGGAGGAGTCGCAGCCGGCGTCGGCCTTGGCGTCAAAGGTGTAGTACGTGAAGAAGGAGAAGATGAAGGCGAGGAACCCGAGAGCGAGGACTCCCCAGTCGAGCGGGTTCACCGACTTCGGGTCGACGCCTGCTCTCGGCGCTCCGTAACCGGCCGGCGGGCCGGACGGGGGCGGCGGATAGGCAGTCATAAGCACCAGCCTCTCGAGGTGCACGTCGTGCACCGTGGATGACAACTGCGCCAAGACTCTATAGGCCGCTATGAAAAGACTGTGCCGGGGCACGCAGTTTGCGTGCCCCGGCCCAGTTCGCGTCGGTTTGTGCCTGACTCACGGCCCCGTCGGTGGCGGAGGGGGCGGCGGGGCGTACCCGGCCGGCGGACCCTGCGCCTGCGGCGGCGACTGGACGGGCGGCGCGTAGCCGGGCGGCGGACCGGCCGGACCGCCCGGACGGTGCCCGCCGATGGTCGGCATGTTGGCCAGCGCGCCGGGCAGCTGGCCACCGGTCTGCTGGAAGCGCATCAGCGACAGGACCAGGCCGGCGATGATGACGATCAGGCTGATCCAGTACCCGAAGCCGTGGCCCTCGTCGATACCCGGGCCGGAGTAGCTCCCGCCGGGGAAGACGAACAGCGCGAGGATGACGCACAGCGTCGCGACCGTGTACAGGCCCAGGCCGGCAAGTCGGGCCGGGACCGGGAGCTTGACCTGCGGAGCGAACAGCACCATTGCGACGAGCGCGGACCCGGCGAGCGCGCAGAACATCGCGAACCAGCCGAAGAAACCGTGCCACGCGTTCTCGCTGCCCGTTGCGCTGAATCCGCCGCCCGAGACGGTGACCGTGTAGTAGCTGACGAAGGAGAAGATGAACGCCAGCACGCCGGCGCCGAGAATTCCCCAGTCGAGCTGGTTGACCGACTTCGGGTCGAACGGCTGGCCGGGCCGGCCGGGCGGACCCCATGCACCCGGCGGCGGGCCGCCCGGTGGCGGGCCGGCCGGCGGCGGTGGCGGTGGCGGCGGTTGGAACGTCATGGCGTTCTCCTCGTCGAAGTTGAGTCCCTCTCAGCGGTCAAGCTAGCCCTAGGAATGCGCTGTGCAAACAACGAACACGCGAAATCTCGCTCCTGCATGGCGATATGCCGGACTTGCCTGGCCGCTGTAGGACTTTGTCACGGAAAGGAGTCCCGCGCGGGCGCTGCAGATACACCTCACCACCCGCCGCGAGTGGTCAGTTGTGAGCCGAGTGGTCAGTTACAGGTGCCGACTTGCCCGCGCAACTGACCACTCGCGGAGCCGGACCGGAGCGCGGACCGGGATTGATTTGGAGCAGCGGAACAGGACGGTGGAACCGGGATCAGCCGGAGACGATCGCCCGCATCAACTGCGCGGTCTCGCTCGGCGTCTTGCCCACCTGCACACCGGCGGCTTCGAGCGCTTCCTTCGTCGCCTGCGCGGTGCCGGACGAGCCGGACACGATCGCGCCCGCGTGCCCCATCGTCTTGCCCTCGGGAGCGGTGAAGCCCGCGACGTAGCCGACGACCGGCTTGGTGACGTTGGCCTGGATGTAGGCCGCGGCGCGCTCCTCGGCGTCACCACCGATCTCGCCGATCATCACGATCGCGTCGGTCTGTTCGTCGTTCTGGAACGCCTCGAGGCAGTCGATGTGCGTGGTGCCGATGATCGGGTCGCCGCCGATGCCCACGCAGGTGGAGAAGCCGAGGTCCCGCAGCTCGTACATCATCTGATAGGTCAGCGTGCCTGACTTGGACACCAGCCCGATGCGGCCGGCCTTGGTGATGTCGGCCGGGATGATGCCGGCGTTGGACTTGCCGGGGCTGATCAGGCCGGGACAGTTCGGCCCGATGATGCGCGTCTGCTTGCCCTGCGCATATGCCCAGAACGTCGCGCTGTCGTGGACGGCGACGCCTTCGGTGATCACGACGGCCAGCGGGATCTGCGCGTCGATCGCCTCCATCACCGAGTCCTTGGTGAACGCGGGCGGCACGAAGCCGACGGTGACGTTCGCGCCGGTCTCGCCCATCGCCTCGGCCACCGTCGCGAACACGGGGAGCACGGTGCCGTCGAAGTCGACCTTCGTCCCCGCCTTGCGCGCGTTCACGCCGCCGACGATCTGCGACCCCGATGCGAGCATCCGCTTCGTGTGCTTGCTGCCCTCGCCACCGGTGATGCCCTGGACGATGATCTTGGACTTCTCGTCTAGAAAGATTGACACTACGAACGACCCCCACGATTCCCATTTGCTGCTGCCGCAGCGTCAGCAAGCTCGGCAGCTTTGTCGGCCGCGCTGTCCATCGTGTCGACCAGGGTGACCAGCGGGTGCGCGGCCTCGGTCAGGATCCGCCGCCCCTCGACGACGTTGTTACCGTCCAGCCGGACGACGAGTGGTTTGTTCGCCTCGTCGCCGAGTGTCTTCAGCGCGCCGACGATGCCGTTCGCGACGGCGTCGCAGGCGGTGATGCCGCCGAAGACGTTGACGAACACCGAGCGCACCGACGGGTCGTTCAGGATGATGTCGAGGCCGTTGGCCATCACCTCGGCGCTCGCGCCGCCGCCGATGTCGAGGAAGTTGGCCGGCTTGACGCCGCCGTGCTTCTCGCCCGCATACGCGACGACGTCCAGCGTCGACATGACCAGGCCGGCGCCGTTGCCGATGATGCCTACCTCACCGTCCAGCTTCACGTAATTGAGGTGCTTCTCCTTGGCCTTCTGCTCCAGCGGGTCCGCCGCCTGCTTGTCCTCGAACGCGGCGTTGCCCGGCTGGCGGAAGTCCGCGTTCGCATCGAGGGTGACCTTGCCGTCGAGCGCCAGGATGTCTCCATTTCCGACGCGGGCCAGCGGGTTCACCTCGACCAGCGTGGCGTCGGTGCCGACGAACGTCTCCCACAGCTTGACCAGGATCTCGGCGACCTGATCGACTAGCTCGGCCGGGAACTTCGCCGCCACCGCGATCTCGCGGGCCTTGGCCAGATCGACGCCCTCGATCGCGTCGACCGGCACCTTGGCCAGCGCGTCGGGACGCTCGACCGCGAGCTGCTCGATCTCCATGCCACCCTCGTACGAGGCCATCGCCAGGAAGGTGCGGTTGGCGCGGTCGAGCAGGTAGGAGACGTAGTACTCCTGTTTGATGTCCGCGCCCGGATCGACGAGCACGCGGTGCACCGTGTGGCCCTTGATGTCCATGCCCAGGATCTGCGCGGCGTTCGCGCGTGCATCGTCCGGCGTCCTGGCCACCTTGACGCCGCCCGCCTTGCCGCGGCCGCCGACCTTCACCTGCGCCTTGACGACGGTGACGCCGCCGATGCGCTCGGCGATCGCCCTGGCCTCGTCGGGGGTCTCGGCGACCTCACCCAGACCGACCGGCACGCCGTACTTCTGGAACAACTGCTTGGCTTGGTACTCGAACAGATCCACTGACTCAAGTCCGATCTCGTGATTGTGTTGCTTTGCGACAAACCGCTCGGAGCCTATGCACTACCACCAGGTAGCAGGACGGCCTGAGACTGGATTCACCCTCCTTCGGGATCGTCCGGTTCGTCTGTGCCGACGTTCGTCCGGACCCACTGGACGACCTCGTCCATCGTCGCGCCGGGAGTGAAGATCTTGGCGACGCCGGACTTCTCCAGGGCCGGGATGTCGGCCTCCGGGATGATCCCGCCGCCGAACACCTTCACGTCGCTCACCCCCTGCGCGGCCAGCAGGTCCATCGTCTTGGCGAACAGGGTCATGTGCGCGCCGGACAGGACGGACAGGCCGACCGCGTCCGCGTCCTCCTTGATCACCGTCTGCACGATCTGCTCCGGCGTCTGGTGCAGGCCGGTGTAGACGACCTCCATGCCGGCGTCGCGCAGCGCACGGGCGATCACCTTCGCGCCGCGGTCGTGCCCGTCCAGGCCCGGTTTGGCGATGACGATCCTGATGCGTTCAGCCACGGTACGGAGCGTATGCCGGGCCGCTGTCCGGTACGCCCGCGGGCCCGCTCGCGACCTTGTTGCGTCCGCGTTGTCGTAGCCAGCGATCTGCACCAACGTCGGACGGTCCGCCGCGTTCACGTGAGCGCGGCGGAGACTCACGGCTGGAAGACCTCGTCCATGTGCCACTCCAGGAACTCGCGGTTAGGACGATCAACGCGACGCTCGGGAACAGCGATTCTGGTCCCCGCTTTCGCGTAGAACTCCTCCCCGTTCCCGAATGTGGTCCGCAGGCGCGCACTGACGTGCAGCGCTTTGGTCTGGGGATCAACCCCCAGGTAGCCGCGGTCGAACATTATGTGCACATCGGCTCGAAGCAGCAGCCCGTTGTCGACCCGGTGCTGGCCGTCGCGAGCAACGGGACGGATGTGCGCCGCCTGCAGCGCGGGCCGAATCTTCGCCCCAGTCACGGCGCAGCGCATCCGGTAAGCATCCTGAACGACAGCCACGAACGCGTCCTGCCCGAGGCGGGGAGCGACCAGCCTGGGTCGGCCGAACATGGGTCCGTCAGGCATCTGCACCACGTCCACCCCACCCAGCGCACCGGGCGAGACCCCGACCAGCCAGCGAAACATCCGCTCGACAGGCGACTGCGACTCGGCGCCCAGGGTGTATCCCTTCCACTGCACGATGTTCTTCGCGAAGTCATCGGGGGCCGGCAGCACATCACTTGCCGGCGGGAAAGCGACGTCGCGGAGCATCACGCAACCAATGACCGGATCTTCGTCGGCCTGCAATGGTGCCTTGCGGTACTTCGCGATCGCGCGCCGCATCTCCACGAGCGACGCGGCGCCGTTCTCCTCGCCGAAGGCGTCCCACGCCAGGCTCATCGGCAGGCGCCGATAGTCACTCAAGATCCCGCCGCCGACAAGGCGGTTGTGCGGGTAGTGCGTCTTGAATAGCAGCGGGTCGCCGGGCGCGATGACCCGGAACGTCGCGGGGCCGCCGCTCGGGAGCCAGAAGTTGGCCTCGGTCAGGTGTGGCCGCGCGGCCAGGAATTCGTACCAGCCCTGATCGGTAACACCGACGCACGCCTTCATGACGCACCGGTTCCATGCGGAGCCGAGACGACCTCGACGACGATGCCGTCATCGAGGTCGGGAATCACATCGAAATCGTGCCACGAAACGAGCCGCCCGTAACGCTTGGACTACCACCTGACGGACGAACAGGACGCGCGAAACGACGACGACCGCCACGGAAGCCGGCAGCGACCCGACTGCCGCTGAACTGCACCGCAGATCGGGCACACGTCGCAAGCCGGAAGACGCCGCGACAGGTGCCATTGGATTCGCCCAGCTTGTCCGTTGACACCCCAAGATCACGGTCCTAGCGTCCCCTCAACCCTGCGGCCCGGCTGGCCCCGGACCCGCAGGCGGCGCTGGTTCGGACCAGGCCGGTGGACCCGCACGACAAGGCGCGGAGTCCGGCGGCGCCCGGCCACCGCCACGGGTCGGCCCGGAAGGGACGGCCCCGGACCTATTGGGGGTAGGTATGAGGCCGATCGCACGAAGTCTGCTGGTACTCGCGGTCGCGGCGGTCACGTCCGTCGTCGGCATGAGCGCCAGCCAAGCAGCAACGCGCCACGTAACCCATCACGCCAAGATGTGCTCCGGCTCGGGTTGGAGCAATCCGGGCATGCTCACGTCGGGCACCTACAACGGCCTGGTGGTGTCCGGACTGTGCATGGTTCCGGACGGGGCGTCCATCACGATCCACGGCAACGTCCAGCTCAATCGCGGCTCGACCCTGTTCGCGATCTCGTCGAACACGATGAAGATCCACGGCAACATCGACGTCGATGATGGAGCCACGCTGGCCCTGGGCTGTACCGCCGAGCTCGGCTGCGACGGCTCGCACTCGAACCCGCCGTCCAAGGACGTCGTGTACGGGAAGATCGGCGCCTACCGTGCCCTGTCCATGTACCTCAACGGCGACACGGTCTACGGCAACATCTCGTTCGTCGCAGGTGGCTGGGGCCGTACCTGCACCGACAACGACCCGAACGCACCGATCGGGCACGAACTGGTCTTGAAGGACAACACCTTCTACGGTCGGATCATGCTCGACCGCTGGGCCGGTTGCTGGATGGGCTTCATCCGCAACGTCGTCCACGGCACCGTGACGATCATGCACAACTATTCCAACCTCGCGACGGACAATCCGCAGGGTGTCGACTCGACCGAGGTCGTGGCCAACCAGATCTGGGGCGGGCTCAACTGCTGGAGCAATACGCCTGCAGCCCAGTTCGGTGACGCCACCCAGGGCATGCCTGCTGGCTACGGCCCGAACACGGTCCACGGCCGCGTGAGCGGAGAGTGCCGAGCCCTGGTTGGGCCCCCGGCAACGTGATCAGCTGACGACCATCTGTGGCGGGCCACCCGACGTGGCCCGCCACAGATGCGTCGAGTCCACGACCGAACCGCGCTATAGGTTCTGCCCGTTCAGGCCGGGCTCGGCGATGAGATGCTGATGCGTTCGACCGCGGCGCGAGCTGCCTTTCCGGCCCGCGTGTGGGTTCACTGGCCGTAGTTCGGCGGCAGCCCCACGCGGCAAGAGACGATCGATGAGATCCGTCGACTGCGCGAGAGCTCGTGATCTGCGTCCTCGACGCCTCGGCTTTCGTACACGTGCTGGTAGATCAGTCCCCGACCCCGACGTCGCGGCAGTCGTCGCACGCGAGGACCTGCACTGCCCGGCTCTCGTCGACTTCGAGGTGACGAGCGCACTGCGCGGGCACGTGCTCGGCGGTCGACTGCCCGCGTCCACAGCGCTCGAGGCGATCGAGGACTTCGCCTCGATGACCATCGAGCGGATATTCCATGACGAGTTCGCTGAGCGCCATCTTGAGGCTGCTGGGCAACTTCACGGCCTACGACGCTTCGTACGTCGTGCTGGCGCTATCGCTCGCGGCTCCGCTGGTCACGGTGGATGCCAAGCTCGTCGAAGCCCGCAAGCTGGGCGTCACCGTCCGGATCTTGGGGAGCGACTAGAGCTTCTGGACGGGTGCGTACCGGAGCATGAGCCACTTGACGCCCGCGGTGCCGAAGTCGATCTGCGCCTGCGCCCCCTCGCCGGAACCGCGCGTGGCCACCACCGAACCCAGCCCCCACGCGTCGTGGGTCACGCGGTCGCCGATGTCGAGCGACGGGATGGCCCGGTTGCCGACCCCGCCGCGCAGCGCACCACGAGCCAGCTTCGACGCCGCCAGTTGCTCCTGCGCACTCGCCCTACGCGGCGCCCGGTAGCCGTGATCGCTATAGCGCGACGGGCCGTCATCTCCGTACCCGACCGCGAACGGCTGGCGCCCCACCGCGCCGCTCCACCGCACCAACTCGGCCGGCACCTCGTCCAGGAAGCGCGACGGCGGGTTCCACGATGGCGCCCCCCAGGCCGACCGGGCGAGCGCGCGCGAGATGTACAGCCGCTCCCGCGCGCGGGTGATGCCGACGTAGGCCAGCCGTCGCTCCTCGGCCAGCTCGGCAGGATCACTGAGCGTGCGCAGGTGCGGGAAGACGCCGTCCTCCAACCCGGTCAGGAACACGACCGGGAACTCCAGCCCCTTCGCGGTGTGCAGCGTCATCAGTGTCACGACACCCCCTGTGGCATCGGGAATGGAGTCGGCGTCCGCGACGAGCGACACCTGCTCCAGGAACGCGTCCAGCGAGGTGGCCTCGTCCGAGCCGGCCCGCTGCTCCTCGAACTCGCGCGCGACGCTGACCAGCTCTCGCAGGTTGTCGACGCGGCCCTCGTCCTGCGGATCGCGGCTGGCCTCGAGCTCGGCCAGGTAGCCCGTCCGATCCAGGACGGCCTCCAGGATCGAGGACGGCGTGCCGTCCGGCCCGGCCAGCACGGCGCGCAGCCCGGTCAGCAGCGCGGTGAAGTCGCGGATCGCGTTGAACGAGCGGACCGCGATGCCGAACGCCTCGTCGGCACGCTCGAGCGCGGCGCCGAAGGAGATCCGCTCCTGCTCGGCGAGAACCTCCACGCAGGCCTCGGCGCGATCACCGATGCCCCGCCGCGGCGTGTTGAGGATGCGCCGCAGCGACACGACGTCGTCCGGGTTGGCGATGGTCCGCAGGTAGGCCAGCGCGTCGCGGATCTCCCTGCGCTCGTAGAAGCGAACTCCGCCGACGACCTTGTACGGCAGGCCGACGCGGATGAACACCTCCTCGAACACACGTGACTGCGCGTTGGTGCGATAGAAGACAGCGACGTCCGAAGCCTTGACACCGTGCTCGTCGGACAGCGCCTCGATCTGCTGCGCGACCCAGGCCGCCTCGTCGTGCTCGTTCTCCGCGACGTACCCCTGGATCGGCTCGCCCGAGCCCGCCTCGGACCACCGGTTCTTCGGCTTGCGGTCCGGGTTGCGGGCGATGACAGCGTTGGCCGCGTTGAGGATCGTCTGCGTCGAGCGGTAGTTCTGCTCGAGCAGGATCGTCGTCGCGTTCGGGTAGTCGCGCTCGAACTCGAGGATGTTGCGGATGGTCGCGCCACGGAACGCGTAGATCGACTGGTCGGCGTCACCGACGACTGCCAGCTCCGCTGCGCCGAGGCTCTCGACCGGCTGGGTCAGCTCGCGCA
Source organism: Jatrophihabitantaceae bacterium (assembly GCA_050742975.1). Classification (GTDB taxonomy): domain Bacteria; phylum Actinomycetota; class Actinomycetes; order Mycobacteriales; family Jatrophihabitantaceae; genus JBDTGE01. Next base: position 42,997 of record JBOGDQ010000146.1, read on the forward strand.
CCAGCATGTACTGCGCGTGGTTGGTGTCCTGGTACTCGTCGACGAGGACGTGGCGGAACCGCCGCAGATAGTGCTCGGCGACGCCGGCGTGATCCTGCAGGAGGCGGACGGTGCGCATGATCAGGTCGTCGAAGTCGAGCGCGTGCGCGTCGATCAGCCTTTGCTGATAGCGGGTGTACGCCTCGGCGAGCACCTTCTCGTGCGCGTTGGAGGCCTGGTCCGCCCACGCCTCAGGCGTGACGAGCTCGTTCTTGAGGTTGCTGACCTGCGCCGACAGCGAGCGCGCCGGGTATCGCTTCGGGTCCAGGTCGAGCTCGCGCCCGACCATCGTCATCAACCGCTTCGAGTCGTCGGCGTCGTAGATGGAGAACGAGGACTTGAGCTCGATCGTCTTCGCTTCGGCCCGCAGGATCCGCACGCACATCGAGTGGAACGTGCTCACCCACATCGATCGCGCGCGCGGCCCGATCAGCGCCGCAACCCGCTCCTTCATCTCGCCGGCGGCCTTGTTTGTGAAGGTGATCGCCAGGATCTGGCCCGGTGTCGCGTCCCGCTCGGCGAGCAGGTAGGCGATCCGGTTGGTGAGCACCCGCGTCTTGCCCGAACCCGCGCCCGCGACGATCAGCAGCGGACCGCCCTCGTGCAGAACGGCCGCCCGTTGCTGGGGATTGAGCCCGTCGAGCAGCTGCACCGCATCGGTCTTCAGCCGGGGTCGCGACGGCTCGAGCTGCGCGCCGCGCAGGTCGAACAGGCCGTCGGTACTCATCTACCACCAGCCTAGTTCCGCCTACCGACGGCCGGCTCAGGCGTCGGCGACCAGACCCTCCGGCGCGTCGGCCGGTGTGCCGGCAACCTGGGCACGCGCCTGCTCGGGCGAGAGCCGGGACCAGATCGCCAGCACGTAGATGATGATGGTGAGGCCGGCGATGACGAGAAACGCCCAGCCGAAGCCGATGTTGTTCTGCTGCCCCTGCGCCGTGTCGTCCGAGCTGTAGATGCCCTGCCAGGAGATAGCGGCCAGACCGCCGAACCACAGCAGGATCCACCAGCCGTGACGGAACTGCAGAACGCGCCGCAGGTCGGGCCGATAGATCAATTGGGCGAGCAGGATCACCAGGCCGATGCCGACCGTCGCGAACAGCTTCCAGTCCACGTCCCAACCGGCCCAGTAGATCATCAGGTTGGCCGCGTAGAAGGCGAGAAGCGGGATGACGTGCCCGCCCGGCAGGCGGAACGGCCGCTCCTGCTCAGGCATCTGCTGGCGCATGGACATCAGCACCAGCGACCCGGAGCCGAACGAGAGCACCGTCGCCGAGGTCACGAAGCCGACCAGCTTGCTCCAACTCGGGAACGGCAAGAAGATGATCAGCCCGACGACGAAGGCAAGCGCCACGCTGGCCCACGGGACGCCGCGGCTGCTGGTCTTGGCCAACTGACGCGGGGCGTTGTCGTTGCGCGCCATCGCGTACGACAGGCGCGCGGTCACCGTTGTGTAGATCAGCCCGGTGTCGGCGGGTGACACGACCGCGTCGACGAGCAGGATCGTCGACAGCCAGGACAGCCCGATCAGCGACGCGATCGCAGCCAGCGGCCCGGCGTCGTTCGTGAACGCCAGGTTGGCCCAGCCGTGCGCACTCGCCAGGTCCGACGGCCGGACTGCGCCGATGTACGCGATCTGCAGCAGCACGTAGATGATCGCGGTGATCACGATCGATCCGATGACCGCGAGTGGGATGTTGCGCTTGGGGTTGTCGCTCTCGCCGCCCAGCTCGACACCCTGCCGGAAACCGAGGAACGAGAAGACGATGCCAGCGACGACGATCGCGTGGAACATGCCCTTGGCGCCATCGGGGGCGAACCCGTACTTGGTGAAGTTCGCGGTGTGGAACGTGGTGAACAGGAAGGCGAAGATCGTGATCAGAATGATCGCCAGCTTCCACCAGACGATGACGTTGTTCAGCCGGGCGAACCAGCGGATGCCGATCAGGTTGACGAAGGAGAAGAACAGCATGCCGGCGGCGGCGATGAGGTAGCCTTCCGGCCAGCTCAGCACGGCGTGCGAGTTCAGCAGCCCGTGCCGGTAGCTGCTCGCGTACGCGATGGCACCCTCTACCTCGATGGGCGCCACCACCGCGGCCGCGACCCAGGTGACCCAGCCCATGGTGAAGCTGGCGAACGAGCCGAACGAGTAGTGCGGGAACCGGACCACGCCACCTGATACCGGGAACATCGCGCCGAGTTCGCAGTACACCAGGCCGATCAGCATGATCATGACGGCGCCGAGCACCCAGGCGAAGATCGCCACCGGGCCGGCGAGATGCGTCGCCTTGAACGCGCCGAACAGCCAGCCCGAGCCGATGATCGAACCGACGCCCGCGAACAGCAGGCCTACCGGGCCGATGTGGCGCTTGAGACCACTGGTCGCGTCCTCGGCGCCGTACTCCAACGTTCCTGTTCCAGCCCCTGGATGTACCGGGCCATTGCCCGGGTTAGCGACGTCGGTCACCGCAGCCTCCTCGAATCCGAGCGGCGACGACTGTCAATTCGAGGGCGCGCCCCGCCGCATATCCGTCTAATTCGTGACGCTACTCCCGAACCACGCCGACAACGGGCAACCGGGTCCGAGCAAGCGCGTCCCACCTCTTGGGACGCGCTTGCCGCTGAGTGAGAGCGCGTGCCAGTATTGCCTCGTGCTTCACCCTGCTGGCCGATTTTTCTACGGGTACCGCTCCACGGTCCCCGTCGTTGCCGGCTGAACTCACAACCACCGACGCCCCGGGCCGAGAGCCCCGGGGCGTTTTCCATGCGCGTCCTGCGGCACTCGTGACACGGGCCATCTGAAAGGCATCACGATGACCACGGCACTGAACCCCACCGACGCCGGCCTGCCGCCCGTTGCGGTCGTCGACCCGATCCCGCTGCTGCGCGGGCAGATCGACGCCCTGGACGAGGCGATTGTCAACCTCGTCAACGAGCGCGCCCGCCTGTCGCGACGCATCCAGACCGCCCGCATGAACGGGGGCGGCACGCGCGTCGAACTCGGGCGCGAGCGGGTGATCCTCGACGCGTACCGCTCGGCGCTCGGGCGGGACGGCGCGCACCTGGCCGACGCCGTCCTGCAGGTCTGCCGCGGGGAACGCTGACCGCGCTGGATTCGGGAGTTTCCCGTCCACCTGTCGGACGGGAAACTCCCGAATCGGTCAGAGCATGCGACGGTCGGCGGCCCAGCGGGTCAGCTGGTGCCGGCAGGACAGCTGCAGCTTGCGCAGCACGTTCGACGCGTGCGTTTCCACCGTCTTGATCGAGATGAACAGCTCCGCCGCGATCTCCTTGTAGGCGTAGCCGCGTGCCAGCAGCCGCAGCACCTCGCGCTCACGCGGCGTCAGCTGGTCGAACTCCGGATCGACGGACGGGGTGACCGGAGCCTCGCGGAACGCGTCCAGTACGAACCCGGCCAGCCGCGGGCTGAACACCACGTCACCGTCGGCCACCCGGCGCACGGCGTCGGCCAGGTCGGTCGCCGAGATCGTCTTGGTGACATAACCGCGAGCGCCGGCTCGGATGATCGCGATGACGTCCTCCGCCGCGTCGGACACGGACAGCGCGAGGAAGCGCGTGTCCGGCAGCTCCGTCCCGAGCGCCTCCAGCACCGCGAGGCCACCGCCGTCGGGCATGTGCACGTCCAGCAGCACGACGTCCGGGCGCAGCTCGCGGATCGTCGAGATGGCCTCGGCCGGCGTGCCCGCCTCGCCCACGACGTCGACGGCGTCACCGAGCTCGGCCCGGACGCCGGCACGGAACATCCCGTGATCGTCCACCAGTACAACTCTCACGCTCACCGCGGCATCCTGATCTCTACTTCGGTGCCGCCGCCCGGTTGGCTGCGGACCGTCACCTGGCCACCGTGTCGCTGGATGCGGCCGATGATCGAACTTCGCACGCCCTGCCGGTCCTCGGCGATCGCGTCGACGTCGAAGCCGACGCCGCGGTCCTTGACGAAGATACTCACCGAGTCGGCCTCGACCTCGGCGTACAGCGAGACCGTCGTGACGCCCGCGTGCTTGGCCGCGTTGACGAGCGCCTCGCGGCTCGCTGCGGCGGCCGCGGCCAAACCGTCGTCGAGTACGGCATCGCCTACGAGGACGATCTCGACCGAGATCGCGTAGGAGTCCTCCACCTCGGCCGCGGCGACGCGCAGCTCGCTCGCGAGCTGACCGGACGTGGTGCGTGTGCCGTAGAGCAGGTTACGCAGCTCGCGCTCCTGGCCGCGGGCCAGTCGGCTCACCTCTCGCGGCGAGCCGGCGTTGCGCTGGATCAGTGCCAGCGTCTGCAGCACCGAGTCGTGCAGGTGGGCCGCGATGTCCGCACGCTCCTGACTGCGGATGCGCTCGCTACGCTCGGCACCGAGCTGGGACATCAACCGGATCCACAGCGGTCCGGTGACCAGCGCCAGCCCGATGATCGTGACGACCATGGCCAGGAAACCGTCGCGCAGCGCGGTGAAGTCGGCCCGGTTCAGCACGAGTACGCCGCCGCAGGCGACGAGCACCGCACCGGACGCGAGGCGCAGCCGGCCGGCGCGGTCGGTGTGCCCGGCGGCGAGGGACGCCCGCGAGAGCCGCAGCAGTCGATCGCGCTCAAGGTCGGTGGCCTGCCGCCAGATCAGCGCGCCGCCGATGCACGCGAACATGGTCGGCACGAACAGCCCGCCGACCCGGCCGGTGTAGACGGCCGAGCCGATGGCCACGGCAGCGATCACACCGCCGATGACGTACTCCATCCAACCGGGCAGGCGCGAGGGACGCGCGTCGGGAGGGGTCGGCAGCACGATCCAGTACGCGCCGTAGAGCGCCAGCCCGAGGCCGCCGGCGAAGGAGAGGATCACGAACGCGATCCGGATGATCCGGGCCCTGACGTGCACGTGCTCGGCGATCCCCGCGGCGACCCCGGCGAGGTAACCGTGCTCGGTCGCGCGGTACAGCCGGCGCGTTGCGGGAACGGTTACGGTCACCACCCCATGATTCCCCGTCGCATTGCCGAGCGGCATCAGGTGAGGCCCTGATACCGCGATTCAGGGTGCGGTTCAGGGGGGAACCCGATGCGCCCGACGGCCCGTGACGGCAACCTGGATGTTATGACAACGACCGATACCGGCTGGATCCCGCCGCAGCCGCCTCCGCCACCCCAGCCCCCGCAGCGCCTGATGCGCCGCAGCCGCACCGATCGGGTGGGCGCCGGCGTGGCCGGCGGCCTGGGCCAGTACTTCAACCTCGACCCCGTGCTGTTCCGGGTGCTGTTCGCGGTGTCCGCGTTCTTCGGTGGCGCCGGCGTCCTCGCGTATGTCATCGCGTGGGCCGCGATCCCGGAGGAGGGCGCGGTCAACGCTCCGGTCGACCGGATCGTGGGCGCGCTCCGGCGCCGTCGCGTGCCGATCTGGCTCGTCGCCACCGTGGTGGCCATCGCGCTCTGGATCGTCGCGTTCAGCTGGTGGGCGCCCGGGCCGTTCTTCCCCGTCATGATCGTGGTGATCCTGCTCGTGGTCGTGTTCGGCCGGCACGGTTACGTCTCGCGCAGCCGCGACGACGTTCCGGGCGCGGCACCCACGGTCAGCCTGAATAAGGACGGCGAGGCCGCGCCGTCCGACCCCAACGCCCCCTACTGGGTGGGATCGACCCGGGCCTGGCTGGCCGAGGCCAAGCAGGCCAGCCGCGAGCGTCGGCGCCGCGCCTTCCCCGTCCGGATCGCCGTGCTGGGTGCGCTGGTCGCGACGCTGACCGCCCTGGGCATCACCGACGCCGTCACCGGCATTCACCTGCCCGTCTACTTCTGGGTGACCGGCGGCATCGTCGCAGTCGGCCTGCTGATCGGGATGGCGCTGCGCCGCACGCCGTGGTCGATGGCGCCGCTGCTGATCCCCGCGGTGGCCGGCATGATCGCGTTCGGCAACTCGCACGCGTCACTGCACGACGGCGTCGGCCAGACGGACTGGACACCGACCGCGGTCAGCCAGCTGAAGTCGGACTACGCGCTGGCGTTCGGCAAGGGGACGCTCGACCTGCGCAGCATCGGCCCGGTCACCGCTGCGCGCGACGTCGACATCACGATGGCGGCCGGACAGGTGCGGATCCTGCTGCCGAGCACGCTCAACGCGACGGTGCACGCCAACGTCCGGATCGGCGAGATCACCGTGGACGGTGACAACGTCGCGGACACCCACGGCGGCGGTTTCCACCGCACGCACGGCTACGACATCGACCACACCGTGCTGCCGCCAACGGGCTCGACCGGTGCGCCGGTGACGATCACCGTGCACCTCGCGGACGGCAACATCGACGTCGAGCACGATTAACTGCCCGATTCGGGAGTTTCTCGTCCGAGGGGTGGACGAAAAACTCCCGAATCGGGAACGGGACGGTGTCAGCCGGCGGCGGTCGCCGGGTTCGTTGTCACGCTGGTGCCTTCGAGCTGGTTGGCCTGCATCGCGTAGGTGTTGGTGAACGTGTTCGCCAACGTCACCTTGCCGACGTCGACTCCCAGCGTCTTCTCCATGGCGTAGATCGTCTTCGGGCCACCGGCCGGCATGATGCCGTCAGGCAGGAACTGACCCTTGTCCGTGGTCAGGCCGGCGATGTACTGCGCCTTGCTGATCGTGGAGTTCGAGACGAACTGGGCCGGCATCTTGTCGGCGATGTCGGTGGCCGAGTGGGTGTTGATCCAGTGCATGGTGGCGACGAGGGCGTCCACGACCGCCTGCACCGCCTTCTGGTGCGACTTCACCCAGCTCGCCTGGGCCAACACGCCCGCTGCCGGCCAGGCCCCGCCGAGGGCAGCCTGGGCTCCCTGGGTCGTGGCGAGGTCGATCGCCGGGTACGCGAGCTTCTTCGACTCCAGCGCACCCACGGTCGGCTGAGTCGTCATCACGCACTGCGCGGTGTTGCGCTGGATGGCCGCAATGGCCGTGGCGCCGGCGCCAACGGCGAGCGGCTTGTACTGGCTGCGCGAGATGCCGTGCTGCGAGGCCATGAACTGGGTCAGCTCGTCAGTACCCGAGCCCAGGTCGGTGACACCGAGCGTCTTGCCCTTGAAGTCGGCCGCGGAGTGGACGCCGCTGTTCGTGCCGCACATCTCACGCTCGCCGGGAGCGCCGGACAGCTGCACGACGTTGATGATGTTCTTGCCCTTGGCCTGGAAGTCGATGGTGTGGATGTACCACGCGCCGGCCATGTCGACCTGTCCGGAGGCCATCGCGTCCTCGGCCCCGACACCGCCGTTCTGCTCGGTGGAGAGCTCTACCTTGACGCCGTACTTCTTGTAGAAGCCGAGGTTCTGCGCCAGCTGATACGGCAGGTAGATCTGCTTGTCGATGCCACCGACCATGAGCCTGACCGTGGGCGTCTTGGCCGAATCGCTGCTCTTGGTGCTGCTCGAGCACGCGGCGGTGCCCAGGGCGAGCGTGCCCACCGCGGCGGCCACGCAGATCGTGCGTTTGAACATGTTGCTGTTCCCTTCTGTTGGTGATTTCGGACTGGCCGCGGCGGTCGCCGAAGCGTGGGGTGGACTCAGATCGCCTGAGCCTCCGAGCGGCTGGGCGGTCGCCAGGCCAGCACGCGCTTCTCGAGCTGCGCGAGGAAGTACTCGGCGACGAGCGTGACGACTGCCATGATCAACATGCAGGCGAAGACGGTGTCCATGTCGAACTGGCCCTGCGCCTGGACGATGATCAGGCCGATGCCGTGTTGCGCGCCGAGCACCTCGGCGACGAGGGCGCCGATGATCGCGAAGCCGAACGCGGTGTGCAGGCTGGCGATGATCCACGTCAGCGCCGACGGGATCGTGACGTGGCGGGCGACCTGCAACGGTGACGCACCGAGCACCCGCACGTTCGCGACGAGGTTCTGATCGACTTCGCGGACGCCCTGGAAGGCGTTGAAGAAGACGATGAAGAAGACGAGGACGGCAGCCAGAAGCACCTTCGGGAACGTGCCGAGGCCGAAGGCCACCACGAAGATCGACCCCAGGATGATCCGCGGGATCGAGTTGGCGATCTTGATATACGGGCCGAGGACTTCGGCGAGGAATCGGTTCTGGCCGAGGAGCAGTCCCAGCACGATGCCGGCGCCGGTGCCCAGCAGGAAGCCGTAGAGGGCCTCCTTGATGGTGATCCACAGGTTCATCCAGATCGATCCGAACGCGGTGCCCTTGGTGAACAGATCCACCAGGCTGTGGTAGACGCCGGACGGCTGGCCGAAGAAGAACTTGTCGACGAGGCCGACGGTGGTGAACCACTGCCAGCCGCCGACGATGATGACCGGCACCAGGATCCGGCCGAGCCAGACCAGCGCGGTGCGCCGGCGGCGCGCGCGACGGGCGCTGACCTGCAGGCTGGTGTCGATGTCCGCAGCAGCCGTGACGGCGGCCGGAGGCGTGGGAAGCGTCGTGTCCACCGGGGTCTCCCTAACACTGAGCGTCGGCATCTTCATGCGGCCGACGTCTGCGCATAGGCACGGTCGACCTCGTCCTTGAGCGAGGCCCAGATCTGGCCTTGCAGCTCGAGGAACCGCGGTTCGTGCCGGATCTCCTGCACCTCGCCCCGCGGTCGGGGCAGGTCGATGTCGAAGCTGTGCTTGATCGATCCGGGGCTGCTGGTCATGATGAACACCCGGTCGGCGAGCGCCACGGCCTCGTCCAGATCGTGGGTGATGAACAGCACCGAGGGGCGCAGTTGCTCCCACAGCCCGAGCAACTCGGTCTGCATGATCGCCTTCGTCTGCACGTCCAGCGCGCCGAACGGCTCGTCCATCAGCAGGATCTTTGGTTCGTTGATGAGTGCCGCCGCCATCGCGACGCGCTTGCGCATGCCACCGGACAGCTGGTGCGGGTAGCGATCCTCGAAGCCGGCCAGGCCCACCCGGCGCAGCCAGTCCCGGGACAGCGTGATGGCATCCTTGCGGGCCATCCCGCTCAGCGTGGGGCCGGTCATGACGTTCCCGAGCACGCTCTTCCACGGGAACAGGGCGTCGGACTGGAACATGAAGCCGACGCCCGTGGTGATGCCGCGTACCTCCCGACCGCCCACCTTGACCGATCCCGCGCTGGGCCGTTCCAGGCCGGAGACCTGCCCGAGCGTGGTGGACTTGCCACACCCCGTCGGGCCGACGATCGCGCAGAACTGTCCTGGCTCGACGGTGAAGCTCACATCGCGGATGGCGGTGAAGGCCTCACCCTTCGGCGTAAGGAAGCGCTTGGTCAGTGCGGCGATCTCGATGCGCGCGGCGGTACCTGACGCATCGCTCGAGGCCGCGTCAGCACGACGGGCTCGTCGTCCGGCCATGTCTCGTCTCCGTCCTGTTCCTGCGAGTGGATGTGACCTGGACCGCAGTACCGGGCCCGGGACAGGTCTACGTGCGGTAGCGGCAGCTCGGGAACCATGTGCGGCTTGTTCTCGCCACATCTCGTAATGCGCGTTGTGCTCATAAAGCTCAACGCCTATGGCTCCGGCTCCTTCGTCGCCTCCGCGGGCGCCTGGACTTACAGTCGGCGCCTGAACTCGTCACAAGTGGTCCCCGGCAGGCACACTGAGCTCGTGGTGCGCTGGCTCCGTCGAGGTCGCAGGCTGTCCGCGCAGTTGCTGGCCGGGCAGGTGGTCGTGCTCGTGCTCGCGGGCGCGGTCGGCTTCGCGCTCTTGGCCCGCACCGTCCAGGCCCAGCTCAATAGCCAGTACGAGCAGCGCGCGCTGGCGATCGCGAGCGCGACCGCGGCGATGCCCGAGGTGATCGACGCGCTGAGCAGCGCGCGCCCGGCCGGTGTGCAGGCACTGGCAAAGTCGATCATGGATAACACGCACGCCTCGTACGTCGTGGTGATCGACCGGAACGGCGTGCGCTACTCGCACCCGCACCCGAACCTGATCGGGCTGAAGGTCGAGGAGCCGGTAGTCGCGCTGGACGGGCACACCCACGTCGGCATCGACAACGGGAACCTGGGCTACTCGGCCAACGGCAAGGCACCGGTGGTCGCGCCCGGTGGCCGCATTGTCGGCGAGGTGTCCGTCGGTGTCGAGGAGAAGGACTTCGCCGACGAGGTGACCAGCGAGCTGACCTCGTTCGGCGTCTACCTCGCCGTCGCCGTGGCGGTCGGGCTGGCCGTCGCGGTGCTGCTGGCCCGACGGCTGAAGCGGCAGACGTTCGGCCTGGAGCTGGACGAGATCGCCGCACTGGTACAGGAACGCGAGGCCACCCTGCACGGGATCCGCGAGGGGGTCGTGGCACTGGACCCCGGCGGCCGGATCACGCTGGTCAACGACCAGGCCCGACTGCTGCTCGGCAGCACGCTCAGAGACACCGGCCGGCCGATGCGCGACGTGCTCGCACCCGGCGAACTGCGCGAGTTGATGGTGCCAGGAGCACCGGACGTCGCTGACCGGATCGTGCTGCACGCCGGGCGATTCCTGCTCGCCAGCCGGATGCGCGTGACCGAGGGCGGGCGCGATCTCGGGGCCGTCATAACGCTGCGCGATCGCACCGAGCTCGAGGACGCGCTGCGCGAGCTGGACGAGGTGCGCCGGCTGACCGACGCGCTGCGCGCGCAGCAGCACGAGTTCTCCAACCGGATGCACGTGATGTCCGGCCTGCTCGAGCTCGGCCACTACGACGAGGCGATCGGCTTCGCCAGCCAGATCGACGGCGCCACCGCAGGACTGGCTGCCGAGCTGGAGGCACGCATCAGCAGCCCGCGCGTGGTGGCGCTGCTGGTGGCGAAGACGACCGTGGCGCGCGAGCGAGGCGTCGCCCTCACCGTCGTGTGCGACTCGCGGGTCGAGATCGACGAGGCTCGTGCGGACGCCCTGGTGTCCATCGCGGGAAACCTGATCGACAACGGAATCGACGCGGCGGCCGGCGGGCCGCGCAAGCCGGGCGTCGTCCGCGCGGTCGAGGTACGGCTGGCCGAGGGCGGTCACGAACTCGTCCTGGACGTCAGCGACACCGGACCGGGCATCCCCACAGGCACCGCGGAGTCGATCTTCACCGGCGGCTGGACGACGAAGGCGCAGGACGGTGGCCCGCACCGTGGCATCGGGCTGCGCGTCGTGCGCCAGGCCGTGGAGCAGCTCGCCGGCCACATCGAGGTCCGCGAGGGCAGCGGCGCCCGGTTCCGGGTGACCCTGCCGCGCGCGCGTCAGCAGGCTGCGCATGACTGAGAAGATCACCGTCCTGGTCGTCGACGACGACTTCCGCGTCGCCAAGCTGCATGCGGAGTTCGTCGACCGGATCGAGGGATTCACCGTCGTCGGCACCGCGCACACGGGCAGCGCCGCGGTCGAGACGGCACGCACCCAGCACCCCGACCTGGTGCTGCTCGACCTGTACCTGCCCGACGAGGACGGGCTGTCCGTGCTGTCGCGGCTGCGCGAGGGAGACGGGCCGCACCCTGACGTCATCGCGATCACCGCTGCCCGCGACCTGCCCAGCATCCGCACGGCCATGCAGCGCGGTGTCGTGCACTACCTGGTCAAGCCGTTTCCGTTCCGTACCCTCGCCGACCGGCTTACCGCGTACCGCACGCTGTGGACGCAGACCCGTTCCAACGCCGACATCGGCCAGAGCGAGGTCGATCGGTTGTTCGGGCTGATGCGATCAGGTGACGGGAGCACCCAGCTGCCGAAGGGTCACTCCGAGCCGACGATGGCGCTGGTGCAGGCCGCGTTCGCCGATCCGGACGCCGACTGGTCCACCGCCGAGATCGCCGAGCACACCGGGGTCAGCCGGGCCACCGCGCAGCGCTACCTCTCGCTGCTCGTGCGCGCCGGGACCCTCGAACTGCACCTGCGCTACGGCTCGGCCGGCCGGCCCGAGCACCGTTATCGCCGCCCGCGCTGACCCAGCCGATTGGACTCACGCCTTGGCGGCGCGCGCGGCGACCGTGCGTACCAGGTCCGCCCGCAGCGCAGCAGGAACCGGCTGGCCGGTGCCGGTGATGTTGACGTCGATCTCGCTCAACGGTCCGACCATGTCGGTTTCGCTCATGTAGATCGTGACTGTGCGCCCGTTGCCGGTAACCGTCGCGGTCATCGTGAACTCGCCGGCCACGTTGGACGGATCGGTCGCACGCCGCGGCGTGATCGAGATCGCGAGGTTGCTCATCTTCACGCTCGCCGGCAGCGACGAGGCGAGATCATGGCGCAAGGTCTTCTCGAAGCAGGGCTTGGCCTTCGAGTTGTGGATCATGGCCGTGTCCCGCTCCACGTCGGCCTGGGAGTGGTAGCTGTCGACCTCCGAGCTCACCTCGAGATTGCCCCGATCGAAGTTCGGCGACGGGTAGCTGTGGCCCTGACCCGTTCCGAGCCCGGGCACCCCCATGCACGTCCCCATCGCCCGCTGGTCCGCCGCGTTCTGGGCGGAGTCGTCGCTGGAGTCCGAGCTCAGCGTCCATCCGGGCAGGTCAGCGAGCTGCAGGTTGATCGCGGCCAGCGCGGTGGTTGCCGGCGCGGACGTCGTCGCGGCCGGGGTAGACGTCGTCGCGGGCGGGGTGGACGTCGTCACCGTCGGCCCGGCCAGCGCCGGCTGCGAGGGCCGGCTGTCGATCGCCCGGAAGCCGAGGTATCCGCCGACAGCCAGGACCGCGAGCACCGACAGGACGATCGCCATGCCGCGCCGGCCGGACGCAGGTTGGTGCTGGAGTTGCTCGTTGAGTGACACGGTGCAGCGGGACCTTTCGCGGGCCGGACATGTTGGTAACTCGCGCCCCGCCGCGCGTGTGAAGCTAGTGTGAAGTATGCCGGTCAGGCTGTCAATTGATCACCGCGGACGGTCTACTCCCACTCGATGGTTCCGGGAGGCTTGGACGTGACGTCCAGGACGACCCGGTTCACCTCGCGCACCTCGTTGGTGATGCGCGTGGAGATCCGCTCGAGCACGTCGTACGGGACCCGCGTCCAGTCGGCGGTCATCGCGTCCTCGGACGACACCGGCCGCAGCACGACGGGATGCCCGTACGTGCGCCCATCGCCTTGCACACCAACGGATCTGACGTCGGCCAGCAGCACCACCGGGCACTGCCAGATCTCGCGGTCCAGGCCGGCGGCCGACAACTCGAAGCGCGCGATCGCGTCCGCGCGGCGCAGGATGTCGAGGCGCTCGCCGGTCACCTCGCCCACGATGCGGATGCCCAGTCCAGGACCGGGGAACGGCTGGCGCCAGACGATCTCGGCGGGCAGGCCGAGCTGCTCGCCGACGCGCCGGACCTCGTCCTTGAACAGCGCCCGCAGCGGCTCCACGAGCCCGAACTGCAGATCGTCGGGCAGCCCGCCGACGTTGTGGTGGCTCTTGATGTTCGCGGTGCCGGTACCGCCGCCGGACTCGACGACGTCCGGGTAGAGCGTGCCCTGCACGAGGAAGTCGACGCTGTCCCCGTGCGAGCCGGCGTCGGCCACCACCTCGCGCGCCGCCGCCTCGAAGGCCCGGATGAACTCGCGTCCGATGATCTTGCGCTTATCCTCGGGATCGATGACGCCGGCCAGCGCATCGAGGAACTGCTTCGCAGCATCGACGACCTTCAGCCTGACCCCGGTCGCGGCGACGAAATCGCGCTCGACCTGCTCGGGCTCGCCCGAGCGCAGCAGCCCGTGATCCACGAACACACAGGTGAGCTGATCACCCACCGCGCGCTGCACGAGCGCCGCGGCGACGGCGGAGTCGACTCC
>JBOGDQ010000147.1:0-9472 GCA_050742975.1 Jatrophihabitantaceae bacterium
CGATGCGAACGGCCCTACACCGCCGGGGCGCTGCGGCGGCGGTGCTCGCTACGCTGCTGGCGGTACTGGCCATTCCCGGTCCGGCCGCCCACGCCGCCAACAACGGATCGTTCGCGGTGCAGCCGACCTCGGCGACCGGCTCGGCCATCCCGAGGCAGTACTTCGTGTACAGCCTGCCGGCCGGTCAGGTCGTCCACGACTCGGTGACGATCACCAACCTGACCGACCGGACCAAGCACTTCCTGCTCTACGGTGCTGACGGATTCAGCACCGCAACCGACGGTGCACTGGGCCTACGCTCGCGGACCGATCCGCAGCAGGGGGTGGGCGCCTGGATCCGGATCTCGCGCGCAGACCTGACCCTGCTGCCGAAGCGGCACGCCGACGTGCCGTTCACCATGACCGTCCCGGACGACGCACCGTCCGGTGATCACGTCGGCGGGGTCGTCGCCCTGGACACCGCGATCGCGCCCGGCAGCAACGCCGGCGTCAACATCGGCGTGCAGCAGGCGATCGCAGCGCGCGTCTACGCCCGCGTGGACGGACCGATCCACGCCGCGCTCAAGGTCGACCGGGTCTGGCTGGACCGGTCCCACTCGGCGAGCGTCCACTACGTCCTGACGAACACCGGCAACGTCCGTCTGGGGCCGAGCGCCGACATCAGCATCAGCGGCAAGCTGAGCGGCGCGACCCGTACCCAGACGCAGCGGCTGGCCGGTGACCTGCTGCCCGGTGCGCGGGCCGAGTACTCGCTCGCGCTCAAGGACCGGCTGCCGACCGTCGACTACCTGACCGTCCGCGTCACCGCCTCGGCCGACGAGGCGAGCGCGACCGGTTCCACCACCGTCGTGCTGCTGCCGTGGTGGGTCATCGTCGCCGCGGCTGCCCTCCTGCTCGCGCTGCTCGTGGCACTGTTCTGGCTGGTACGCCGTCGCCGGGCCCGAGCCGAGAGGCCGAGCGAGGACGCCGAGCCCGAGTCGGTGCCGGCATGAGCTGCCGGCGCCCGCTGCTGCTGTTCGGCGCGGCGCTCCTACCCAGCGCTGCGCTCCTACTTGGCGCTGCGCTCTGCATCGGCGGCCCAGCAGCCGCGGCAGCCCCGAGCGGATCGGTCGCCGCGCCGCTCGGGGCCTTCGCGATCCCCGACAGCGGCCGCGTCGGCACCCTCGTCTCCGTCCAGGGGTCCGGCTGGCCGTCGAACGCACAACTGCAGCTGGTGACGTGCGGCGAGCTGGCGGTGACGGGCTCGTCCGCGTGCGACATGAGCGCCGCCTACACGCTGATCGGCGCGCGGGACGGCCGGTTCTCCGTGCAGGTCAGGCTCGGCCGCCCGCCGGTACCGTGCCCGTGCGTCCTGCATGTGTCCGATGCCGGTTCCGGAAAGCTCGTGAACATCCCGGTGACGATCGCCGGGCTGAAGCTCGCAACGCCACCCAAACCACGGCTCGCGCCGTCGCCACCGCCGCTGGCGATCGTGTCGGCCGACCTGGTCGGCTGGCGGTGGACCGAGCTGGTCGGCGCATCACCCACCCGGACGCTGGTGCTCACCGTGCGCAACTCCTCGGGCAGCCCGGTCTCCGGAGCCCGGCTGCAGCTGTCCGGCTCCCAGAGCGCGACATCCCGCGGTGACCTCGGCACGACGACGATCGCGACGGTGCCCGCGCACGCGAGCCGCACCTACCACGTCGCGGTCCGCCTGCCGGCCGGAATCGGCGGTGCCTACCGGGTCTACGGCGCGCTGGACGGCGGGCTGGCCTTCTCGGTCGGCACGCACGCCTTCCCGTGGGGGCTGTACGGCCTGGCCCTGCTCGTGGCCGGGCTGCTCGCCGAGGTGCTGCGCCGGGTGCTACGCGCCCGCAGCTGCCCGCCGCTAGCGGGTCACGAGCCGGCGCGCGCGGCCGTCGGTGCCCAGCCGCGCTCCTAGACCGCGCAGGACGTACAGGGTTGTCGTCTCGATCGCGTGCTCGAGTGCGTGGCCGGACAGGTCGACCGTGCTGCGGCCGGCGATCGAGGCGGTGACGAGCGGGAGCAGCAGGTCGACGTCTCCCGCGGGGAGGTAGCGCTGCTCGACGCCCTGGCCGATGATCGCGCGCAGCATGCCCCACAGCGGCGCGACGTGCTCGACCATCTTCTGGTGGCCCGCCTCGGTGAGGATGTTCGACAGCGCGCTCGGTGCGATGTGCTGGGTGGCCAGCTGGTTGAGCTGCATGCGCACGTACACCCGCAACTGGTCGATCGGGTTGGACACGGTCGCGAGTTCGGCCAGCAGCCGCTCCACGTAGCGCCCGGTCTCGTGGGCGGTGTACGCGATGAGCAGGGATTCCTTGTCGGGGTAGTAGTTGTACATGGCGGTCCGACCGATGCCGGCTGTCGATGCCACATCCGCCAGGGTGAGCGCGTCGTAGCCGCGGTCGTGCAACAGCTTGGCCAGCGCGCCGAAGATGCGCTCGTGCATCTGCTCGCGGTGCTCCCCGAGCGAGCCTCCGATGATTTTCGGCACGGCGGGATCCTCCCATACGACCAGGACCGTTGGGCCCGTCGTATCAGTGCTCCTCGGCGGCCCGTGGCTCGACGCCGAGTGCGTGGCAGGCGTCGTAGTACATGCGGGTGACCTCCACGCGGATCTGCGCGCGCTCGCTCAGCGGCTCGCTCCACGGCACGCGGACGGCTTCGGGCTGTCCGTTGATCACGGCGTCGAACTCGATCGCATCACCGTCGAGCCCGCCGACCGTCGCGCTCGTCGCCCCCGGCTGACCGCCGAGGGAGCGGACGATGAGCAGCGAGTCCTCCGGGTGGTCCATGTTCATGTGGTCGGCGACCGCATCGACGACGTGCTGGCTGAACGGATTCGACGTGGTCATTCTCAGCTCTCCTTGGCGCGGGTGTGCTCCAGCCAAACAGTTATACGACAGTGTGTCAATATCGTGTTGACATATCGTCGTGACCGCCGACGGCTCACAGGAGCGCGCTGCTCAGGACACCACCCCGGAGCCGCCCGTCGGCCATGGTCACCGCGCGGTCGACGAGGTCGAGGTGTTGCAGGTCATGGGTCACCACGACGGTGGCCGTCCGGTGTTCGCGGGTGATCTCGCGCAGCAACTCCACGACGGCGCGTCCGCGATCGTGATCCAACGCCGAGGTGGGCTCGTCGACGAGCAGCAGAGCCGGCTCACCCATGAGCGCCCGCGCTACGGCCACCCGCTGTCGTTCGCCGCCGGAGAGCTGCCCGGGCCGGCGGTGGGCCTTGTCGGCGAGACCGACGCGCTCGAGCAGCGCGGTAGCACGTGGGCCGGCCGCACGTCGTCCGGTGTGCCGCACGTGCGAGACGAGCAGCAACTGGTCGAGCACGGTCAGGGAGGCAAGCAGGTTCGCCTGCTGGAAGACGAATCCGATCGAGTCCAGTCGAAGCCGATCGCGGGTGCGGGCATCCAACCCGGTCACGTCCGTCCCGCTCACGCACACCCGTCCCGAGTCGGGCGGTACGAGAGCGCCGGCTACGGCGAGCAGGCTGGACTTGCCCGATCCGGACGGGCCGGTGACCGCGACCAGTTCACCGGGTTCGACCTGCAACGACACGCTGTCCAGCGCGGTCAGGCGGCGGTCGCCATCGGGATAGGTGAGGTTGACATCGTGCAGGGTGAGGCTCATCGGACTGCTCCCAACGCAGAAAGGGGATCGATCTTGGTTACCTTGCGGACGGACAGCGCGGCACCGACGAGCCCAACCGCGACCATCGCGAGCAGTGGCAGGGCGACGGTGGAGACGGTGAGCAGGAACGGGACGACCCGCGCCGCCAGCAGCCCGGCGAGTGCCGCGAACGTCGCGCCGGCCGCCGCGCCGCTGAGCAGCACGATTGCCGCCTGCCCGAGAGCGTCGGTCAGCAGGTAGCTCCGGCTGCCGCCGATCGCACGCACCACCGCGAGATCACCGGCCCGCTGCATGGTCCAGACGGTGAAGAAGCTGCCCACGATGAGCACCGAGACGGCGACCAGCAGCGCGCGCATCAGGTTGAGCGAGCCCTGCTCCGAGGAGTAGGCACCGACGGCCGCGAACGCGCCGTCTTTGCTCACCACCCGCACGTCGGCGGCCGCGCCCACGACAGCTGGCGACGAGCCGGACAGCGTCAGACCCACGGCCGTGATCGTGTCGCTGCGCGTGAGCTGCTGCCACGTCGCGATCGGCGTGTACACCACGGGAAGGTGGTTGAACGAGGTGTCCTTCACGATCGCCCCGACCCGCAGCGACTGCCCGTCGACTCCGACGGTGTCACCGAGCTTGAGCTGCTCGTCGCTGGCCAACTTTGCGGTGACGGCGACCTCGCCTGCTTTCACGGCCTGGCCGCTGTGCCGTGGCGGGAACATCGACGGGTCGCTGCCGAGCAGGGTCACCGCGACGGTCGAGGACGGCCCGCGCAGCTGCGTCGTGCTGATGCCCAGCGGGTGTACGTCGTGCACGCCCGGCTGGGTCGCCAGCTTCCGCACCGTGTCGGAGGGCAGCGTGCTGTTGCTGAACGAGAGGTCCTGGCCGCCGGCCGGTTGCTGGAAGGCGATGCTGCCGACCGGCAGCGCGTCGACGGCGGAGATGCTCGCCGCGCCCAGACCGGCGGTGAGACCGCCCAACATCACGACCATGAACGTCATCAGCGCGATGACGCCGGCGAGCAGGGCAAACCGTCCCTTCGCGAAACGGAGATCACGCAATGCAATGAACATGACAGCGATGCTCGTCGGGAAAGTGTGCCGACACATCGCACTCGGGACTGGACCTGCAGGGCGGGAAGTGGCAGTTGGGAATCCATCGAAAGTTGCAGGCCGGGTGCCCGGGCGTCAGCTAGCGTTTGGCTGGCGATGAGTGATACCTCGGCGGGACTGCGCGCTCTTGTCCTGCTGCGACAGGCCGAGCATGTGCTGTTCCTCGGGCTGCTCGCCCTCGGCGCGGGCCAGTCGATCGCGGACGGTCGCCATCCGTGGTGGTCCGGGTCGCTGGCGGTGCTGGAGCTGCTCTGGTACCTGCTCGGCGTGGTGATGTCGCGTCGTGCGATCGCCGGCGCCCGGATGCGGGGTCGGGCCGAGTTGTGGCTCGCCGGACTGACGCTGGGCTGGTTCGGGTTGATCGTCAGCTCGGCCAGCTTCGGCTGGATGGTCTTCGCGATCTTCTTCCTGTTCCTGCAACTGCTCGAGTTCCGCTGGTCGATCCCCGCGGTCGTGCTGCTGACCGCCGTCGCGATAGGCGGCTTCGCCGGGCACCAGGGCGACCTCGGAGTCTCCGTGATCGTCGGGCCGAGCACCGGTGCCGCGGTCGCGATCGTGATCACGGTCGTCTACCGGGGCCTTCGTGAGGAGAGCCAGCGGCGCGCGCTGCTGATCACCGAGCTCGAGGCGACGCAGGACAGGCTGGCCTCGGCCGAGCGCTACGCCGGCATGCTCGCCGAGCGGGAGCGGCTCGCTCGCGAGATCCACGACACCGTTGCGCAGTCGCTGGCGAGCATCGTGTTGCTGCTCGGCTCGGCGCGCGATCAGGTCGGCGAACAGTCCGGGCAGGCCAGGCGGCAGCTGGAGACCGCGGTTGCAGCGGCCCGGGGGGCGTTGGACGACACCCGCAACCTGGTTCGTGCCCTGACCCCGGAGGCGCTGGCCGGGCAGCCGCTCACCGAGGCCCTCCGGCGCTTGGTCCAGGACGCGCGGCCGGTCGGCATCGACCTGGAGTTCGAGGTCGACGGTGAACCCTACGATCTCCCGACCCGCACCGCGGTCGCGCTGCTGCGCACCGCCCAAGGAGCGCTGGGCAACGTCATCGCCCATTCGATGGCGCAGCACGCCCGGATCACGCTCACCTTCCAGCCCGACCGGGTGGGCCTGGACGTCGCTGACGACGGCCGCGGCTTCGACCCGGCTGCGCCGGTCGGCGAGAGCACCGCCGGCACGGGGATCGGCTTGGCGTCGATGCGTACGCGGCTGGCCGAGGTCGCGGGCACGCTTACCGTGGAGACGGCTCCTGGCGGCGGGACGGCCATCGGCGCCAGCATTCCCACGGAGGTGGCCGATGACTGATCCGGTGCGGGTGCTCATCGTCGATGACCACCCGATCGTGCGCGCCGGGCTCCGCGCGGCGTTGCAGGGCAACCCGTCGCTGGACGTGATTGGCGACGTCGCATCGGCAGACGAGGCGGTTGCCGCGAGCCGCAGGCTCCGGCCGCACGTCGTGCTGATGGATCTCAACCTCGGCTCCGGTATCGACGGGGCAGAGGCCACCAGGCTGCTGCTGCAACTGCCCGAGCCGCCGCGCGTGCTCGTCCTCACCGCCTACGAGAGCGAGGCGGACATTCTACGCGCGATCGAGGCCGGCGCCACCGGATACCTGCTCAAGGACGCCGAGCCGACCGACCTCGCGGCTGCGATCGCAACAGCGGCTGCCGGCGAGACAGTGCTCGCTCCATCCGTTGCCGGCCGACTCGTGTCCCGCGTACGAACGCCCGCCCGCGCCCTGACCAGACGTGAGACGCAGGTCCTGCAGATGGTCGCCGAGGGAGCCACGAACTCGACCGTCGCCAAGACCCTGTTCATCACCGAGGCGACGGTCAAGTCGCACCTGGTGCAGGTCTTCGCCAAGCTCGGGGTCGACAGCCGCACCGCCGCCGCCGCGGAAGCACGACGGCGCGGGCTGGTCCGCTGATCGACAGTAGCGGGTTTCCCTGGCCGGCAAAGTATCGCCGCCTATGCTTTCGCCGATCGTCGCGTGCCAACGCCGAACGTCAGCGGAGTCCGCGGTTGATCGCCGCGAGGACGGCCGCGATCGCAGGCTCGATCTCGGGTTCGGGCAGGTCGTGCAGCGGTCCGTCGAGCAGCAGGCTGGACAGGCCGTGTACCGCCGACCAGGCCGCATACTCCGCACCGCGGCGACGTTCCGGCGTGAGCGCGCCCACGTCCACGAGCCCGTCGAGCCGCGCGCCGAGCACGACGTACGGATTGGCAACTGCATCGGCCCCGGCCTCATCCGCGTCAGACGCTTCGCCAGCTGACCCTTCAGCCGAGTGGGCCCGCGCGGAGCTGAACGCCGTGCGGAACCAGCCAGGCTCCGTCCGGGCGAAGTCGATGTAGGCGCGTCCGATCGCCTCCAGACGCGCGCGCGCCCGGCGTACGGGGCCGCGCACGGTCACGAGCTCCGAGCGCTCGATCATCAGCAGGCCGAGCTGCGTCATGCACCGCTCGGCCACGGCGGCAAGCAGGTCCTCCTGGCTGGTGAAGTGCCGGTACGCGGCATTGTGCGAGACGCCGACCTGGCGTGAGGCCGCGCGTAGCAGTACGGCGTTCGGGCCGCCGGTCCGGGCCAGATCGACGCCGGCATCGACGAGAGCGTCGCGCAGATTGCCGTGGTGGTAGCCACGCCCCTCGCCGCTCGCGTCGTCCGTTGCTCGAATCATGTTGACAGTGTCCACAATGCGTGGCACTCTCGTCAAATGGATGTTGGCACCGTCAACATAAATTGGATCTGGAGCTGGGTATGACCCAACTGACCTCCCGCCGGCGATTGCTCGTCCTTGCGACGGTGTGCCTGGCGGCGTTCGCCATAAACATCGACACGACGATCGTGAACGTCGCCCTGCCTGACCTCGGGCGACAGCTCAGTGCGACGACGCGCGACCTGCAGTGGATCGTCGACGGCTACAACCTCGCGTTCGCTGCCCTGGTCCTCACCGCCGGCTCGCTGGGCGACCGCTTCGGTCGCAGGCCTGCCTTGCTGATCGGGCTGGCCGGGTTCGCCCTGTCCAGCGGTATCGGCGCGGCCATCATGTCGGCGTCGGCCCTCGTGGCGGTCCGCTTCGTCATGGGCGCAAGCGCAGCCATCATCTTCCCGACCACCCTGTCGATCATCACCAACGTGTTCCCGGATCGTCGCGAACGCGCGAAGGCGATCGGGCTCTGGGGCGCCGTGACGGGCCTCGGCGTCGCGGTCGGGCCGCTGACCGGGGGACTGCTGCTCGCGCACTTCGGCTGGCCGTCGGTGTTCGTCGCGCTCGTCCCGGTCGCCCTGCTGGCCCTGGCGGCGGCATGGGCATGGGTGCCGGAGTCCAGCAATCCCGTCGAAGCGCGCCTCGACCTACCCGGCCTGATCCTCTCCTCTTCGGCTATCGGCGTACTCGTCTACACGATCATCGAGGCGCCCGGACGTGGCTGGAGCACTCCCGCGAGCCTGGCCGGATTCGCCGGTGCCACCCTCGTGGCCGCCGGGTTCGTTGCGGTCGAACGTCGCCGCGCCCGCCCGATGATCGATGTCACGCTGTTTCGCACGCCCGCCTTCTCCGCGGCCAGCGCATCGGTGACCGTCGCCTTCTTCGCCCTGTTCGGATTCATCTTCCTGGTGACGCAGTACTTCCAGTTCGTGCGCGGCTTCGGCACGTTGTCGACCGGGGTGCGGATCCTTCCGGTGGCGATCACCCTCGCCATCGGTTCGGTGGGCGGCGTCGCGCTCGCCGGCCGCATCGGTACCCGCGCCGTCGTGACCACGGGTCTCGTTCTGCTGGGCTCGGCGTTCGGCTGGATCGCGCTCTCGTCCACGTTCATGCCCTACGACCGCATCGTCGGGCAGATGGTGCTGATGGGCTTGGGCCTCGGGCTCACGACGGCACCCGCGACGGAGTCGATCCTCAGCGTGCTACCGCCGGCCAAGGCCGGCGTCGGGTCCGCGGTGAACGACGCGACCCGAGAGGCCGGCGGCACGCTCGGTGTCGCAGTGCTGGGCAGCGTCTTCACCAGTCTCTATGCCCACCACCTTGCCACGACGGCGTTCAACGGCCTGCCGAACCACGTCGTCACCGCCGCACAGAACTCCGTCGCCGTTGCCTTGTCGACCGTCGGCCACGCGCAGGGCACTGCGGCACAACAGCAGCTATTGGACGGTGTGCACACGTCGTTCATGAACGGCTTCCACATCGCGTGCGTCGTCGCCGCGGGGATCTGCCTGGCCGGCGCGCTCGGCGCACTGCTGCTGCCCGGACGGGTCCGTCACCAGACCGTCGGGCCCACGGTTCCGAAGTCCGACCTCGTCACCGCCTGATCCGAATCGAGAACGCGATGTCTGTTCGGCCCATCGCCATCATTGGCGGATGCCGAGTCGCTCACGAAGGACATGCTTGAGCACCTTGCCGGATGCGTTGCGTGGCACCGGTGACGCGATCACGTCGTGCGGGATCTTGTAGTCGGCGATGCGGCCCTGGCAGTAGGACCTGATGTCCTCGAGTGAGGGCGTCGTGCCGTCGTCGATGTCGAGCACGGCGACGATGCTCTCGCCGTAGTCTGCGTGCGGTCGCCCGATCACCGCGACGTCGCGCACGCCGGGATAGGCGGCGAGCACGCTCGCTACCTCGATGGAGTAGACGTTGCGCCCGCCGGTAATGATCATGTCCTTGAGTCGGTCGACGAGGGTGATGTACCCGTCTTCATCGATCCGCGCCAGGTCGCCGGTGTGCAGCCACCCG
>JBOGDQ010000148.1:0-10071 GCA_050742975.1 Jatrophihabitantaceae bacterium
GCAGCCCGCCGAACTCGACCGGTACGGACCCGTCCCCGCCGCGATGGGCCGACGCATCGCCGCCGACCCCACCGCCAGCACCCGCCGCTGGAGCGTCGACCAGACCGGCCGGCTACTCGACCAGCAGCCCGCGAGCGCGACCACCGAACCGGCCGCGACCACCACCCCCGAATCGGCCACCGGGCCGCTGACCACCGGCGCGGGCGGCACATCGACTGCGGGCTACCAGCCCACCGCCCGGATCACCCGGCACGTCATCGTCAGAGACCAGTTCTGCGTGCACCCCGGCTGCCGCCGCACCGCCACCCACTGCGACCTGGACCACCGCACCCCGTGGCCGACCCGGCGCCACCAGCGTGCACAACCTGCAACCACTCTGCAAGCGCCATCATGACCTGAAACACCACTCCCGCTGGCACGTCACCAAGAACAACGACGGCAGCTACGACTGGCGCTCACCAACCGGACACACGTACAGATACCGACCACCCGAACTACCCACACCCGAAAGGCCACCCGAACCGGACCCGGACGACGCTGAGCCGCCGCCGTTCTAACTCACGCCGGCCAGGTGACTGGTGTCGTTGAACAGACGCATCGAGGGCGTGCCATCGGCTCGGTAGTCGATCATCGAGACCGACGCGACGTCCAGATGCATGCGGAAGACCGCGTCGGGCGGCGCGTCGAGGGCCATCCTGATCAGCGCCTTGATCGGGCTCACGTGGGTGACGACGACGACCGTCGCGAGCGGATCGGTAGCGAGCACCGAATCGCGACCGCGGCGGACCCGCGCCTCAAGTGCGGCAAGCGACTCACCGTTCGGCGGCGCGATCTCGGGCGAACCGCGCCAGCGGGCGAGCTCGCGCGGGTTGGCGGCGGCCACGTCAGCGATCGTCATCCCCTCCCACCGACCGAAGTCCACCTCGGCGAAGTCGTCGTTCTCCAGCACCGGCAGGTGCAACGTCGTCGCGATTGCGTCAGCGGTCTGCCGGCTCCGCCGCAGCGGCGAACTGACGAGCGCAGCCACCGGACCGAACGACGCGGCGCGCTCTGCGAGAGCCGCTGCCTGTCGCTCGCCCACGTCGTCGAGCTCAAGATCGTTTCGTCCCGAGAACCGCATCTCGGCCGAGTGGCTGGTGGCACCGTGCCGGACGAGGATCAGGCGCGTCGACGGACCCGAGTGCGGTGCCCACGCGAGCGGATCGGGGCGGTCGGCGCCGGCGCGGGTCGGCGCGGTCACCTTGCCGGTGCCGCGGTCCATCGCCTCGTTCGCGAGCCGGTCCGCATGCTTGTTCTGCTCGCGCGGAATCCACTCGAACGAGACGTCCGCGAAGGCCCGGCGCAACTGGACCGCCTCGGCGAACAGGGCGCGCAGCCCTTCGTTCTTGACCTTCCACCGACCCGACATCTGCTCGACGACGAGCTTGGAGTCCATGCGCACGGCGACCTCGCGCGCACCGAGTTCCCGCGCCGCGTCGAGTCCGGCGATCAGGCCGCGATACTCGGCGACGTTGTTGGTCGCGGCGCCGATGAACTCCGACCGCTCGGCAAGCACCTCACCGCCGAGTCCGGCCAGGACGACCGCGCCGTACCCGGCCGGTCCCGGGTTGCCGCGCGCCCCGCCGTCGGCCTCGATGACGACACGGTCCGCAGTCACAACCCCGACTCGTCGGTGCGCACCAGAATCCGACGGCAGTTGTCACAGCGCACGACCGCATCCGGCGCCGCGGCTCGTACCGCGGTGAGCTCGCTGCCGGACAGCTCGATGTGGCATCCCTCGCAGCGCCGTTGGCGCAACACGGCCGCGCCGACACCACCGCCGTGCTCGCGCGCCCGCTCGTACAGGGCCAGCAGGCCGTCCGGGAGTTCGCCGGCGATCGCCGCCCGCTCGGCCGTCCGTGCACCGGCCGACGAGTCGATCTCGCCGAACGCGGCATCGCGCGCGGTGGCCAGGTCGGCACACTCGGCGTCGAGCGCCGAGCGCTGGGCGGTGATCTGGGCGAGCGACCTGTCGGCCTCCTCGCGCTGCTCCATGACCTCGAGCAGCTCGTCCTCGAGCGTCGACTGGCGCCGCTTCAGGCTCGTCAGCTCGTGCTGCAACCCCTCCAACTCCTTCGCCGGCAGCCCGCCGCCCTGCAGCCGCTGCTCGTCACGCGTCTCGCGCGTGCGGACCGTGTCGACCTCGTTCTCCAGGCGTCGCTGGTCCTCGGCGATGTCGGCCAGTCTGGTCTCGGCGTCGATCGCCTCGTTGTGCAGGTCGACGCCGCGCTGTGCACGCTCGGCGAGTGCGGCGAGCTCGGGCAGCGACGAGCGCCGATGGGCCAACTGGGCGAGTGCGGTGTCGGCAGCCTGCAGGTCGAGCAGGCGTAACTGTGCGGTGTGGTCGGCATTCACGTGCTCTTCGGACTCGATTCGGGAGAGTTGGCGTGCAGCGTCCACGGATCGGTGACGCGGCGGGACACTCGAACCTCCACCGTAGTGCCGAACCGTTCGCGCAGACGAGCAGCCACCGCGTCCAGCCATGGGGCCTCGGTCGCCCAGTGCGCCACGTCGACGAGCGCCATCGCGCCCGCACCGCGTTCGGTCACCGCCTCGACCACCCCGTGGTGCTTGAGGTCCGCGGTCAGGTACACGTCCGCGCCGGCCCGTCGTGCCTGCTCGGCGTACGACCCGCCCGAGCCGCCACAGACCGCGACCGTCTGCACTGCACGGGCCGGGTCACCCGCGGCCCGCACGCCCCACACGGTCCGAGGCAGGACGGCGGCCACGTGCGCCGTGAACTCGCGCAGCGTGGACGGAGCCGGCAACACCCCGACTCGGCCGGTCCCCCGCGTCGTCGGCATAGGAAGCTGCGCAAGCAGGTCGAACGCGGGCTCCTCGTACGGATGCGCCGCGCGCAGGGCGGCCACGATCTCGACCCGTCTGGCCGCTGGGACCACCATCTCGACCCGCGTCTCGGCCACCTGCTCGATGCGACCGACCGCTCCGATCGCCGGGTCAGCGCCGTCAAGTGGGCGGAACGTCCCGAGACCCTCGCCCGTCCAGGCGCAGCGCTCGTAGTCGCCGATCGCACCGGCACCGGCGGCGGCCAACGCGTCGATCAACGCCGGGGCGTCGGCCTGCGGCACGAACACGACGAGCTTGGCGAGCGGCTCGGCCGGCTGTGCATCCAGCGGACGGAGCTTATGCAGCCCGATCCGCTCGGCCAGCGCGTCGGAGACTCCCGGGTCGGCCACGTCCGCGTTCGTGTGCGCGACGAAGTGTGCGGCGCCGGCCCGGATCAGCCGATGGATCAGGGCGCCCTTGGGGTCGCCGGCCGGCACGCCATGCACCCCGGTGAGCAGCAGTGGGTGGTGGGTGAGCAGGAGCTGCGAGCGGGTCGAGATCGCCTCGTCGACGGTCGCGGGGACAGAATCGACAGCCAGCAGCACGCGTTCGACCGGTTCGGCCGGATCGCCGCACACCAGGCCGACGGCGTCCCATGGCTCGGCCCAGCGGGGATCGAACCAGCCGTCCAGGACGCTGATCAGGTCGGCAAGCCTCGGCACGCCCGCGAACCTACCGTGAGCGGCGTCCGGTGCGCCGCGTTGCTCCGGCGAGGGATACTTGAGCTTCGACTGGCTGGAGGCCGACAAAGATGCTGATGTTCGACGGGGTGTTCGGGCTGGTGATGCTCGGGCTGTGGATCTTCTGCATCATCGACGCGATCACCGCGCCCGTGGACAAGGTCCGCAATCTGCCCAAGATTGCCTGGATCCTGATCGTCATCCTGCTGGTCGTGCCCGGGTCGATCGTGTGGCTGATTGCCGGCCGTCCGTGGGCCGCAGCTCAGCAGGGTGGTGACCGCCCCGTCCGGTCGGCGAAGCGTCCGGTGGCGAGCAACCCCGACGACGACGAGGAGTTCCTGGCCGGCCTGCGCGCTCGCGCCGAGGAGCAGCGCCGCCGTGCTCGGGATACCCAACCTCGCGACGACGACAAGCCGGGCGAGACGGCTAGCTGACCGGCGTCACCGCGCCGATGCCCTGGGCCGTCGTGCACTGACGCCCGTCCTTGATCTTCTGCTTCTTCAGGTAGAGCGTCTCGGCGGTGACGTTCTGCCCGCCCGACCCGACGGTGCTCGCGCTCTCCGGGGCCGCGCCGGTCACCTGGAACCGGATCACCTTGGTGAATTGGCAGTCGGCGGCCACCGACTCGATGCTGAACTCGATAGGCGTCGGGGTGACGTCGATGCCTACCTCCTTCAGGCCTCCGGCACCCGTCGAACCCTCGACGAGGTTGATCGCCTCGCCGCTCTGGATGTCGTGGTCGGCGTTCTGCTTGTGCAGGTGTCCGCTGTTCGTCTGCCGGACCCGGCCGGGCAGGTCCTTCACGATCTGCGCTGCCGCCACCGGTTCGTGGGTGGCGAAGACGTCGAAATACGCATCGCCGGGCACACCCTTCAGCGCCTGATCGACCGCGCTCCTCTCCAGCGAGTGGGTCTGTGTCTCGTCGTTGGAGCCGTAGCGACCGGCCGCGCCGTAGACCCGCGGGTCGGCCACTGCGCCGATGTGCAGACCGAACGCGTCGAGTTGCTCCGCTGCGACGGCGAAGCCGTCGGCGTTCGCGGTCTTGGTGCCCATCACGATGACGCCTGGGATCTTGCGCATGATCTGCTCGGTCGTGGGCGAGTCGTGATTGCCCGCCAGCCAGATCATCGGTGCCACCTTCGTCACGGCTCGGATCTGGCTGCGGTACTCGGGGGTGAGCTCGGCCGCCGTCCCGAACTGCGACTCGTCGCCGGTGTTGACGATCAGCGATATCGAGAAGTTCTTGGCGTACTGGCGCACCAGCGGATATGTGCTGCCCAGGTGCATGTCGGAGATGTACATGATGTTGAACTCGGTCGCAGGCGCGGCGGTCTGATCGATGTTGTGCTGCAGTTGCGCCTGGATGCTCGCGATGCCGCTGACGACGTCGAAGGCGGTCGCCCGCTGCTGGTAGTACTCCTTCAACTGGCCCGGGAACAGCTGCAGCGCGCCGAGCGTGCCGGTCAGTCGCGAGCGCTTAGCCCAGTCAGGGTCGTAGCTCAGCGCGCCGTACCCGGCCAGCACGGCCATGACGGCGGCGGCTGCGCCGAGTTGCTTCACGCGGCGGCGCAGCTCCCCCGGTACCCGCTCGACCTGGCGCAGGTAACGGATCGCCAGGTTCACGGCCGCCGCGATCGCCAGGCCGATGAGCACCCCGATCAGGGCCTCTCCGACGAGCCAGGCCGCGACGCGCGGAACCTGGTCGCTGAAGTCTTCGCGCAGCTTCGCGACGTACGCGGTCGGGTCGCTCGTCGCCGAAGCGGCCATGCGCACGACGTCGACGTTCTCCGGACTGATGTGGACGCCCACCGGCAGCCCATCGACGTTGCTGAAGATCCAGCTGCCGAACGTGGTGTCCGCGGTGATCCCGGACCTGGTGAGCAGCGTGGCCTGGACCTGGAAGTGCACTCCGCCCGCTTGCGCGTGATACGGGAACAGATGGAGCATCGCCGCCGCTCCCGCCAGCGGGAATCCGATGCGCATCGCCCAGCGGAGCACGAACTCGACAGCAGCGCGCGCGGCCGCCGCCGGCTTTTTCCGCAGCGTCCGATCGGCCTCGTCCAAGCGCGCACGAAGGCGTGCGAGTCGACGATTCGAGGGCAGACCCTCCAGCGGCAGCTCGGCCTGCGCGGGTGACACGGAGGGCACGGCGGAGCTGTCGTGCGACGCGGTCTCGTCCTGGTCGATCCGTCCAGTATGCCGATCGACCCGTTCGTGCGTCCGACGTGCCGCGTCGCTGTGACCGTGCGCGTAATTTGAACACGTGCTACGGAGCGCTTTGTGGACGTTGCGGCAGCCGCGCTATGCGTCCTTGGCGGCGCTCATGTTCATCCTCGCGCTGATCTGTGTCGCGGCCGGTACCTGGCAGATCTCGCGGTTCGAGCAATCGGTGCATGACAATGACGCGATTGTCGGAAATGCGCACGCGGCCTCGGTGCCGCTCACCACAGCGCTCGTTCCGCTCGTCGGCCAGGGTCCAGCACCGGGCCGGGACGCCATCCGCTACCGCAGCGTCACGCTCACGGGCAGCTATCTCGCCGGCGCGCAACAGTTCCTGGGCAACGAGGTCCTCAACGGCACCGACGGCTACTACGTGGTGAACCCGCTCCGGACGGCGACCGGGCTCGTGCTCGTTGTGCGTGGTTTCGTCGCCGCCAACGACGCGGGGACGCCGCCCGCGACGCTCGCGGCGCCGCCCGCCGGGACTGTGCACATCACGGGTCGACTACAAACCGCCGGTACTGAGAACGACGCTTCGGGTCAGCTCGCTGATCACCAGATCGCATCGATCAACCCGACTCAGCAGGCCGCTCGCCTCGGGGCCCCGGTGTACGCGGCATACGTCGCGCTCGACGCCCACCAGCCGGGCGCATCGGGCGTCACGGTCCTGCCGGACCCAGACCTGTCCAATCCGGCCGGCGGCGTGGTCGCGCCCCAGCACTTCGCTTACATCATCCAGTGGTATCTGTTCGCGCTGCTCGCGCTCGCCGCACCGTTCGCCATGGGCCGCCACGAGGTCCGCGAAGCGCGCCGTTCCTTGCTTGGAATCGACACAGGTGACGAGGAGCTGGGCGCTGCGACGCTCGATCAAGGAAATCAGCTACCGCAGTCGGCTGCCGGTAGCTCGTCCGGCGCCCTGGCCGTCAGGGCAAGCGGCACCATCGCGCAGCGAGGCGAGCCCACGCCGCAACAGTGGCGGCGGGCCGCGCAACTCGCCGACCGGTACGGGCGCTCCCTCGGTGCGGATCCGGGCCGGTCCGCCGGCCGAGGGTCGCGAACTACGCGTATCGGCAAGCGCCCCAACGGCGATGGCCAGGCCGTCACGCAGAGCGCGACTGCGGTTCACCGCAGCAACGACGCGTACCACGGCGCCTACAACGACTACCTCTGGCAACTCGCACTGGCCGACGGGACCGCACCAGATCTCTCCGCACCGCGAGCCCCGGAAATCCCTGATCAACGGACCCAGATTGACGGCGACTCGGCGCCGCAACAGCTCCCCCCGCGGCAGATATGACAGCCCGGTCGCGAACGGTGCCGCCTGTCCTGACCGTTTCTGGTGGGCGCTACCGGGCAGCCGGGGCGCCGCGAGCTCGGCGGTGTCGCGCGCGCACAAGCGTGGTGAGCTGGTGGCAATCCGCAACGGTCTCTACTTCAAGGGGGCCAAGACCCGGTACGGGATGACCCGGCCCTCATCGGAGGCGATCGCGATCGCGGTGCTCGGCACGGTGGGTGTTGGACCCACGGGGCACACCGCGGCACGGGCCTTGGGTCTGACCACGCCGATTCCGGCCGAGCCTTCCGACGCGGGCACCAGTCCCGAAGTCGACGCGATGACAGAAACTAGGTACAGTTTTATGTCATGAAGGCAGGCGTTCACGCGAGTCCGGGCAAGATCCTGGATCGGATTCCTCCCGGCACCTTCGTCCATGTGGATGAGCTGCCGGGCAGCCGGGGCGCCGCGAGTTCGGCGGTGTCGCGCGCGCACAAGCGTGGTGAGCTGGTGGCAATCCGCAACGGTCTCTACTTCAAGGGGGCCAAGACCCGGTACGGGATGACCCGGCCCTCATCGGAGGCGATCGCGGTCGAGGTGCTCGGCACGGTGGGTGTTGGACCCACGGGGCACAGCGCGGCACGGGCCTTGGGTCTGACCACGCAGATTCCGGCCGAGCCTTCGGTCACGGTCGCCGGACCGGTCCCCACCTCGGTACCTGGGGTGAAGCTCTCCAAGCGCAACAACATGCGCCGCCGCGATCTGAACTACACCGAGATCGCGCTGCTGGAGCTGCTGCGCGGCGACTGGGAGTCGACCGTTGAGGGCGGCTGGCCCGCGCTGGTGTCGGCAGCGGCGAACGCGATTCGCGACGGCAAGGTGCAGATGGCCGCTCTTGCTGAGGTAGTCGCTGCCGAACACTCCCCCGCGGCACGCGCCAACCTCGCGCGGCTTACCCAGGATCTGCCCGATCGTCGTCGACCGGTCCGCCGAGTCAGGGCGGTCGCCTGATGCGGTTGCTCCGCGATCATCGCGACGAGCTGGGTGCGCTCGTGGCAGCAACAGCCGACGCGCTCGGCATCGACGCGGCCTTTGTCGAGAAGGACTACTGGGTGGTCGAGGTGCTTCGTGCTGCCACCGTCCCGATACAGGTCACCGCCAAGGACGGCAGCCGACACCCGGTGCGGACAATCTTCAAGGGTGGGACGAGTCTGGGCCGCGTTTACGGCCTGATCGAGCGGTTCTCCGAAGACGTCGACCTGCTGGTCTCGTTTCCGCAGCTCGACATCGGGATCGGCTCGCGCGACAGGGTGCTGAAGTCGATCAGGGACGCCGTATCGGCTGCCCTGGGGGCCGAGCCCATTCCTGGCCCGGCCACGACCGGTGTCAAACGCTACGTCCGCTACCCGTACCCAGCCCGATACGGCTCGCACGAGGTGACGGAGGGTGTGCTGCTCGAGATGGGCAGCCGCGGCGGCGACTTCCCGACGCAGCAGCATGAGCTTCGTTCCATGATTGCGAACCATGCGGTTGGCGTTCTTGGCGAGGCGGACGATACGTGGGACGAGTTCGGCGCAGTGCCTGTCGATATCCTCGCGCCGGAACGGACTCTGCTGGAGAAGCTGGCCCTGCTGCACGACGGCGCATCCCGGTACCCCTATCAGGCCGCGCGCACCAAGCTACGCAACGGCGGACGACACCTCTACGACGTCCACAGACTGCTCGGCTCAGCCGACGTCATCGCTGCCTTGAGCGCACTCGGATCGGTTGGCGTTGCAGATCTCTGCAGCGACATCGACCAGCACAGCGAGCACGCCGACTTCAGCTTCACGCCGCGACCGGCAGTCGGCTACGGCGGCAGCCCGCTTGTCGATCCTGCCTGGCTGGGTCGAGACGATCTCCGCCAGGGCTACGCGGCCGCGATGAACCTGGTCTACGGCGAGCGGCCCAGCTTCGACAGGTGCCTGGACACGGTCCGCACAAATGCGGCTCTGCTGTAACGCAATGAAGGTAGGTCCACGTCTGCGTGGATGCGCCTGTCTACAGCGCCGCAGCACGAGTCTGCCGGGGTTGTAGGCGGTGGGCCTTACTTACCCTCATGCGAACCGCCTCCTGCTCGTTGCGAGCGACATCCTCACGGCGTAGCGTTACATGTAACGCATGTGGAGGTCGACCATGTCCGACATACGAAGCCGGGTCAGCGCCCATCGCGCACGCTTGCGCGCTCAGGGATTGCGCCCCATTCAGATCTGGGTGCCGGACGTCCGCTCACCCGACTTTGCCTCTGAAGCACATCGCCAGGCCCGCTTGGTTGCCGGCAGCCCGGCCGCCACCGATGATCAGGACTTCATTGACGCTGTCTCCGAGTGGCCCGACGAGTGAGACGGGCCGAGATCTGGACGGTGTCCGGCGGACCCAACTATGCCGGCAAACCAAGGCCAGCGGTCATTCTGCAAGACGACCGATTCGACACCGATTCGGTTACTCTCTGCCCGTTCACCACTGACCCGACTGATGCACCGTTGTTCCGGCTCGTCGTCGATGCCACGCCGACCACGGGTCTCAGCACGACGAGTCGGCTGATGGTCGACAAGATCACCACAGTGCGACGGACCAAGCTCGGCGAGCGCATCGGCGAACTCGACGACGCGGACATCGTCCGGCTCAACCGAGCCGTGGTCACGTTCCTCGGAATCGCCAACAGCCCACAAGCCAATTGATTCGCTGCGGGTGTGTCACGTATCCGGCCGAAATTTGGACTTCAGAGTGGTGGGCGCTACTGGGATCGAACCAGTGACCGCTCGGGTGTAAACCGGATTCAGCCACTTTCGGCCACCGTCGGACGTCACTTACAAGCGACTGCAGCACCCATGATTACTGGGAAAATGCGTTGGCACGCGATGAGGCTGGTTGACGGTTTTCGACCCTCCCGCGGACTAGCCGCGGACTAACCAAGATCATCTACGTCGACCAGACGAGTACCGCCGGCGCACACCGGATATTCACCCGATA
>JBOGDQ010000149.1:0-29392 GCA_050742975.1 Jatrophihabitantaceae bacterium
TGTTGGTCAGCCAGTAGAGCGTGATGTTGTCGAGGATCCCGTCTCGCGTGAGCTCGCCCACGGGACTGCCGGCGAAGGCCTGGGCGATCTCCCCGTAGCTGTAGGCATCGTGATTGATCATCCAGGCGGCCACGCCGACGGGCGAGTCGGCCACGCCGTACATGGTCTGCGGCTGCGTCGCCATCTCCGCGGCGTAGCCCGCGCCCCTGGTGTAGAAGGTGCTCAGGTGCTCGAAGGCGCGCCGCTCGTCGGCAGGCAGGTCCGCTGGCGGCGGGCCGCCGGGGGCGAGCTGGCCGGGGATCGGGAGCGCCGCCGCGATGTCGGGCGGAATCGCGCCGGGCACGTTGGTGTGCATGCCGAGCATGCCCGGCGGCGCCTGCGCGGCCATCAGGTCGGTGATGATCGCGCCCCAGTCGCCCCCCTGCGCCACGAATTGCGAGTACCCGAGCCGCTGCATCAGCTCGATCCAGGCCCCGGATGTCCAGCCCGTCGATCTCCGTCATGAAGTGCGGCAGGGCGCTCAGCCGGGCCTCGCACGCGCGCCAGTCGTAATCCGCCGCCCAGTAGCGGGCGAGTTCCCTGATCGTCTCCGACTGGACGCCCTGCGAAAGATCGGGTCTGGACGCCCTGCGAATGATCGGGCACGGTCTCCTGGTCGGGCCAGCGGGTGGCCGCGATGCGCGCCCGCAGCGCATCGAGGTCCGCCTGGGCCGTAACCGGGATCGGGAACGGCCGGATCGCGGTGGCGCCCGCTGAGCCGTCGGTCTGGACAGGCATGTGGCCTCCCTGGAGTGATAAGAGCAGCCAAGGTCGACATGGACGGTTTCGCCCTGATCCCGCGCCGCCTGCTTATGCCCCCGTGGCCGCCTGCTTCAGCACCGCATGGTGCCGCTCCCGGAATCAGCTAATCCGCCTATAACATGCACGCTGACAGGCCGGCAAGGGCGCAGGCGCAGCGACGCCGGGGCCGCCCCCGAAGGGCCGGCCACGGCGTCGCCCTGAGATCAGGCCAGCGATCAGGCCCAGCGATCAGGCCAGGTCGAACCGGTCGAGGTTCATGACCTTGGCCCACGCCGCGACGAAGTCGTCCACGAACTTCGCCTTCGCGTCATCGCTGGCGTAGACCTCCGCGACCGCCCGCAGCTCGGAGTTCGACCCGAATACGAGGTCCGCCCGGCTGCCGGTCCACCTGACCGTGCCCGAGGCGTCCCGGCCCTCGAACGTGTGCGCGTCCTGCGACGTCGCCTCCCACGTCGTGCCCTGGTCGAGCAGGTTGACGAAGAAGTCGTTGGTCAGCGTGCCGGGGGCGGTGGTGAAGACGCCGAGCGGCGACTGCCGGTAGTTCGCGCCGAGGACGCGCAGGCCGCCGACGAGGACGGTCAGCTCGGGAGCGCTCAGGGTCAGCAGGCTGGCCCGGTCGATCAGCAGGTACTCGGCTGGCAGGCGGCTGGCCTTGCCGAGGTAGTTGCGGAACCCGTCGGCGGCCGGCTCGAGCTCGGCGAACGACTCGACGTCGGTCTGCTCCGCCGAGGCGTCCGCGCGGCCCGGCGCGAACGGGACCTCGACGTCGAAGCCCGCACTGCGGGCGGCCTGCTCGACGGCCGCCCCGCCCGCGAGCACGATCAGGTCGGCGAGCGAGACCTGCTTGCCACCGGTCTGGGCGCTGTTGAAGGCCTGCTGGATGCCCTCCAGAGTGCGCAGCACCGTCGCCAGCTCGTCGGGGTTGTTGACCTCCCACCCCCGCTGCGGCTGCAGGCGGATCCGCGCCCCGTTCGCTCCGCCGCGCTTGTCGCTGCCGCGGAACGACGCGGCCGACGCCCACGCCGTGGAGACGACCTGGGCGACGGACAGCCCCGAGTCGAGCAGCTGGCCCTTGAGCGCGGCGATGTCCTCGGCGCTGATCAGCTCGTGCGTCACTGCGGGGACGCGGTCCTGCCACAGCAGTTCCTCGGCGGGCACCTCCGGCCCGAGGTAGCGCGTGATCGGCCCCATGTCGCGGTGCGTCAGCTTGAACCACGCCCGCGCGAACGCGTCCGCGAACTCGTCCGGGTGCTCGAGGAAGCGCCGCGAGATCGGCCCGTAGATCGGGTCGAAGCGCAGCGAGAGGTCGGTCGTCAGCATCGTCGGGGGACGCGACAGGGAGCCGTCCTCGGGGTCCGGGAAGGTGTTCGCTCCCGCGCCGTCCTTCGCCTGCCACTGGTGCGCGCCCGCGGGGCTCTTGGTCAGCTCCCACTCGTAGCCGAACAGGATCTCGAAGAAGCTGTTGTCCCAGGTCGTCGGGGTGTTCGTCCACGTAACTTCGAGACCGCTACCGATCGCGTCCCGGCCCTTGCCGGACCCGAAGCTGCCCTTCCAGCCCAGGCCCATCTCCTCCAGCGGGGCGGCCTCGGGCTCCGGCCCGACGTACTGCTCCGGGTCGGCCGCGCCGTGGGTCTTGCCGAAGGTGTGCCCGCCGGCGATCAGCGCGATGGTCTCCTCGTCGTTCATCGCCATCCGCAGGAACGTCTCGCGAATGTCCCGCGCCGCCGCGAGCGGATCCGGTTCACCGTTCGGACCCTCCGGGTTGACGTAGATCAGGCCCATCTGGACCGCGGCGTACGGCTTGTCCAGCTCCCGGTCGCCGGTGTAGCGCTCGTCGCCGAGCCAGGTGGTCTCCGGGCCCCAGTAGACGGCCTCGTCCGGCTCCCACGCGTCCACCCGGCCGCCGCCGAAGCCGAACGTCGTAAAGCCCATCGACTCCAGGGCGACGTTGCCGGACAGCACCATCAGGTCACCCCAGGACAGCTTTCGCCCGTACTTCTTCTTCACCGGCCACAGCAGACGGCGAGCCCTGTCCAGGAGCACGTTGTCCGGCCAGCTGTTCAGCGGCGCGAAGCGTTGCTGACCCGAGCCGGCGCCGCCGCGACCGTCCTCGATGCGGTACGTGCCGGCGGCGTGCCACGCCATCCGCACGATGAGCGGGCCGTAGTGGCCGAAGTCGGCCGGCCACCAGTCCTGCGAGGTGGTCAACACCTGCTCGATGTCGCGCTTCACGGTGGGCAGGTCGAGGCTGTTGAACTCCGCCGCGTAGTCGAACTGCTCGCCGAGCGGGTTCGAGGCGGGCTGGTTCGTCCGGAGCATCTTCAGGTTGAGCTGGTTGGGCCACCAGTCGCGATTCCCACCGCTCTCGCTCGGGTACGGCGCGCGTCCGGGCATGACCGGGCATTCGCGGCTGCTCTCGTTCACCTCACCGATGACGGCGTCAGGACTGTCAGACATGGGGAATCCTTTCGGGTGCGTTCAGGAACTGGATGCGGTAGAGCAGTCAGGGCACAGGCCCCAGTAGACGACCTCGGCCTCGTCGATCGCGAAGCCCTGGTCGTCGGATGCGGTCAGACAGGGCGTGGTGCCGACCGCGCAATCGACATCGGCGATGACACCGCAGGAGCGGCACACGAGGTGATGGTGGTTGTCCCCGACGCGCGACTCGTAGCGGGCCACCGAACCGGCCGGCTCGATGCGCCGCACGAGACCCGCGCTCGTCAGCGCGCGCAGTACGTCGTAGACGGCCTGGTGGGACACCTCGCCGAGATTCGTACGCGCGATGCCGATCAGCTGATCGGTGTCGGCGTGCGGATGGTCGTAGATCGCGGTCAGCACGGCCGCCCGGGGACGCGTCACGCGCAGCGCAGCCCCCCGCAACAGTTGCTCGACCTCCGACCTCGTGGGCACCCCCCGAGTCTGCCGGTAATCTGGAGTAAGTCAAGTCACCGGCGGCGACTCTCGAATCGCCACAGCGGGCACCGGTGCGGTGCAGTTGGGGTCAGCCGGAACCGATCCCCGATGCGATGGCGTCCTTGACCGCCGCCTGCAGGCTGATGTCGAAGGACGGGTTACCGTTTGCGTACAGCGCGATGACGTGACGCAGGACCGGGAACGCCGCGCTGCCGCTCGAGCGGGTGTACACAGGCTCGACGTAGAGCATGCGCCCCGCGACCGGGAGCGCCTCCATGTCGCCCAGCACCACTTTCGAGTTGCCACCACGCTGAAGTGTCAGCGCCTCGGTGATGCTGGTGTCGGACTCGATGTCGTTCTGCACCTGGGCGGGCGACTCGCCTCCCGAGGCTGACGGGTATTGCAGCACGGTGAACTTCCCGTAGTCCGGCCCGGGTCGCGCGTCGACGGAGACGAACGCGGCGAGTTGCTGTCCGTTCAGCGTGACCATCGGGCTGGACAGCGAGTAGCGCTGCGCGCCGAGCCCGTCGGCGGACATCGAGCTGTATCTCGAGGGCAGCGATGCCGTCGACACGGTCTGGGTGTACTTCGAGTTGATCGGGGACGCGACCGTCGGATCGGTAGGCACCTTCCAGAAGTCGTTACCGCTGTAGAAGCTCGACGCCTGTGTCACGTGGTACTTCGCCAGCAGAGTGCGCTGCACGTTGAACAGGTCCGTGGGATAGCGCAGCGCGGACAGCAGCGCCGACGGGATGCTGGACTGGGGCTGCACCAGACCGGGGAAGACCGCTTCCCACGTCTTGAGCAGCGGATCCGGATGCTGCGACTGGTTCCAGTCGTACAACGTCACCTTGCCCGTGTACGCGTCGACGACCGCCTTCACCGAATTCTGCATGTAGTTGACCTGGGTGTACGGCTGGGAGATCGACGCCCCGTTGGCCGTCAGCGTGGTCCTGCTGGCCGTTCGGAGATTCACCAGCTGCGAATCGGGGTAGTTCGCTGACGTCGTGTAGCCGTCGACGATCCATTCGATGTGGCCGTTGACGACGGCAGGGTAGACATCGCCGTCGAGCGTCAGCCATGGGGCGACCTTGGCGACTCTGGCCCGAGGGTCACGCAGCGTGAGCAGCTGCGACGCGCTGTTGAGCTCGGAGCTGAACAGGATGTTCGGGTCGTGGTCTTGGATCGCGAACAGCAGCCGGCGAAGGGTCGAACCGATCGGGATCCCACCGTCGCCCTGGTAGGTCGTGTAGGCCGACTTCGACGAGCCCCTGCTGCCCGGATGGTCGAACTCCAACTGCTCGTGACTGCCGGCGGGCTGGCCCGCGATCGCGTACGACGACGAACCGAACGCCGGCCCGAAGTAGACCTGCGGTCTGCTTACCGGGATCTCCTGGCTCGGCGGTATCCCGCCGTCGAGGTACACCGGGCTCTGCGTCGTCGGGTCCACCTTGTCCGTCGGAGCGGCGACGACGCCGTACCCGTGCGTGTACACGAGATGCTGGTTCACCCAGCTGCTGCTGGGCACTCCACTGGCACGCAGCTCGCGAACGGCCAGGTCCACATCCTGCGAGGTTCCGTCGATGTCGTAGTTGCCGATGTCAAGGGTCGACTTGAAACCGTAGTAGGCCTGCAGTTGCTGCTGGACGTTGAAGGTCGGCGACATCTGGTTCGGGTCTATCACCGACATCTGCGCGGTCGTATTGGCCAGCTGAACCAGCGCGGCGCTGTCGAGCGTCGGCGGGGCATAGGGAACGGTCGTCGTGTTCCCGTCGAGATCGAACGCTGCGAGCGTGGCCTTCTGGTTGTTGGCGATCTCGCCGAGTTCCAGCTTTGCGGCGCTGGGCGCCTCCCGGAAGTGGGACACCAACGTCGGCCAGGCCGAACCGACTATCGCCGAGGCGGCTATCAGGACGACGAGGGTGCCGGCGACCGCGCGGACACGGCCACGCGGAGTGAAGCGGCCACGCCGAAGGATGCTGTCGGCGAAGGCGGCATTGGCGAACAGTACGAGGGCACACACGATGGCGATGGCCGTCAGCACGTACTTGCTCGGCAAGCCCGCGTGGACGTCGGTGTAGGACGCCCCGGTCACCGGCCCGTGCACGGAGGAGGTGGTGAGGGCGTAGCGGGACAACCAGTAGTTGGCGGCCTTGAGCAACAGGTAAGCGCCCAAGAGCACAGACAGCAGCCTGGTGAACTCTCTGGTGACCTTCTGGCGTCCCCGCCGCAGCCGCCACGCTCCGTACCAATAGCCGCCGACGACGGCGATCCACAGGCCGTACGTGACGGCCTGGGAGAGCAGGGCCACCACCATGGCGTGGAAGGGATAGATCTCGATGAAGAACGAGATGTCCTTGTGGAACAACGGGTCTGTCGCGTGCCACGGCGTTGCATGGCGCCACATCAGGTAGGTCTGCCAACCGGCGGCCGCCCGCCGCCCGACCACGATTGCCGGGATGACCACGAGGACAAGCACGATCAGTCGCGACATCCGCGGTTCGTACTTGCGGAAGATCCAGCGGATCGTGTCGTCGTCCTGCGAGAAGTAGAGCGGCGTTCGGATGCGGCGGATCGCCATAATCGTCAGGCCGCTGACGAGTCCGGCGACAACAGCGAAGATGCAGAACAACAGGATCTGTGCCTCGACCGTCGTCTTGTACACAGCGCCGTGATGCACCGAGTCGAACCACATCTGCGTGGTGGCGATCCGCACCGTCACGAGGAACAGCTGCCACAGGACGACGAGCGCGACCGCCACGGCGATCAGGCGAATGCTCCAACGCTTGAGGGCGCCCCGTCCACTCGCCCGCCTCAGGGAGGACGCCGCAGTCACCAACTTGGTGAAGGCTCCGGCAGTCGCGGGCTTGGCTGGAGTTCGACTCGGGGAAATCACGCTGTCAGCTCCGGACTGTTGCGGTAGGGGGAGTCGGCGGGCGAGCGCCTCGGTCGTGTCGATCTTCGTAGGCGTCGACGACGTCGTTGGCATCGCCGTCGAGGATGACCTTTCCGCCTTCGAGCCAGATGGCGCGGGTGCAGCTTTCCCGGATGATGCCGAGCCCGTGGCTGACGAGGAACACGGTGCCGGCCTCCTCGCGCAACTGGAGAATGCGATCCTCGCTGCGGCGACGGAACTGGGCATCGCCGGTGGCGAGAGCTTCGTCGATCAGCAGGATGTCAGGGGTGCGGGCGGCGGCGATGGCGAAGCGCAGCCGGGCACCCATACCGGAGGAGTAGGTGTTCATGGGCAGGTGCACGAACTCCCCGATTCCCGCGAACTCGCAGATCGAGTCGTACTCCTCCGCGATCTCGGCCGGGGTCATGCCGATAGCCAGGCAGCCGAGCAGGATGTTCTGCTCGCCGGACATCGCGCCCATCATCGCGGCGGATACTCCGAGCAGGGACGCCTGGCCGCGGGTCCACACCACGCCCTGCGACGGTGCCATCAGCCCGGCGACGGCTCGCAGCAGCGTGGACTTGCCGGATCCGTTGGGGCCGATCAGCCCGATCGCTTCGCCCCGGTAGGCCGTGAAGCTGACACCGCGGACGGCGTGAACCGAGCGCTGACCGGGTGCCGCTTCACGCAGCACAATCCGCCGGAATGCCGCCGGTGCCCCGCCGCGCCGCGCCCCGCCGATAATGCGGTAGGTGAGGTGGACGTCGTCGACGACCACGGTCTGCTCCCGAGTCTCGGGCGCGGGGGGCGTCGGCTCGCTCGTGGTCGACTGCTGGCTGAGGATCTC
The DNA here is from genome assembly GCA_050742975.1 of Jatrophihabitantaceae bacterium. Classification (GTDB taxonomy): domain Bacteria; phylum Actinomycetota; class Actinomycetes; order Mycobacteriales; family Jatrophihabitantaceae; genus JBDTGE01. Next base: position 7,458 of record JBOGDQ010000149.1, read on the forward strand.
AGACATTGCCGTACTCCTCCTCGCCGCGCCAGAAGTAGAGGTAGCTCATGACAAGAGTCCCGACGGCCCAGCCGATGGCGACGAGCCAGTTGCTGGCGGTGGCCGGGGTGCCGACGAGCAGCGCGTGCCGGGCGAGTTGCAGGTACACATAGCCGGGATTGAGCGTCATGACGGTATGCACCCAGCTGGCGTGGCCTCGGGTGAAGACCGTGACGCTGTACATCACGCCGGAGGTGTACATCCAGATCCGGGATACGAAGGGCAGAATCTCGGCCATGTCCGGGACGCGCGCGCCGAGGCGGGCGACGATGAAGGCCAGGCCGAGGCAGAACAGCGCCTGCAGTGCGATCGCAGGCACGAGTTGCAACCAGCGCCACGCCAGCGGTTCCCCGCTGATCAGCACGATCGGAATGAGGACTACCAGCGAATAGATCAGTCGCATCAGGGCGACAAGAGTGGTCGACACGGGCAGCACGGCGCGTGGGAACTGCAGTGCGCGCACCAGCCCGAGGTTGCCGGTGATCGCCCGCGAGCCAGTGATCATCGAGGTCGTGCAGAAGGTGAACACGAAGACACCGACCGACAGGAACGCGATGTAGTTGGGGACACCTTGGTTTGTCTTGAGTAGCAGTCCGAAGATCAGGTAGTAGACCAGGATGTTGAGCAGCGGCGTCAGCACCTGCCAGGCCTGGCCGAGGAAGTTGCCTTCGTAGCCGACGGCGTTCGACGCGGACGAGTACGTGGTGACGAACCAGCGCCGATGCCACAGCCGTCGGGTGTACTCGTCTACCGGCAGCCGCGCACCGGCGCGCTGCAACCCGGGAGCGGGAGCCTCAGGGAGTGTCATTTGTGCCCTTCAACTGGGCCCGCAGCTCGCGCACGAAACGCTGCTGGACCACATTGAGCCGGTCGGTCAGTAACAGGTCGACCATGCCGAGATCGACCTGACCGTCGATATCGCCCGATGGCAGCACAGCGGCAACGTCGACGGCCAGCGCCGCGATCTCTTCCTGCGAGCTGCGTGCACTGAGCTTGCCCAGACGACGGCGCAGCGGTCCGAGTGCCTCGACGACCGTGGAATCGCCGAACAGCCTGCTGGCCTGGGCGAGCACTCCCAACATGCCCTCCGGGTGGACGGCATCGAGTACCGCGGCGGCCCATTTCTCACTGGTTCGCAGGTGATCGGCCGGTCCCAGCACCCCCTGGTCCTGCAGCGCCTGGGTGAGGGTCTTCACCGGCTGATCGAACGTCTCGGAGCGCGCCAGCTCCCGCAGCCGGTCGCGGGTAGCCACGATCCGGTTGATCTCGACGTCGAGCTCGTCAGCGAGAGCATCAAGCGCATCGCTCACCGATAGATCCTCCGACTCGGCGGCGCTGACCCGCTGCGCGATCTGCGGCAGAGGCATCCCCAGCGCGCGCAGCCGGGCGACACGTACCAGCTCGACGACCTCCTTGCCGCCGTACCGGCGGTAACCGGAGCCGTCGCGCGGCGGCTCGGGCACCAGGCCGATCGAGTGGTAGTACCGCACCGCTCGCGGCGTCAGCCCGACGACCTCGGCGACCTTTGTCACCGATAGCCGACGGGGCACATTCGCGGTCATGCTTTCACTATGCACATTGACGTAGCGTCAAGGTAAGTCCGACACAGCCAACGGCAGGCTAGGCGCATGGATAAGGGCGTTTCCCCGTTTTGCATGGGTTCGCTCTGATCCTGACGCGGCGGCCAGCCGCGTTGTTCCTGCGACAGCAGCTACACCCGCGGGCCCTGGCGACGGCCCGCATCCTGGAGGAGGCCGGCCTGCTGATGATGGGCCTGGGCAGCCATGCCGTGAAGCACTACAACGTGTCTCTCGGCCTCACCATTCTCGGCTGAGCCAGCTGCGCCCACACGAACAGGTCACCGGCGATGGCAACGCAAGCGGGATGATGGGCGCGTGGTTACTGCGGACGACGTTGACCTGCTGCTCTTCGACGTGCTCGGCACCGTGGTGGACGAGGCCGGATCGATCCGCGCCGAACTGACGGTGGCGCTGGATCAGGCGGACGCAGGCCCGGGGCAGGGTGCGGCGTTGGCGGCAGCCTGGGCGCGGCGCTTCACCGAGCTGGTGGCGTCGATCAACAGCGGTGCCGCCGCGTGGCGCTCGACCGACGAGCTGAATGCCGAGGCGCTCGCCGACGTGCTGCGCGACGGCCCGCGACTGCCGAAGGCGACGGTCCGGCAGCTGGCGCTGGTCGGGCACCGGCTCAGGCCGTGGCCCGACGCCGCGGCAGCGCTGCACAGGCTCACGCCGCGCTTCACTGTCGTGGCGTTGTCGAACGGCAACCTGTCGATGCTGACCGACCTGTTCGCAGGCGCCGGACTCACCTGGCACGGCGTGCTCTCCGGCGAGATGGTGCACGCGTACAAGCCCGATCCTGCGGTGTACCGGCTCGCGCTGGACCGCCTGGCGCTCGACCCGGGGCGGACGCTCATGGTCGCCGCCCATCCCTGGGACCTGCGCGCGGCCGCGGTCCACGGGCTGCGCACCGCGTACATCGAACGCGCGGGTGAGGGCGAGCCGGCGCCGTCGGACGGGTTCGACCTCACCGTCCCGGACCTGGCAACCCTTACCACCCACCTGCTTGCCGACGCGTGATCGCGTCGCGGCCGGCCCCGCAGCGGGTACGCCGCTGCGATGCATTCAGCGACCGGTCATACCGCGGGGGCGGCCTTGCGGACACGCAGCCGGTAGCGCAACGGCGACTCGCCGACCACCCGCTTGAAGGCCGCACTAAATGCGCTCTCCGAGCCGTAGCCGAGCTCGGAGGCCAGTTCGCCGACGCGGACGTCGCCGTCCCGGAGGGCACGCTGGGCCAGGAGCATGCGCCACTGATTGAGGTAGGTCACCGGTGGCACGCCTGCTACCTCGCGGAACCGCTCCGCGAAGGAGGTCCGCGACATGGCTGCGGCGCGCGCGAGCTCCTGCAGGCCCCAGGCTCGGCCTGGCTCGGTGTGCATCAGCCCGAGGGCGGGGCGTAGCCGCGTGTCGGTGAGCAGCCGCAGCGGTCCGGGCGGCAGGTCGACCTGGTCGACGTAGGCTCGCAGCACCTCGAGGAGCAGCAGCTGGCTGTACTGCTGGATCGCGAACGCCGAGCCGATCCGGTCGCCGGTCGTCTCGTCGAACAGGCGCAGCAGGGCGGCTCGCAGCCGGTCGGAGTCCACGCCGGACGCGCGTATGTGCGCCACCGGGGGGAGCGCCTCGAGCAGCAGCGCCCGGCCCGCCTGGTTGAGGTTGATGCTGCCGCCGAGCAGGACGTCGTCGGCGGCGCGATCGGCCGTGGCGAAGCGCTCGGAGGAGAGGTCGGATTCGGGCTGTACGTCGTGGCGGGGCTCCTCGCCGGCCTCGAACGCGACCCAGGACCGTCCGATCAGGATTGCCACATCACCGGGCTCGAGCGCGACCGGCTCGCCGATGCCGTCGGTGCTCAGCCGGGCCCGGCCGCCCACCATCGCGAAGAACTTCACCGGGTCGCTGAGCGGGCCGCGCGAGCGCCAGCCGCCGCGCGCGGCGATGCCACCGGTCAGGACGCTGCGCACCTCGACGAGGTCGAACACCTCGGACAGACGATCACCGGCCATGTTCGTACTATCGCGCATGAAATGTGGACGAACAAGCATTCAGAGTTCAGAGGCCCGGGAGAAGGCTGAGGACCATAACCAGACGCTTACCCCCACAGGAGACATCCATGCGATACCGCACCCTCGGCCGGACCGGCATCAAGGTCAGCCCGTTCGCTCTTGGCGCGATGATGTTCGGCGCCATCGGCAACCCCGACCACGGCGAGTCCATCCGAATCATCCACCGGGCGCTCGACGCCGGGATCAACTTCATCGACACCGCCGACCTGTACTCGCGCGGAGAGTCCGAGGAGATCGTCGGCAAGGCGCTCCAAAGCCGGCGAGCCGACGTCGTGCTGGCGACCAAGGCGCGGATGCCGATGAGCGAGGACCCGAACCACCAGGGCGCGTCCCGGCGCTGGCTGGTGCGCGCCCTGGAGGACTCGCTGCGCCGGCTCGGCACCGACTACGTCGACGTGTACCAAATCCACCGCCCCGATCCGGACACCGACATCGAGGAAACGCTCGCGGCGCTCACCGACCTGCAGCGCGCCGGCAAGATCCGGGTGTTCGGCACGTCCTGTCTGCCGGCTTCGGAGATCATCCGGGCCAACTGGGTGTCCGAGCGCCGCGGGCTGGCCCGGCTACGCACCGAGCAGCCCGTCTACTCGATCCTCAACAGGGGCATCGAACGCGAGGTGCTCCCCGTGGTGCAGGAGTTCGGCATGGGCACGCTCGTGTGGTCTCCGCTCGGCGGCGGGCTGCTGACCGGTCGTTACCGCAGAGGCCAGGACGCCGCCACGCACCGATCGCAGTACGGTTTCCAGCATCTCAAGGACGACCACCGGCTTGACGTCGTCGAGCAGCTCATCCCGCTCGCCGAAGAAGCGGGCATGCCACTGACGCACCTGGCGATGGCCTTCGCGCTCGCCCATCCAGGCGTCACGTCCGCCCTCATCGGGCCGCGCACGATGGCACACCTCGACGACCTGCTCGCTGGGGCAGAGGTGTCGCTCGATGACGACATCCTGGACCGGATCGACAAGATCGTCCCGCCCGGCACGGACATCGGCACACTCGACATGGCCTACCGACCGCCGGCGATCGAGCGCGCCGACCTGCGCCGCCGGCCGCTCGACGACCGCGCCGCGGCATGACGCAGCGTCGCGGCGCGGGCGCTCCGGTCGTGGTCAGGTTGCGTCTTCGAGTCCGGGCCTCATGCTGGCGATCTGCTTGTATCGGTCGGCTATGTTGCGAAGTTCTGCTACGTCGAAATCATTCGACGGCGGCCGATCCGCGGTGATGTGATCGAGCCATGGCCATTCGATTGAGCCGGCCGGGAGTCGACGAGCTGGGCGAGGCGGTGGGCGTGCTGCGGGGGTGGCAGCGCGACGGCGCGCCGATGCAACTGCACCCGGGGGACCTGGGCTGGTTCTGGCGGTTCGGTGCCGGGGCGACGGCGGCGGCGATGCGGACCTGGCGCCGGGACGGACGGATTATCGCCGTCGGCCTGCTGGACGGCCCCGCCCTGCTGCGGCTGACGATCGCAACCGACGCACACCGGGACGAGGAGCTTGCGCAGCAACTGGTTGCCGACTTGAGCAATCCGGAGCGCGGCGTACTGCCAGCGGGGAAGGTGAACGTCGAAACGCCGATGGGCGCGGCGGTCCAAGACCTGCTGCTCGCCGACGGCTGGCAAGCCGACGACCCGTGGACGCCGCTGCGCCGTGACCTCGCGGAGCCGGTGCCGGACTCAGGCGTGCGGATCGAGGTGATCGGTCCGGAGCAGGCGCACGTGCGGGCCGCCGTCCAGCGGGCATCGTTCGACCGGTCGACATTCACCGACGAGCGCTGGCACGCGATGGCGGCCGGAGAGCTGTACGCCGACGCCCGGTGTCTCGTCGCGTACGACGACCGGCCACCCAGTGGCAACGCGGTGGCGACGGTGACGGTGTGGTCGGCCGGTCCGGGCAAGCCCGGGTTGCTCGAGCCGATGGGCGTGCACCGCGAACATCGCGGGCGTGGCTACGGCACGGCGATCACCGTCGCCGCGGCGGCGGCACTGCGGGAACTGGGCTCCTCCAGCGCGATCGTGTGCACCCCGAGCGTCAATGTCGCAGCCGTCGCCGCCTACACGTCAGCCGGCTTCCGGCAACTACCCGAGGTGCGGGACCTGTACCGGAACGCCTAGCCGCAGTGGATCCGTTGACGTCACGGGCTGTTCGTGTTGCCCAGTGAGTCGCCGATGCTGCGTGCCGTTTGCGCGAGCTTCGGCGCCAGTTCGACGAGGCGCCGCGTCGTCAGCCTGGTACCGGGCGCGGCAAGCACGACGGCGGCCACCGCTCGCGCATCCCGATCGCGGACGTACGTACCGATCGCGTTCACGCCCTGCTCGCTCTGCTCAGTGTTCAGTGCGTATCCGCGGCGACGGACGATCGTCAGCTCCCGGCGCAGCGCGGGCAGAGCCTGTCTACCGCGCGCTGGGTCTGGACCGCAGCGAGGTCGGCCCGTGAAGCTCGCAACCATCCGGACCAAGGGCGGCACGACCTGCATCCGCATCGATGCCGATTTCGCCGTCGAGATCGGCACCACCGAGGCCGGCGCGGCCGACGTCGGCGCGGCGCTGCGATGGGAGAACACCCGCTCGGGCCGGTCCGGGTGGATGCCCGCGGTGCGAGGAGGCTGGCGTAAGGGCGTTCCTGCGGCTGAGCGGGCACCCCTGACCCCCACACTGCCAGCGCGGGTGATCAGTCAAATTTCGTACTGGTCCGTGCCGCCTGAGGTCATCACATCCCTTTATTCATTGGGTTTCGTGCTTTCCCGTGCCGCCACGTGACCGGCCATGCCAGCCAGGACTGAGTGACAAATGAATGACATGATCTTGATCGGTGATCCTGCGGAGCGGCTGGCTTGAGTCCTCACAACTCCGACGGTAGGTGAGGGCTCTGCCACACCTAGGTGATCATGTCGGGTGGCGGGCTTGCCGCGGGACCAAGCCGCTGTCACTTCGGCTGGCGAGGCGTGGCGAGTCCTCGTCGGCGGCTGCGCGTTCTACGGGCCGCGGGCGGCCTGGTAGGTGGCCAAGTCGAGTGGAGCCGTGGCCACCAGAGTGAGTGGTCCGGCGTGTGCTCGGTTTTCGAAGGCGGCTAGGACGATGGTTGGTTTCGGTTGCGGTGTGGCCCCCATGTGGCCTGTGCCGTTCGGGAGCAAGGGACCGAAAGGACCGACCACGACAACATCCAAGCCCTCGCCGCTGTCATGAGTAGTCCTAACCCTTCCACCGTGCTGGAGATGTTCTGGTCGCACGAACCAACGTGGATCTCACTCCACATCGGTGCGAAGCAGCGCACCGCGGTCCGCCGTTCAGTTGGATAGCTCCAGCCAAGCACGTACCTCCGACGCCGCCGGTCGTAGCTATGCCGTAGTTCTGAACATTCTCGTGACAGTCTCCAAGCGGTGACCCGTCATGACTCGGATTCGGCGCCGGCTTGGTCGCTCAACAGTCGTACCGCATCGGTGAACCCGTACCGCTGGTCGAGGACCGTCAGGATGCGCTCGACACTCAGCGACGGTCCGTGAACGCCGCTGCGAGCCGACACCGCGCGGACAGCCCGCATCGCCGCTGCCGGCTGCACTGACACCGCATGGTGTGCGAACTGCGACGGGACCTGAAGCTCAAGCCCGGCCGGTAGCCGCGCGGCCGGGAAGTCCCGCACATTGTGGGTTACGAGTACGCCAGCTCCGCCAAGCAAGGCCGCAGCGACGACATGCTCGTCATCGACGTCTGGCAAACCGAAGCTGCCCTCCAGCGCGTCCCACCCAGCGACCTCGGAGTCGGCGAATGCCGCCCTCATCGACGCGATGAGCCGTGCCGCGCGCGCCTCGGCATCGTCGGCCGCAACGCCACGCTGGCGAAGCTTGCGGGCCTCATGGAGTTCCAACTCGTCCAGGACCGCCGAGCTCCACAGAGGTCGGTAAATGCCCTCGACGGCGAAGGACAGCAAGACGTCGCGCTGCAGGCTCGGCCACAGGACGTTGGTATCCAACAGTGCGGCAAACACCCCGGCAGTCTGTCAGCTGCGTACGACCCCGCGGCGGCGCTGCGCGACCGCGCGCCGCGCCTCCCGCAGCTCGGCGAGCACATTGTCCAGGTCGTCGTTGTCGCTGTCGTCGTCAAGATCGATCGCGGATGCTTGCAGCGCCGCGTACTGCTCGGCGCGACGCCGCTCCCGGTAGGCAAGCACGTCGGCCAGCAGCAGACGCCGATGCGTTCCGACTCGCTCGTACGGCATACCGCCACCATCGAGGATCTTCACAACCGTCGGACGCGTGACTCCCAGCAGATCTGCTGCCTGCTGCGTCGTCAACGTCAGCGCCTGAGGCGCGACCGTTACCGCCAACCCATGCCACAGCGCGTCAACCACCTTGCGCAGAACCTCATAGACCTCTCGCGGAAGCTCCACCTGGTCCCCCGCTGCTGCACCGGCTAGGAAGTACCGCGGCGCAATCGAACCTCGACCAGCCGCATCGTGAGCTGAGATGAAGTCCACGAGTTGAGCCAGCTCGCCCTCCGGGCTCGCCGATGGCAGGAACGTCTCCGACTCCCGCCGAACAACCGATGCAGTCACCACACACCTCCTAGACGCAACAACGATACACGCTTTCGTTTCTTTCGTCTAGTTTCGGCCCGGGGCCATCTGCTCTAACGCGGATTTCCACGCAACCAGATAGCTATAAGGTCGCAACGCGACGTGGGCGGTCGTGGCTGGTGGTTTCCCAGCGGCGTAAGGACTTCTGCCGGTAGCGCGTGTGGTGCTGTTGTGGCGGTCAGGCTGTTGAATCACGTGCATGTAGTGCCACGTATCGCGTCGATCTGGGTGGCGCTGAACACGCGGCTCGCGTGGATAGCCTATTCGGTAAGGCGATCGGGACGACGCGCCGGACACGCGCGAACTCGGCCCGTGCCATGTTGGCGCTGGTAGAATTGTCATATGACAGCTGGATCAGCACAAGACTTGGTGGAGTGGTTCACCGCACCAGAGCTGACCAACCACCGCCGCTACGAGGCACTGCGGGCCTTCTTCGTCGACGGACTCACCCACGCCCAAGCCGGCGAACGCTTCGGCTACACCCGGTGGGCGATGGTCAACCTGGTCCGCGAGCACCGTGCCGGGCGGCTGGAACTGTTCGCGCCGCCACGCAAACCCGGCCCGCCGCCCGGGTCGGCGCCGGCGAAGGACCGGGCCCGCGGCCGAGTGATCGAGCTACGCCGCGACGGACTGTCCAGCTACGAGATCTCCGCCAAGCTGGCCGGCGAGCAAACGCCGCTGAACCGCACCAGCGTGGCCGAGATCCTCACCGAGGAAGGGTTCGGTCGGCTGCTGCGCCACCCCGAACCGGCTTCGAGCATCAACCCGGCCACCCCCGGGCGGGACACCCGCTTACCCCGCACCGGCCGACTCGACCTGGCCGACTGGCCGGCCCGAGTGGAGACCGGCAAGGCCGGGCTGCTGCTACTCGTGCCCGACCTGCTCGCCCTGGACCTGCCCGCCCTGGTCCGCGCCGCCGGCTACCCCGGCACCCGCGTCGTGCCCGCCGTCTCGTGGATCCTCTCGCTGCTGGCACTGAAACTGACCCGCACCCGGCGGGTGTCCCACGTCGATGACCTGCTGCTGGCAGACCCGGCCGCGGCCCTGTTCGCCGGGCTGTCCACTCTGCCGAAGAAGTCCGCGCTGACCGACTACTCCTATGCCAGCACCCACGACAATCAGCGCCGCTTGCTCGCCGCCCTGGACACCAACATGATCAGCACAGGCCTGGCCACCAGCAGCGAGGCGATCTTCGACCTGGACTTCCACGCCGTCATGCACTGGGGCCAGGACCCGGTACTGGAAAAGCACTATGTGCCCACCCGCTCCCAACGCGCCCGCTCGGTGCTGACCTTCTTCGCCCAAGATTCGGGCACCCACAACCTCATCTACGCCAACGCCGAGCTGACCAAAGCATCGCAGGCCCGGGAGGTGATCGCCTTCTGCGACCACTGGAAACAGGCCTCCGGCGCCGATCCGGCCATGCTGATCATGGACCAGAAGGTCACCACCCAGCCCGTGCTGGCCGAACTGAACACCCGCGGCATCAAGTTCCTCACCCTGCGCATGCGCTCACCGGCCCTGGTCAAACAGATCAACGCCCTGGCCCCCGCCGACTACAAGACGATCACGCTGAACCGGCCCGGACGGCACAACCGGCCCCGGGTGCACGAGTCCCGCACCCGGCTGACCGGCTATGACGGCACCGTGCGCCAGCTCGTGGTCACCGGCCTGGGCCGCGAGGCCCCCACCGTGATCATCACCAACAACGATGAGCTGTCGATCAAGGCCCTCATCGAGCACTACGCCCGCCGGATGACCATCGAAGAACGCCTCGCCGAGATCATCGGCGCCTTCCACGCCGACGCCCTATCCTCGACCGTCAACCTCAACGTCGACCTCGACATCACCCTGTGTGTGCTCGCCCAGGCCTTGATCGCGGCCCTGCGCGCCCGGCTGCCCGGCTACGCCGCAGTCTCCCCTGACGTGATCCAACGCCGATTCCTGGAAACCCCCGGCACCATCACCACCACCCGCGACACGATCACCGTCCGCCTCGACCGGCGCGCCTACTCACCCGTCCTACGCACCGCCGCCCTACCCAACGACACCGTCGTGCCCTGGTGGGACAACCGGACCCTGCACTACGAAATCCGCTGACACCCTTGCGTCAAACCAGTTGCGTGGAAATCCGCGCTAACGGCTCGCCGGCATCTCGGGCACGCCGCACATCCCCCGCGGGAAGAACGGTAAATCGGGTGACGTTGTCGCTCTTGCCGTCTATCGTGATGACGACCAACCGAGAAGGGCGAGGCCACACCGTGACCAGGCAGTGCGTGTTGCAACGGCAGAGCGAAGGCTCGCGCCGTTATCTCGCCATGCCCGCGTCAGGCCAGCCCATCAAGCCGTCGTTCGTCATGCAGCCGAGCCAGACCCTGTGGTCCGGCCTGCTTGGCGGGAACGCCGATGAGGCCATCCGGGGCGGCACATGAGTTAGGGACTTCCCTCTCATGGAGCCGCCGCGGACCTGTCCTGGTCCGGGCGGCTTCTTTCATTTCCAGGCCAAATTGCCACAGAACTTCATATGGGCGTAGCTCAACTGGAAGAGCGTCGGTCTCCAAAACCGAAGGTTGCAGGTTCGACCCCTGTCGCCCGTGCAGACCCAGGCCTGCTGGCCTCGGCATGTTCATTGAGAACTCCACAGCGAACGATGCGAGATCGCGTCGAGCACCGACCGACGGAAGTCCCGTCGGCACGGCGTCGACGCACGCGCCGACCTGCCCGCTTGCCAACGGGAGACCCAGGACGCGGCGCGATAGCACGACCCCGCCGTCAGCGACGGCGGGCTTCGAGATGTGGTGTATCGGCGAGCACTCCTGCTTTGGGAGCAGACGGGCGGGGTTCAACTCCCCGCATCTCGACTCTCGCGCCGAGCAGCTCGATGGTCGAGCGCACGCCTGATACGCGGATGGATGGAGGTTCAAGTCCTCCCTCGGCGACGCATCCGCACGCACGAGATGACCCGAGGAGGTGGTGGCCGTGAAGGATGCACTCCTCACCAACGCGGCGTACCAGGTCATCACCCGGGTGATATGGCAGCGGGCGATCACCCTCGTCGTGATGGACCTCGTCGACGTCGTCGAGAACCACCCGAGCGAGGTCATCCACTCCGCGGGCGGACTGGCGATCCCGCTGCCGACGATCCTCCGGCAGCGTCGCTACGTCCACGTGCGGGGCGTCGGCCGACCACGCGGCGAGATCGCGACGCGGGCCGCAGTGATGAAGCGTGACCGGTGGACGTGCGGTTACTGCGGCGGCAGGGCCTCGACCGTCGACCACGTCATGCCGCGGTCGAGGAACGGAAGCCTCACGTGCTGGACGAATCTGGTCGCCGCGTGCGAACCGTGCAACGGCGAGAAGGGCGACCGGACGCCGGTCGAGTGGGGCCGCAAGCTCCTGTGGATGCCCGGCCCGCCGAACGACCGGGACGCCGACCAGGAACGCGTCTGGCTCGCCCTGTCGCGGGTGGCCTGACCAACGCCAACGTCGCGCAGACGTGACAGCCGGAGAGACGGCACCCAGGTCAAGCACATCCGGAAGTGCGTCCCGTTGAAGCCGGGAAGGAACTCAGTTCGAGCCTGAGGGTGACCACCATGGCCTGCTAGCTCATCCGGGAGAGCGCCCGTCTTACAAACGGGAGGCGCGAGGTTCAAGTCCTCGGCGGGCTACCAACTCAACCAGCCGGGATGCGTACCGGTGCACAGCGGTCACTTGCAATGACCGCCTGCGGAGTTCGACTCTCCGGCGTTCCACCAATGCCCGCTCGTCTAACCGGCAAGACGCCGCACTCTGACTGCGGATAGTCGAGGTTCGAATCCTCGGTGGGCAGCCACCTCTCGCCGGAAGTGGACGACGGACCGTCCAGGCGGCTGTAACCCGCCCTCCTCGTGAATCCCAGGTTCGACCCCTGGTTCCGGCACAACGCGAATGAAGCTCATGAGGACGAGCACCTGCTTGCCATGCAGGAGGTAGGCGGTTCAAGGCCGCTCATTCGCTCCACGCCGCCCAAGCTCATCTGGCAGAGCACCGACCCGGTACGTCGGAGGTGTCCGGTTCGAGACCGGAGGGTGGCTCCAGGCGCTGCTAGCTGAGTGGCTTAGCACCGGACTCTTACTCCGGGGAGGAAGGTTCGATCCCTTCGCGGCCCACATCGCTTCCAAGGCCCCGTATCCCAACTGGAAGAGGACGCCGGTCGAGAGCCGGTGCCGTGCAGGTTCGACTCCTGTCGGGGCCACACAAGCTAGCTCCCTTAGCCCAACTGGAAGAGGCGCCGCGTTCAGAGCGCGGGTGTTCCGAGTTCGACTCTCGGAGGGAGTACACGGCAGTCGGCGAATGCCGGCATTAGGCTCTGTCGGTCCGGTCTGGAACGGACGCCCGGTTGTCAGCCGGGAGATCACGGGTTCAAGTCCCGTACGGAGCGCCAGCGCGGCGGCAGGTGCGAGCGGGGCCTCATAAGCCCGGCATTGGTGGTTCGACTCCACCCGCCGCGCCCAATGCTCAGTCGCCCAATAGGCAGGGCATCCGATTGTTAATCGGTCCAGGTGAAGGTTCGAATCCTTCCTGAGCAGCTCGTGGAGAGTGAACCGGCCAGGGTCGCCGGGACCGGTTGCTAGCCGGATCGGGCCGGTCGGTCTGGGCTTCGAGTGCTCCGCTCTCCGCTCTCGCTCCCTTGGTCTAGTGGCTAGGACGCCGGGCTTTCACCTCGGAGACGGTCTGTTCGATACCGACAGGGAGCACGGTGGCCGAAGCTCTGATGGCTGAGCGCCGGGTCGTGGCCCCGGAGGCAGCGGGTTCGAGTCCCGCCGGCCACCCCACGCTCCGTTGGTCTCGCGGTTCAGGACGCCTGGTTCTCAGCCAGGAGGACGCCGGTTCGAACCCGGCACGGAGTACGCATCGTGCGGGTGAAGCTCATGCGGACGAGCGCCGTCCTTCCACGTCGGAGGCAGCCGGTTCGAGGCCGGTCACCCGCTCCACGGTGTGCGGCGGGTTGCCGGCATCCCGCCCTGACTTTGGATCAGGGGCACGCAGGTTCGACTCCTGCCCGCACAGCGCATCCAGGAGGGTCAAGCCGAAAGCTGGCGACGGCAGCCGTCTCGAAAACGGTCGAGGAGTGATCCCTTGTCGGTTCGACCCCGACACCCTCCGCCATCTCCCTGTCGCCCAAACGGACAGGGCAACGGTCTACGAAGCCGTCCGGTGCAGGTTCAAGTCCTGCCAGGGAGACCAAACTTCTCGCCTCCGTGGCGCAATGGACAGCGCAAGCGGCTTCTACCCGCTCGGTTGCAGGTTCGAGTCCTGCCGGAGGCACGCTCTCGCCGGAGTGGCGTAACGGGCAGCCGCGCCTGATTCAAGTCCAGGTGTCCGCGAGGACGTGCGGGTTCGAGTCCCGCCTCCGGTACTCAACAACAACGACAGACCACCCATGAAAGGAGGGCACGAGATGTACACCGACATGACCGACTGGGGCTTCAAGGCCCCGACCCGCATGTGGACCGACCCGAACGAGGTCGAGGCACAAGCGATCCAGCAGCTGCGCAACATCGCGGCCCTCCCCTGGGTTCACGGCGTCGCGGTCATGCCCGACGTCCACCTCGGCAAGGGCGCGACCGTCGGTTCCGTCATCGCCATGAAGCAGGCACTGTCACCGTCAGCGGTCGGTGTCGACATCGGCTGTGGCATGGCGGCGGTGAAGACGTCCACGACGGCCTCGCAACTGCCAGACGACCTCGCCGCGATGCGAAGCGAGATCGAGCGGTTGATCCCGGTCGGCTTCAACCGCCACCGTGACCCGGTACGCGCGGACCGTCTGACGAACGTCGGTGGATGGGACGCCTTCTGGCGCCGCTTCACCGAATTGAAAGCTCCGGTCGCCGACCGGGAGTCGAGGGCGTTCGCGCAGATGGGAACGCTCGGCGGAGGCAATCACTTCGTCGAAGTCTGCGTCGAGCAGGGCGCCGACGGTGACCCGCCGGTGTGGCTGATGCTGCACTCCGGTTCGCGAAACATCGGCAAGGAGTTGGCGGAGCGGCACATCAACGTCGCGAAGGCGTTGCCGCACAACCAGGACCTACCCGACCGCGATCTGGCGGTGTTCCTGTCGGGGACGCCGGAGATGGATGCCTACCGCTCGGACCTGTACTGGGCGCAGGAGTACGCGCGCCGTAACCGCGAGGTCATGATCGCGCTGCTCAAGGCCGCGTTCGAGAAGTCACTCGGCGAGGTCGCGGTGTCCTACGAGCCGGTGATCTCCTGTCACCACAACTACGTCACCGAGGAGACCTACGACGGCGTGGACGTGCTCGTGACCCGTAAGGGCGCGATCCGGGCGGGCGCGGGCGACCTGGGCATCATCCCCGGCTCGATGGGTACCGGCTCCTACATCGTCCGTGGTCTCGGCAACGAGGCGGCGTTCTGTTCGGCATCACACGGCGCGGGTCGCAAGATGTCGCGCGCTGCGGCGAAGCGGACGTTCACGGTCGATGACCTCATCGCCCAAACTGCGGGAGTGGAGTCGCGCAAGGACGCGGGTGTCGTGGACGAGATCCCCGGCGCGTACAAGTCGATCGAGGACGTGATCCGTCGGCAGGCGGACCTCGTCGAAGTGGTCGCGAACATCAAGCAGGTGCTCTGCGTGAAGGGTTGACCGGTCCGGGGTGAGCACCGCCCCGGCCACTCTCGCCGCCACCGGGTAGCTGGTGCTGCCACGCGCCTGCAAAGCGCGCTTCCTGCAGGACGTCCGGTTCGATTCCGGGTGGTGGCTCCACGCCCTCGTAGCTCAGTCGGATCAGAGCACGGTCCTCCGACGACCGGGGTCGCAGGTTCAAGTCCTGCCGAGGGCACTCTCGCCGCACAAGCTCACACGGTGGAGCGTCCCCTTCGTACGGGGAAGGACCGGGTTCAACTCCTGGGTGCGGCTCCACACTGCGGAACACCCACTGCCACCTGTTCCGGGAACCGCACGAGCGCGAAAGTCAGTTGCACCCAAGGGGTGTATCGCATTACACTCCCTGCAGCAGGTGGGCCGACGGCAGTCGGTTATCGGTGGCTCAGGCAGGTTCGAACCCTGCCCCGCGCCGACGGAAACGTCGGTACGGAGATCCGGCGCCATACCCACGCCCGCCTGCGCTAACTGAACAGCAGCAGCGACGGGCCGGAGAGCTTCGGCTAACTCAGGACCCATGTGTCGCGGGTTCGAATCCCGCTCGGAGTTCGCTCCGGTAGCTCAGCGGCAGAGCGGTGGGCGTCCCGGACTCACAACCATGTCCGTCGCCTCACTTCGCGTGGCCGCGCGGGCCGGAGACGGTCGGTTACCACTGTTAATGGGGATGTCGCAGGTTCGAGTCCTGCCGCCAGCTTCGGCTGGTGTAGCTCAGCGGTAGAGCGCCTTCCGGCAGTCACACACATGCCTGCGCGGCCTCGCGAACAAACGAATTGAAGGGAGGGCACCATGCCTGACGCACTGAATGAGATCAACCTGCGGTCGACGCCGCAGTCACAGCCTGCCGATTCGCGTCAGGTTCCCAACAGCGCCGGTGGCTTCACCTTCACCGTCGCGCCGCGGGAGCGGCTGCGTCGCTTCCTCGTGCTGGGCACCGAGGGCGGCACCTACTACGCGACCGAACGTGAACTCACCAAGGCCAACGCCGACGTGGTGCTGGCTTGGGCACGCGACCGCTCGAATGAGCTCGTCGACGAGGTCGTCGCGATCTCGACGGCAGGGCGCGCGCCGCGGAACAACCCCGCACTGTTCGCGCTCGCCGCTGCTGCCTCCCTCGGCGACGCCGAGGGCCGAAAGGCTGCGCTGGCGGCACTGCCGCAGGTGGCACGGACGGGTACGCATCTGTTCCAGTTCGCCGGCTATGTAGAGCAGTTCCGCGGCTGGGGCCGCGGCCTGCGCCGTGCGGTCGCGGATTGGTACCTGTCCAAGCCGGTGGACGCGGTCGCCTACCAGGCGGTGAAGTACCGGCAGCGTGAGGGTTGGTCGCACCGCGACCTGTTGCGTCTGGCGCACCCGGCGACCAACGAGGTCGACCGCAAGCAGCTGTTCGACTGGATCTGCGGCCGCGCCCAGGATGGCCCGGCGATCGTAGAGGGCTTCCAGAAGGCGCAGTCGGCAACGAAGGTCAGCGAGTGGATCGAGATCCTCGACCAGTACCGGGCGCTGTCGTGGGAGATGTTCCCCGACGCGGCGCTCGGTGAGGCTGAGGTCTGGGCGAAGCTGCTCGACAACGGCGTCCCGCAGACAGCCCTGCTGCGCCAACTGCCGCGACTGACCCGTCTCGGGTTGCTGGCGCCGATGTCGGACACGCTCGACCTGGTCGTTCGCCAGATCACCGACGGTGAGCGGCTCCGCAAGGCGCGCGTGCACCCCGTTAACGTGCTGGTCGCCGCGCGGACTTATGCGTCCGGCCAGTCGGCACGCGGCCAGTCGACGTGGGAACCGGTCGCTCAGGTCATCGACGCGCTGGACGCAGCGTTCTACACCGCGTTCGGCACAGTCGAGCCGGCGAACAAGCGCACGCTCCTCGCGCTGGACGTGTCCGGGTCGATGGCGATGTCGCCGATTTCGGGGCTTTCGATCACGCCCCGGGAGGCTGTGGCTGCTCTCGCATTAGTCACGGCTGCCACCGAGCCGAAGACGACGACGGTCGGGTTCACCGCGTCGAGCGTCGCGCCTCGGACTGGGGTGTTCCGCCGAGGTGCGACGCTCGACGGGATCGCTCCGTTGTCGATCTCGCCGCGCCAGCGTCTGGACGACGTCCTGAAGACCATTTCAGGATTGCCGTTCAGCCGCACCGACTGCGCGCTGCCGATGCTGTGGGCGACCGCGAACAAGGTCAAGGTCGACACGTTCGTCATCTACACCGACAACGAGACCTGGGCCGGCGGCGTCCACCCTCACCAGGCGCTCCGGCAGTACCGCGACTGGTCGGGCATCGACGCCCGCCTCGTCGTGGTCGGCCTGACGGCGACGGACTTCACCATCGCCGACCCGACCGATCCCGGCATGCTCGACATCGCCGGATTCGACGCAGCCCTGCCGACCCTGCTGACCGACTTCTCGGCTCGTGCCATCTGATCCGAGAATCCAGCAGGCCCGCGAACATCACCAGCGGGCGGCAGACGCGCTCGCACTCGCCGAGCGCCACCGGCAGCAGCGAGACGCGTTGATCCGCCGTGCTCGGGAAGACGATCCCGGCCGGTGGTCCTACAACGCGCTCGCTGCTGCCATCGGCTGCAGCAAAGAGCTCATCGCCGCGATCATCAAGCACCGCGCCTGACGCTGCCCGCTTGTCCACAACGTGTCAGACCGGTGTGGATAACCGCTGCGGCCTTCTCCGCCCTGAATCGCGATACTCCGCAGTGGAAGAGAGCGTTTGCGCGCCCGATCAAGCCGTCCTTGCCGGGCGGAGTCATGCTGGGCGAACGACACACCGCTTCTCACGGTTAACCACGCCACCGCAGGCATGTACATCGACGACCCGTTGCAGCACCACGAGAACCGAACCCACCGACGATTGGATACCCACCCGCCCTTAGCGGACCGCATCGTCGTCCTCGAACAGATCGAGCAACGCCTGTCGGTGTGAACCAGCCGCCGCCCGCTGGCCGTCCCCGCCATGGGCCCTACACATAAGACGCCCCGTCCGGAGCAGCAGCGGCACCCAGCAGCAATACGCCGAATATTCGCCGGCGGAGTCGGGCACACTCGCCTCTCACGGGGTGCCACCGGCGGGGCGCCCGACCACCGTGATGGGGACGAGTCGAAAAGGCTCCGGACGAACCGGCGACGAGTCCGCATCCACGCCGCCGATGAGGCGCCCCATCGCCGTCGCCTCGGCACACTTGAACACCTGTGCACCACACGCTTGACGTGGGTGCGTACCCGAGGCCCAGTGTTTGGGCCGATCCCCGAGTCCAACGCCGGCCTTGAGAGACGCAAATTCACTGACAAACGACTGACATGATCTTGGCAGTGGCGCTAGGAACCGGCGTGAAATCCTTATAGAATAAGGCATACGTCGGTGGAGCTGAGGGGACTCGAACCCCTGACCCCCACACTGCCAGCGCGGGTGATCAGTCAAATTTCGTGCTGGCCCTGTCGCCTGAGACCGTCATATCCCTGCAATCATTGGGTTTCATGCCACTCCGTATCGCCCCGTGACCTGCCATGCCGCGTGGTACTGAGTGACAAATGAATGACATGATCTTGGTCATCGAGTTGACCACAGATTTGGCGATGACGGTCACTGCGTTGTGAGAAGCCGGTGCCGAGGGACGAGGGAGGGCAACGGCGTTCGCCTCGACCAGTTGCTCCCTCCTTCTGTTCAGTTTTTGTCTGTGTTCAGTTATGCTGAACACAGTATAGTAGTGAACAGAGGTGAAGATGGACGCGACGCTGACGCACCTGGTCGTGCAGATGCGCGACCTCGGACTGGACGTCCGGGTCGAGCCAGGTCGGTCTGCGCAAGCCGACGTTCGGTCAGCAGCACTCCACCTTGCCCGCGGTGGATCGGCGCGGGCGTACGAGTTGCGCTACGGCGCGACGGTGCCGCTGGCAGCAGCGAGCGCCGATGCCGATGGCCGACCAGTGTTCGTGCACGCGACCTTTCTGGCCGCCAAGTCGCGCGACGCCTTGCGGCGGGCCGGGGTGCAGTACCTCGACGTCGCCGGCAACGCGTGGATCGAGTTTGGCGATGTGTTCATCGAAGTCCGCGGTCGTCCGCGACCCGATGGCGCCGCACCGCACCGGCGAGCCGCCGGCAATCTGTTCAGCGCTGGGCGCGCTCAGGTCGTATTCGCCCTGCTCGCGTGGCCGTACCTTTGGCGAGCGTCGCAACGAGAAATCTCCGCAGCAGCTGGCGTGTCAGTGGGACAGGTGAACGACACGCTCAAGCTGCTTCGCGACGCCAAGCACGGCGTAAGCGGTACCCGACCCGATGCGGCCGACTTGCTCGACCTCTGGGCGGCTGCCTTCCCGGCTGGCCTGGCCCATCGGCTCACGCTGGCCACCTACCGAGGTGAGATCGGACGGGCGACGGTCGACGCCGGCGGGCCGGTATTCATTTCGGGTGAGGCGGCTGCGACGGACCTGCTCAGATCGACATCGCTGACGATCTACGTCGCCGATCTCGACCCGCGCCTACCGGTCGTGAACAGGTGGCGATCCGACGGCGAGCCCAACATCATCGTTCGCCGGAAATTCTGGAACACCCCGGGCGTGGCTGACAACGCGCACACTGACGCTGAGGCCGCCCCGTGGCCGCTCGTCTACGCCGATCTACTCGCGAGTGACGACCCACGCGTACGAAGCGCAGCCAAACAGTGGAGGGATCGTCATGCTCGACCTGAGCAACACGCCTGACGAGTTCCTCGAGCCGATCGCGCGTGTGGTCGAAGCCGCGCTCCGACACGCCGACAGTCTCCGCTCGGACGATGTGATGATCGTCGGCGCGTGGTGTCGAGGCATTCAACACCACGCGCTCGGTCACCGGTTCGCCACCAGCGCTACCCGAGATCTGGACCTCGCACTCGCACTCTCCTCCTGGGATGCCTACCGTGCCCTGGCCGAGGCGTTCCCGAGCGTTGGCGATACTGGTATCAGGTTCCGCATCGCAGACGTCACCGTCGACCTTCTCCCATTCGGGGACATCGAAGGACCGCAAGGCACTGCGCAACCGCCTACGCGAGGCGAGAACATGAGCGTGTGGGCGTTCGAAGAGATCTTCGCAGCATCACTCCCTTTGCTACCGCCCGCTGTCGGCACGGTCAGGATCCCCACGGTTGCCGGCTACGCGGCCGCCAAGCTCGGCGCGTGGCTCGATCGCTCCGAGTGGTTCGAAGCCAAGGATGCCGCTGACCTTGCTCTGGTCCTGTACTGGTACGGGGAATCGGGCGCGGTTCACGAACGCCTCTACGACACTTCAGCAGGCAACGAGATCCTCATCGCCGAGTCCGCGGACGTGCCCCTCGCGGCCGCACACATGCTCGGAGTCGACGTCGCCACGACCATCGGCCCGGACCGGCTCGCCGAACTCCTGGCGCGCTGGCCTGGGAACCTCAACCTGCTGATCCATGAACTGAACGTTGCCAGCGGTGCGGCGTGGACCCGTGACGGCAGGCGGCGACGCGATCTCGTCGACGCCCTCACCCGCGGTATGACCGAGTTACCGTCAGGCGGTGCGTCCAACCTGCGAGGAGGCGACAGGTGACGCGGGATGCCAGCGGCAAGCTCCTTGACGACGAACTGCGGCGGCTGAACGGGGAGCTCGAACGGCTTCGGGCCGACAACGCCCGGCTGCTTCGGCTGTTGGAGTTGACACCCGAGCAGGCGCGTCCGTCCGGCCCCGCACAGACGGCGATCTTCGAATCGGCGCCTGGCGGGGTTCATGCGGGATCGTCTCCTGCTGCGAAAGTCGCGTTCTACGCGGCGTTGTTCGCCGCGCGCACCGACGCGTACGCGGTCCGCTGGGACAACACCCGTACCGGAAAAGGCGGGTGGATGCCTGCGGTCCGCGGCGGCTGGCAGCGGGGTCTGCGACCGGACCAACGCGAGTACCTACCGCTCACGCCGCAGGTGATCACCGAACACCTGTCCGGCGACGCCGAGATCGGGCTCTACCCGATGCTGGACGGCGACCGGTGTCAATGGATGGCCGCGGACTTCGACGGTGCAGCCGCGATGCTCGACGCCCTGGCCTACGTCAAGGCGGCACGAGCGGCCGACGTGCCGACCGCGCTGGAGGTATCCCGCTCGGGAGCAGGCGCACACGCCTGGCTGTTCTTCACCTCACCGGTTCCCGCGGTGACCGCGCGGCAGATCGGTACCGGCCTGCTGCGGGAGGCGATGGCTTTGCGCGGACGGATGAGCCTGTCCAGCTACGACCGGCTGTTCCCGACCCAGGACGTGCTGCAGAGCGGTGGGCCCGGCAACCTGATCGCCGCCCCGCTGTCCGGCAAGGCACGCCGCCGCGGCACCACGGTGTTTGTGGACCTGGCCACTCTCGAGCCGCATGATGACCAGTGGGCGTACCTGTCCACGCTCGGTCGGGTATCACCTCGCGACGCCGACAGGCTCGCTCGACGGCTCGGGCAGATCCAAGTCGGCTCCGGTGTCGACCGGCTCAGGGCGGCGACCTCGACCAGGATCACCGTGCAGGTCCCGCACACGGTCAAGGCTCGGCTGGGTGCGGCGATCACCGTGGACTCCGCCGGGCTTCCGCCCGCGCTGCTGGCGACGCTGAAGCACGCCGCCACGATGCCCAACCCGGTGTTCTACGAACGCCAGCGGCGCCGTGTATCCACGTGGGACACCCCTCGCTACCTGCAGAACTTCGACGAAAGCGCCAGCGGCGATCTCGTACTTCCGCGCGGTCTGCTCGGCCACCTCAACCAACTCATCGTCCAAGCCGGAAGCAGACTCGAACTCACCGACGAGCGCGATGCCGGTACGCCCCACACGTTCGGGTTCACGGCCACCCTCGACCCGGAGCAGCAAGCCGCGCTGGACGCACTGCTCGCCCACGACCTCGGCGTGCTCGTCGCCCCGCCCGGTTCCGGCAAGACAGTGATCGCTTGCGCCCTCTCGGCCACCCTCAGCGTCTCGACCCTCATACTCGTCGACCGCAAGACGCTCGCCGACCAGTGGCGGACAAGCATCATGGAGTTGCTCGGCGTCAAGGCAGGTC
>JBOGDQ010000150.1:0-3221 GCA_050742975.1 Jatrophihabitantaceae bacterium
GTCCTACACCGGCTAAGCATTGAATAGATGGCACGACACCGTCGAGTAATCGACGACGCGCGTGTGGTGGGGCGGCTCCGGCCGTCCCACCACACGGCACACTCTGGGGGAGGGAGGGCCACCATGAGCATTGGACGTCGGATCACGATCGCAGTGGTCTCGCTTGCGATCCTCGGCCTGGTCGGCACCGGTGTCAGCTTCTGGCTGCGGGGCTACCGGGTGTACGTCATCCACACCGGATCGATGTCGCCCACCTACCGCCCAGGCGACATCGTCGTCGACGGGCCGCATCCCCAGGCAGTCCGTCCCGGCCAGGTGATCACCTTCCGCCACTCCGCACTCACGACCGACGTCGTCACCCACCGGGTCACACAGGTGACCCCAGAGGGGATCAACACCAAGGGCGACGCCAACCGCACCCCTGACGCCTGGACGATCCGGCCGAATCAGGTCAAGGGCCGCGTACTGTTCGGTGTCCGCAATCTCGGCTACCTGCTCGTTTACCTGAAGCAGCCAGCCGGAATCGGATCGATAGCGACCGCCGTTTTCGGCCTGCTCCTGCTCTGGCGGATGTTCTTCCCGTCGGAGTCCGAGGACGAGTCCGCAGCGCACGACGAGGTGACCGAGCAGCCCAGCCCGCACACGGAACTCAGAGAACCTGTTCCAGTCTGACCCGGCAATCTCCACCGATATATCCGACATGGGCTACGGGTAATTACCGACTTCGTCGAATTCATCCGCGAAACGCGGGGATGACCATTGACGAGACCCTTTCCGTGGAAGATCCTTCCTGCGCGTAGGCAATGCGGCCACTCGGAACAACCGGGCGCCGTGGTGGCCGGGGGGGCCGGAGTAGTGGGGGAATCGTCGTTGGGTGGCGGCTGGAAGCTGTCCGCGTTCGCGGGTCGGCGGACTCTGTGGGGCGCGATCATGGCCCTCGCAATCGTCGCCTGGTGTCTGCTGATCGGCCTGGCGCCCGTCGATGCCCGACTGCCGCGGGAGTTGGTTCCGGCGGCGGCGCGCTCGGTCGCGTCCAGCCTGTTCCTGATCGCCGGAGTTGTCCGGCTGGTGCGGTGGCGCATGGCCGGCGATGCCGGAGCCGGTCGCGCGGCGGTGGCCCTGCTGGTTCTCGGCGCAGCGGTCCGAGTGCATCCCCTGTTCGGCCAGTCGTTGACGGAGGCGCAACCCAATCCCGCGGTACACACGCTGTGCCTGACCCTGGTGTTCGCGCTCCTGCTGCCGACCGTCAACTGGTCCGATCCGCGCCGCAACATCCGGTTCCGGCTCACCGCGGGTTTCGCGGCCATCGGACTCGTCTCGACCGCAGTCCTGATAGTCCGAGCTACCCGGCCGGTGGAGATGAACGTCGTGTGGGTCGTCGTCGACTGCGCCGCTGCCGTCGGCTGGATGGGCCTCGCATCGCGATCATGGCGAGCGAGCGGCCAGCTGCGCCGCGGCACCGCGTTCTGGCCCTGTTCCGCGATGCTCCTCATGTCCGCCGGCGAGTGGACCCTCGCCTGGAGCATCGCCGGAAACCGTGTCGTGACCGGTATCGCGGCGGGTCTGCAACTGGCGGCCGCTTTCGTCGTCACCTGCATCTCGTTGTCCGACCTCCGCACGACGTTCTCGCACGAGGACACGCAGAATGCGGACGCCACCCGCGTGCTCGCCGACATGCAACGGCAACTCGCCGATACCGTGCAGACGCAACGCGAGCGCCTGCACGACGCGCGGTCGGCCATCGTCGGCGTCATCGCTGCTTCCGACCTGCTTGCCGGCGGGGGCATGGCGAACGTGCTCGACCGCGATCGGCTGAGCCGGCTAATGGTGCACGAGTTGCACCGCCTGCAGACCGTGCTCGACACGGACGACGTGGAACCGATCGCGGAGTTCGACCTGGTCGACTCACTCGAACCGGTCGTCCTAATCCATCAACTCGACGGACGGACGATCCGTACCGACCTGCGCTCCCTGCCTGTGATCGGACGTCCCAGGGTCACGGCCACCGTGCTCGACAACCTGCTGCGCAACGCGCGCGTACATGCGCCCGACGCCCGGATTGCGGTACACGCCAACTGCTCCGGATCAGTCGCGACCGTCGTGGTCGAGGACGACGGCCCCGGCATACCGCCCGGCGAGTACGACCTGGTGCTGCATGCCGGCGGGCGCGGCTCGTCGACCACGGCACCGGGCAGCGGGCTCGGCCTGTTCAACGCTGCGAACGCTATGCGCGAGCAGGGCGGCTCGCTTCAGCTCAGCAGTGCGATCGGCGGTGGCACGCGGGTGACGCTCACCTTGCCGGCCGCACCTGCGCGCGCTTCCGATCGAGCGTTGGCGAGCTGACATGCCGCGCATCGCCATCGTCGAGGATCACCTGCTGCTCGCAGAGACGCTGCGGGCTGCACTCGCACAGTCCGAGGTCTCCGCGACGATCGTGCCACCGGCCCCGCTGGATGAGCTGCTCAGTGAGCTACGGGCCCTCCAGCCTGAGCTCGTGCTGCTGGACCTGGATCTCGACCGGTTCGGCGACAGCACGCCGTTGATCGCGCCGCTCGTCGACAGCGGGGTGCGGGTGCTGCTGGTCACTGGAACGACCGAGAGGCTCCGCATCGCGCGCGCACTAGAGCAGGGGGCGATCGGCGTGCACCGTAAGGCGTCGGGCTTTGTGTCCCTGCAGGCCAAGGCTCTCGACGCGCTCGCGGCGAGCGTTGCGCTCGACCCGGAGGAACGGGTCCTGCTGCTGGCCGAGCTGAGCCGGTGGAGGGTGATCCAGGATCGTGAGCTCGCCCCGTTCCGGCGCCTGACCGACCGCGAGCAGAGCACCCTCCGCTCGCTCGCCCGAGGGCAGACCGTCACCGAGATCGCGACCGACTGGGTGGTGGCCGAGGCGACGGTGCGCAGCCATGTCCGCGGTGTGCTGACCAAACTCGGCGTCGGCTCGCAACTGGCCGCCGTCGCCGCGGCCCAGCGCAGCGGTTGGTTCGCGAGCGAGCGCGTGACGACCCAGGCGAGCTGACCGGCTCCGGCAGCGTCGCCTGCCTGCGGGACGCGACTGTTCGTGCTCGTCGACGGAGCACCACATCGAAGTAGCTCTGCCGTCGCATATCGACCGGATCGCTACTTCGACGGCTGACCCGCCCGACGTGCGTAACCCCTTGTGGCACGGGAGGCAGTCACCTGGCATGCTGATGCAATGGATGCCACATTGGTGCTGGGCAAGC
>JBOGDQ010000151.1:0-3287 GCA_050742975.1 Jatrophihabitantaceae bacterium
GCACAAGCCGCCCGCCGCAAGTCCCGCATGGACCAGCGCACCCGAGAACGCCTACCCGCGCTCCCCGCCCTGACCGCTGCGGTCGAACACCGGCGTAGCCAGGCCGCGGACCACCTCGCTGCTGCCCGCGCGGTCCAGCCCGGCCAGACGTTCACCACCGACGAGCTGCTGCCGCTCGCTGAAATTCCCCGGAGTTGCTAGATCATCTTCCCCAGGCGGCGTGGTCGTAGCGTAGCGGTCAGTCGGGGTTCATGGACACCTCCGGAGGGTCGATGGTCGCGGCCTTGGCGGGGACGATGACGCTGATGATCGCCAGTGGTGTTCGGCAGTGTGGGCAGCGGTGCTGGCCGCCGGGTGTGGGGACGTCGTCGGGGAACGCGGTCACGGCTCCGGGGACGGCGGGGACGCCGGCTGGGACGACGTCGCGGGGTTTGGGGTCGTCGCGGTGCCGTTGACGCCAGGCCGCTTTGCGGCATTCGATGCTGCAGTAGCGTTTGCGGGCCGCCCGCCCGGTGGGGGTGGGCATGGCGGTGTGGCAGTGTCCGCACGCGATCACGACGTCGCCCCGGTGTCGAGGGCTGCGCGTAGCGCTTGGGTGCGTTGCTGGTGGGCGCGCATCCGGTACGAGGGCCCGTCGATCGCGACCACGACACCGCGGTGGAGAAGTCGATCCAGGAGCGAGGCGGCGAGCATCGGGTCGGCCAGTCGCTCGCCCCAGGAGGCGATGCCGGCGTGAGAAGTCACGATCGTCGAGGATTTCAGGTAGCGGCGGGAGATGACCTCGAACAGGGCGGTGTTGGCTTCGGGGTCGGGGTTGTGTCTGGCGTAGGCGAACTCGTCGATCACGAGCAGCCGCTGGTTGCAGTAGAAGCGCATGGTGGTGGCCCAGCGGCCCTCGACGGCCGCGCGGTGGCAGCGTTTGGCCAGGTCGGCGGCGGTGGTGAAGTAGGTCCGGTGCCCGGCTTCGATCGCGGCCCGCGCGAGGCCGATGGCGAGCATGGTCTTGCCGGTGCCGGGCTGGCCCACGAGCAGGACGTTGCCGGCGTCCTCGAGGAACCGCAGTGAGGCCAGTTCGCGGATGAGTTTCTCGTCCACGCCGGGTTGGGCGGTGAAGTCGAAGTCGTCGATCGCGTACGGGGCCGGTAGGGACGCCAGACGCAGCAGGTTGGCGTGACGGCGCGCCGTGCTCGCCTCAACCTCGATCCCGAGGAGCCGTTCCAGCGTCGCGATCAGTGTCAGGTCCTGCTCGCGGGCCTGGTCGAGCACGCGGGTCAACGTCTCGGCGGCGGCGGTCAGTTTGAGGTTGGCCAGGTGGGCGCGTAGCCGCTGGTAGGTTGCCGCTTCGCTGCTCGTCATCGGCGCGTCGTGCTGCCCTGCGCCGGCGGTCGCGTTCTTCGTGCTCATCTCGGTATCCGTTCGTCGTGGTCGTTGGCGGCGAGGTGCGCGAGGATCTGGTGCGCGCCGTCCAGGGCGCGGCCGGCGTGTCGGGCGTAGTCGCTGGCCCGGGTCAGCTGTTCGGTCGCGGCGGCGACGGCCGCGGCGCAGTCCGCGTGTGGTGAGCAGGAATCGACGCGTAGTCGGCCGTGCCGCTGCTCGGTGTGCAGCCAACGGCCCAGTTGGGCCAGCAGTTGCGGTAACCGGCCGGCCAGAGCGGCCAGGTCGGCGACCACGGTGTCGAGTTCGGCCGGGTAGGTGAGCGCGCCGATGCCGGGTCGGGTCGAGTGGTTCAGTGCCCGTACCGCCTCGGCCGCCTGCCCGGCGAACTCCTCTACGGTGGACCCGCCGGTGATGGCCGCGCTCATGACTGTCCCGCCTGGTCGCTGGCCGGTCCGAGCGGGCGGGTCTGTCCGGCGTAGCCGGCGAAGTCGATCACCACGTGATCGCCGTCGGGCAGTCCGGAACGTGCTCGTTGTAGTCGTTCGGCTTCGGCGAGCGCGGCCACGCTCGGTGGCCGGCGGGTCTTGGCCCGGCACGCGGGCCGGTCGGAGAAGTTGGCGAGCACCACCTTCCTCAACGCGGCCACGTGCTCGTCCAGGCGGATGACCGCGCCGGCGCCGTCGGCGGCCCGGACGTGGCGGGCCAGCAGCCCGCCGTGCCGGTCGCTGACATCCAGCGTGGTAGCGCCGAGCTTGTGCCGGACGGTCACGACCTGCCCCGAGTGGCCGGGCGGCAGGGAGTACCGGTTGCCGCGGAAGGAGACCTGCGCCTGGTTGCTCACCGTCCGCTCGAGTTCGATGAGCGCGCCGAACGCCGCCGGCATCGGTCGAAGCGGCTCGGCGTCGGCCAGCTCACCGACGCTGGTCCGCACCTCGTCCCGGACCCGCTTGCGGGCGTCGAAGCGGACGCAGACCCGGTCCAGGCTCGCCTGCGCCGCAGCGACGGTGACGCCATCGCCCAGGGTGCGCCACCAGCGCTGCGCGATGGTGTGGGCGCTCTTCTCCACCGCACCCTTGCGCCACGGGTGATAGCCGGGACAGATCGAGATCCCGACCTGGTAATGCAACGCGACCGGCCCGAAGCTGGCCGTGATCCGCCCCGAGGCGGGATGACACACCGTGGCCATCCGATCGAAACGCCACCGCTCGGACAGCCCACCGAGGCGGGTGGCGACCTGGTGCAGGCCCTCGATCAGGTGCGGCTGGTCCTCACGCTCGGCGATCCAGCCCCGCCACCGCGAGGAATGCGGCAACACCCCCAGCAGCAGATGCGCGCTACCGCCGACACCCCAGTGCTCGGGCGCATCGGGCAGCTCGACCCAATCCCACTGAGTTTCCTGACCAGCCGGGTGATCGATCACCGACCGGTCCTTGTTGCGGTTCGCCGCGCACGCCGCGCATCGCGGCCGCAGCTCGTGGCGGCGCAGCGCCGCGGTGAACGCCGGATACGACCCGCCGAACCCCAACGCGACGACCTCGTCGAACAACGTCGTCAACCACAGATGCGGATCATCAACCAGCCGCTGCCGGCAGTAGTCCAAGAACTCGGCCATCGCCTCCGGCCGGGCCGGGCTGCGTTCACCCGGCTCGCGCTCGCCGTTCAGATACGCACGGATCGTCTTACGGTCATGACCAAGATGGGCGGCGATCGCGGTGATCGACCAGCCCTTGATACGCAGTGCTTGCGCTTCCACGCAGTTCTCCCATGTCAACATCGGGACGGCCCCCTTCGACGGCTGTGTTGCTCGGACAAGCCGCAGCCTCGAAGGGGCGCCGTCACCTCTCCCGGAACTCGGACGGTGTGTCGCCGAGTGGGGAAGTTGATCTAGCAGGAGTGGGGAGATTCAAACG
>JBOGDQ010000152.1:0-41856 GCA_050742975.1 Jatrophihabitantaceae bacterium
GCCCACGCGCACGCGCCGGCTGGCATAAAAGCCGCCGTCCGCAGCGGAGCCCGCTCGATCGAGCACGGCGTCTACCTCGACGACGAGGCGATCGAGTTGATGCTGGAACGGGGAACGTGGCTGGTCCCCACCCTGACCGCGCCGCTTGACGTGATCCACCGCGCAGAGCAGGGAGATGTCTCGCTGCCGACCGGGGCTGTGCAGAAGGCTCAGGAGCTTGCCGCGATACACGCCGACTCGTTCGCCCGCGCGGTCGCGGCCGGCGTTCACGTTGCGATGGGGACGGACTCGGGCGTGGGCGTGCACGGCAATAATCTCGCCGAGCTGTCGCTGATGGCCACGGCCGGCATGGCGCCATTGCAGGTACTGCGTGCAGCGACGTCCGGCGCCGCCCAGCTGTTGCGGCTCGATCACGAGCTCGGCGCCGTCCGCGCAGGACTGGCGGCCGACCTGCTCGTCGTCCGCGGCGACATCTGCGACCTGGTCACCCTTCCGGAGCGAATCGACTCAGTCATGCAATCCGGGCGGATCGTGTTCCAGCAGCAACGAGAGCCGTCGAACCCGGCACTGCGTGCAGGCTCTGATGGCTGAGTACAGGATGAACTTCGTCGACGGGGAGTACGGGACGGGCGTGAAGCCGAAAGGTTGACGGTGCGCAACCTGCGCACCGGGCAGGTGTTCGGCTCGACGGCGAACTCCTAGGTCCTCGCCGCAGGCGTGAAGGGCCTTCAGCTGTGAGGTGCGCCGGTGTGGATCCCCGACGCATTCAACGGTGCCTCCCTGCTGCTCGCGGTCGGCCCGGCCAAGTACCCGAGCGGCGACGCGTACAAACTCGTCCGCCGCGTACTGCGACGAGATCGGGCTGCGCCCAGCGGGGGATTCGTTGCCACAGACGTAGCGACGTGCTGCAGGCTGCCGTCGATCGAGGCGCGGTGATCGTCACCGAGGACACCGACTTCGGCTGGCGCAGGTCAGGCTGGCGCGGCCTGATCGGTGCGCGTCTCGTTGATGATCGTCCGCAGCTCGATCGTTCCGTTGCGAACCCATTGCCAGGTGCGGCAACGGTTGTTGCCGTCATCGGAGAGCACGATCAGCTCGAACAGGCGTAGGTCGACGCCCTGCTCCTGGTAGATCCAGGTCAGGTACATGGTGTTCTCGTCCAGGCACCAGACGGTTCCCTTGATGCGCTCGGTGTCGAAGTGCATCCGGCCGTAACCGTCGTACGTGCCGGGGAACTCGTGCACCTCACGGCGCCCGTCCGGCCAGGTGTAGGTGTTGACCTGCTGGTAGTCGTACCCGCCCGAGTCGGGGAACAGGCAGGACAGGTGCGAGCGGTGCTGGTCGGTGATCTTGCCGTCCGGATCAAGGTAGGTGTAGTTCCCCTCCCAATAGCCTTCATGCTTTGCCAGTAGGGGCATGCCCTGTCTGATTCCCATGGTTCTCCTTGGATTGTCGGGTTGCCGGTGTCGATGGATCAGGGAGTGTGCCACCACGGATCGCGCCGCGGCGACGGATTGGTGATCAACGTCTGGGTGCGGACGAACCGGCGGATCGAGGACGCTCCCATCCTCGAACCGCCCAGCCCGCTGGCACGGAAGGAGTTCTTCTCGCCCTCGTGTACCAGGGCAGTCAGCGCGGCGTCGTTGATACTCACCGCGCCGACCTGCAGCCGGCGCCCGACTGCCGCAGCCGCGTCCGGGTCCGGGCCGAACACCGCTCCGGACAGGCCGTACGCCGAATCGTTGGCGAGCGTGACCGCGTCCTCGACGTCGGCAAAGCGCATTACCGGCAGGAGTGGCCCGAACGTCTCCTCACGCATGACGGCCATGCGGTGGTCGACCTCGGTCAGGACGGTGGGACGGATCCAAAACCCGCCGCCGTGACGTTCGATCGTGCCACCGGTGCGCACGCGGGCGCCCTTGGCCACCGCGTCCTCGAGCTGCGCCGAGATGACGTCCGCCTGCGCCGGATCGATCAACGGCCCGATCATCCCGTCCTCGACCTGTGGCCAGGCGAGCGACACCTTCTCCGCCTTCGCCACCAGACGATCCACCAGCTCGTCGTGAATCGATGCCTGGACGTACACCCGCTCGATGGACAGGCAGGACTGCCCGGCGTTCGCGACGGCTCCCCACAGCAGCGCAGAGCTGGTGCGCTCCAGGTCGGCACCGGCGAGCACGATCGCCGCGTCCTTGCCCCCGAGCTCCAGGAACGCCGGGATGAACGCGTGGGCAGCGGAGGCTGCCACCAGCCGTCCGGTCGGCACGCTGCCGGTGAAGCAGATCGCGTCGACCAGGCCGACCATCGCGGCACCGACGTCGCCTGCACCCTCGACGACGCGGACGACGTCGCGCAGCAGCGGAACACGATCGATCGTCTCCTGCAGCGGGGTGATGAACCGGGGCGTCACCTCGCTCGGCTTGATGAGCACGGCACATCCGGCGGCGAGCGCGGGAATGGCGTCGATGAGGCCGAGGAGCAGGGGAAAGTTCCACGGGCTGATGACGCCGACGAGCGGGTACGGATGCACGCCGGTCTGCAGGCTGAGTCCGGGCACGGCACGCGACGCCCTGGTGACCGGGGCGAGCTGCTCCTCGGCCGTCTCGGCCCAGCGCCGCGCCATCGCCTCGACCTGCGCGCATTCCATGCCGGATTCGTATCCGCGACCGGTGTCGGCGACGAGAACGGCGGCCAGCTTCCCCGCAGCGTCACGCAGTTCGTCGGCCCACCGGGTGAGCGCCTCCGCGCGGGCAGCGAACCCGCAGTCCTGCCAGGCCGGCTGGGCTGAGCGCAGGCTGCTCGCAATGGCGGTGAGCTCGTCGGGGGAGGGCGGCGCGAGCAACCGGTCGACGCGGCCGGTGCGCGGACTGCGAACCTCGATCATCTGCCGTCCTTTCGGGTCATGCGCAGCAGGTCCGGGATCGACGCGGTGTCGCTCGTCATCCGGTCAACCGCGCCGAGCAGTTCGTCGGTCTGCGCCGCACCCAGCGCGCGGCTGCTGTTGAGCCGGAACTTCTCCAGCACCTCTGCCCGTGACAGGGGATTTTCCGGGCCGCCCCGCGAGGAGTCGACGCGATGCTCCACGCGCCGCCCGGAGCGGGTCTCGACCCGCACCACCGCGGCGAACGCGGTCGGGAACAGTGCGGTCGCACGCTCATCGGCCACCACGTCCACCCGCTGGCTGAGTGCGAGCACCTGCGGATCCGCGACGCTTGCCGGCGTGAAATCGTCCAGGTGCAGGCCGAGCCCGCCGCCGCCGACGAGCGCCCGGGCCACCGTGTACGGACCGCTGAACTTCGCGTGGTACCCGCTGAGGGGACGGACCTTCTCCGCCCTCGGTTCGGCGATCGTGCGGAGCACCGGGGCCGCGACACCGAGCTCGATCGCCACCACGTCCGCCGGTTCCAGACCCGCGGCTCGCAGCGCCAGCGCGCAGTCGATTCCGGGATGGGTGAAGTGATTGCTCGGGTATGGCTTGTAGACCGTGCGCAGCAGTTCCCACCGCGTTCCGAGATCGTCCAGCAGCGCGGCTGCGTCGTACCGGCCGTCGAGGTAGGCCTGGAAGAAGCCGAAGCGTCCCTCGAGCACGGTCGGCGGTCCGGTGACGCCCTCGCGGGCGAGCGCGGCCGCAGTGACCCCCGCGTGAGCGGCCCAGCCGCAGTGGATGCGCTTGACCGTTCCTCCCGTCCGGTTGGCTTCGATGATCCCGGCGCCCATGCTCGATGCGATCCCCATCGCCGAGCTGACTGCCGTCTCGTCCAGGCCGTAGAGCAGGCCCGCTGCCGCCGCCGCGCCGACGGTGCCGCAGATCGACGTGGCGTGGAATCCCTTCTCGAAGAACAGCGAGTTGCCGTCCTCGGGCAGGTAGGACGCCATGCCGAGGCGATTCGTGATCTCGATACCGGCAGCGATCGCAGCGAGCAACTGCGCGGTATTCGCGCCGGTTGCCTCGGCGACAGCGAGCGCGGCCGGGACGATGTTGGCCGAGGGATGCAGGACGCTGGGCAGGTGGGTGTCGTCGAAGTCGAGCAGGTGCGCGAAGGTCCCGTTCGCGAGTGCGGCGTTCGGCGCCGGCCACCGCTCGTCCGAGCCGATGACGCTCGACTCGGCTGCGCCACCCCAACTCGCCAGGACTCGTAGCACCGCCTGGTCCGGCCCCTCGCGCCCGTCTGTCTCCGCCCGTCCGGCCAGGCAGTTGCCGAGCACGTCCAGCAGCCGGCCGGTCACATCGGCGGCGATCTCGTCACCGAGCTCGTTGTCCCGGCAGCCGACCGCGAAGCGGGCAAGCAGCTGCACGGCCGTCGAGTCGCGCGCCGCAGCACCGCCGCTCACCGGCGCACCCCGCTCACCG
Organism: Jatrophihabitantaceae bacterium; assembly: GCA_050742975.1. Classification (GTDB taxonomy): domain Bacteria; phylum Actinomycetota; class Actinomycetes; order Mycobacteriales; family Jatrophihabitantaceae; genus JBDTGE01. The sequence continues at coordinate 4,352 of JBOGDQ010000152.1, forward strand.
GCGCACCCCGCTCACTGACGCACCCCGCTCACTGCGGACCAGGGCGAGCGGACGCACTGGAGCACCGGTCGCGCCGACGACGTTCAGCGGCGCGAGGACGAGCACGAACTCGCTGACCGAGGCGTCGAGCAAATCCGCCAGGCGCATCGTCTCCACGATGTTGATGCCGTGATCGACGAGGAACATCCGGTGCACCGGTAGCAATGCGTGGCCTGCGCCCGCCTTGATCTGCTCGAAGGCGATCGACTCGCCACCGGCGACGCGGATGCCACGGTCGGCGAGCCACCGCGCAGCGCTGACATCCGGGCCGGGAACGCCGTCGCTCGCCCCGACGAAGCGGACCGGCTCGTTCCACAGCCGTGACCAACCGGTGCCGATCAGTACGGCGTCGCCCGCATGAATCTCGGTCCCACACCGCCGCAGCGCTGCGTCGAGGTCGTCGTCGGTCACGCCGTAGCCGGCGGGAAGGGTGCTGACGCCGTGTACGGCGGCGACGTCGAGAAGTACGCATCGTCCGACGTAGGGACGAAAGCTGTCGATCCCGAGTTCGGCGAAGCCGTCGTGCGACATGACTGCGGCGGCGTCCTGCCCCCCGTAGAGCCGGCCGTCGTGGCTGACGTGAGCGAGCGAGTCGACGTGCGTGCCGACGTGCCCGCCGGTGACGATGATCTCGTTGGCCGCCGAGCTGCCGTCGGCCCGGACGTAGTCGCCGTGCCGGCGGATCAGTGCCATCTGGAACGGTGGATGATTCGGCGACTGCGGCATACCGCGCCGCATCGGCTGGGCCAGGTCGTACACGGTCGCGTCGGCCAGCGCAGCCCAATCGGGGCTCACCGTCGGCTCCCCGAGATGACTGCCGCAGCGTCGAGTTCGTCGAGTTGCGCGTCCGTCAGCCCGAGCCGCTCGCTCAGGATGCGCCGGGTGTCCGCGCCGGGCTCGCGGCCGGTCCAGGCGATGCGGCCCGGACTCGCAGAGAGCCGGTACAGCACGTTCTGCATGCGGACCGCTCCGAGCACCGGGTCCTGCACCGTGGTGATCGAGTCGAGCGCCCGGTACTGCGGGTCGGTGAGCACGTCCCGCACGTCGTAGATCGGCGCCGCTGCCGCCTCGGCCGCCTCGAACGCGGCGATGACCTCGGGCAGGTCGCGCTCGGCGATCCACGAGCCCACGTACTTGTCCAGCTCGTCGGCGTGCTCGGCCCGCGACGACCCGCTGGCGAACCAGGGCTGGTCGATCACCTCCGGGTGTCCGACCAGGTGCATCACCCGCTCGGCGATCGGCTGCGCGGACGTGGAGATGGCAACCCAGCGCTCGTCACGGCAGCGGTACGTGTTGCGCGGTGCGTTGTTGACCGAACGGTTGCCGAGGCGCTCCTGGACGATGCCGAGCTGGTCGTAGGCGATCGGCTGCGGGCCGAGCACAGCGAGGATGGGCTCGATGATCGCCAGGTCGACGACCTGTCCCTTGCCGCTACGGGTGTCGCGTTCGTACAGCGCGGTCATGATCGCCTGCGCTGCCGCGAGGGCCGCGATGCCGTCCGCCAGACCGAACGGCGGCAGCGTGGGCGGCCCGTCCGCCTCCCCCGTGATCGCAGCGAAGCCGCTCATCGCCTCTGCGAGCGTGCCGAACCCGGGGCGGGTGGCATACGGGCCGACCTGCCCGAAGCCGGTGACCCGGGCGATGACCAGGCGGGGATTGATATCGAGCAGCACGTCCGGGCCGAGCCCCCAGCGTTCCAGCGTGCCGGGACGGAAGTTCTCGACGAGCACGTCGGTCTCGGCGACGAGCCGGCGCAGGACGTCTGCGCCCGCTTCGGTGTTCAACGCGAGCGCGACGGTGTGCTTGTTGCGGCCCAGCATCGTCCACCACAGTCCGATGCCCTGCTTGCTCGGCCCGTGATTGCGCACCGGGTCGCCCCGTACCGGATGTTCGATCTTGACCACGTCCGCGCCGTAGTCACCGAGGATCGTGGCCGCCATCGGTCCGGCGAACAGGGTCGCGGCGTCGATCACGCGCACCCCGGTGAGAGGGGCGTCGCGCTGCCCGGCCCCGGACCGGTCGGTGGCGTGCATGCGTGGCCCCTCCTCGTGCTTGCCGTCGGACGTTCGAACCGGACGCTGCCCAGATTAGCGGAGCGTTCCAGCTGACGAAACGGTGTATCGCAGCTAATGTAGCGTGAGTCTTTCCGATCTGCCCCTGACCGGTCGCGATGAGTTCGCGGGCGCGGTCGTTCCAGGAGAAAGGTCAGCAGCACTATGGCTCGGTACGAACTGTTGATTAAGAACGGCACCGTGGTGCTGCCAGGCATGCGTGAGATGCGGGCCGACCTGGCGGTGGCCGACGGCAAGGTGGCGGCTCTGGCCGCCGACCTCGCAGCGGGCGAGGCGGACGAGGTGATCGACGCGTCCGGCAAGGTGGTTCTGCCGGGCGCCGTGGACTCGCACTTTCACATCGGCATCTACCGGGAGCTCGGCCTGGACGCCTATGAGGAAACGCGCTCGTCGCTGATCGGCGGCGCCACCACGGTCATCTCCTACTTCCGCACCGGTTCGCACTACCTGAACCGGACCGGAACGTACAAGGAGATCTTCCCCGAGGTGCTCTCCGCGGTCCGGGGCAAGGCGTGGACGGACTACTCGTTCCACCTCGCGCCGATGACCGTCGCGCAGATCGACGAGATCCCGCAGCTGGTACGCGACCACGGCGTCACCTCGTTCAAGTACTACATGTTTTACAAGGGCTTTGACCTCGCCTCGAACAGCCGCGACGCCCGCGCGTTCACGATGGGCGACGAATACGACCTCGGGCACCTGCTGCTGATGATGGAGAAGCTGGCCGAGGTGCAGGCAGAAGAGCCCGGGCTGCGCCTGTCGCTGTCACTGCACTGCGAGCAGAGCGAACTGATGCGCGTGTTCATCGACCGTGTCAGGGCCAACGGCGACCCGCAGACGCTCAAGGCCTACCACGAGGGACGTCCGCCGCTGACCGAGCGCGTCGCTATCGGCGAGGCCACCACGATCGCCTCGCACACCGGAACCAACGTCAACCTGCTGCACCTGTCCAGCGGTGACGCGGCCGCAGCTGCCGTCCAGGCTCGCGAGGCCTATCCGTGGATCGACATGCGCTTCGAGACGACCCTGCACCATCTGTGCCTGGACCACGACAGCCTGGACGCGAAGGGCGCCCTCGGCGGCAAGGTGAATCCGCCCATCCGCACCAAGGCCGACAACGAGGCGTTGTGGAGCCGGTTCGCCGCCGGGGAGATCGACTGGGTGGCCTCGGACCACGCCTGCTGTCAGGAGGCTCTCAAGGGCGACGAGCTCTGGCCGGCGACGCCAGGCTTCGGAGGAACGGCGCTGCTGTACCCGGTCATGCTCTCGGAGGGACACCGCAAGCGGGGCATCGCACTGTCGCGGATCGTCGAGGCGGTGTCGACCAACCCGGCCCGCGCCTACAACCTGCCGAGCAAAGGCAATCTGATGCCGGGCTTCGACGCGGACCTCACCATCGTGGACCTGGACAAGACCCAGACGGTCACGACGGAGCTGTGTCAGTCGGGCCAGGACCACTGCCCCTTCGAGGGCGAGCAGCTCACCGGGTGGCCGGTCACGACGGTCGTCGGCGGGCGGGTGCACTTCCAGGACGGCGCGGTGCTCGGCGAACCGGGCGGGACCTACCTGCGGCGGAACGAGGCGCGCCCGGCAGGTTGAGGCGACGCAATAGGTTGGGCAGAGGAACCCGCCGCCGGCATCCATGACCGCGGCCTACGTGACGCGCCTCGGACCCGCGGCCGAGATACGCGTGGGGTCGCTACCGGTGCCGCAGCCGGGCGCGGTTGAAGTACTCGTTCGAGCCGAGGCGATGGCCGTCAACCACGTCGATACCTACGTCCGGTCCGGCGCGTACCGCACGAGCACACCGTTCCCGTTCGTCGTCGGACGAGACCTGGTCGGGACCGTCGTGGGGCTCGGGTCGGCGGATGTCGGCTTCGGTCCCGGCGACCGGGTCTGGTGCAACAGTCTCGGCTACGGGGGACGGCAGGGGTCCTTCGGCCAGTACGCCGTCGTGCCGACCGATCGGCTCTACCCGTTGCCGGACGGTGCCGATCCGCGTGACGCCGTGAGCGTGCTGCACACCGCGGCCACGGCGCAGCTCGGCCTGTTTCGCGAGGCGGGGCTTCGCAGCGGCGAGGTGGTTGTCATCGGTGGCGCTGGCGGTGGCGTTGGCAGCGCGGCGGTGCAACTCGCTGCCGCCTCGAACGCCCGTGTCATCGCGACCAGCAGCGCCCAGGACGCGAGTTGGTGTCGCCGCTGCGGAACGGACGTCGTGCTGGACTTCACCGATCCGCAGCAGTGCCGCCGGATCATCAAGCGCGAGGCGCGGGGTGTCGACATGTACTGGGACACCTCCGGCCACCAGGACCTTGCCGAGACGTTGTCGCTGCTCAACAGCGGCGGACGCGTGGTCGTCTCCGCGGGTCTGTCCAGCTGGACCACGCTCGCCATCGGCGAGCTGTACACCCGTGATGCGAGCGTGCACGGCTTCGCTATCAGCAACGCCTCCGTCGCGGACCTCGCAGGTGCGGCGTCGCTGATCAACGCACTGCTCGGCCGCCGCGAACTTCGCACCCGGATCGCGTTGACCCTGCCGCTCGCCGAGGCCGCGCGGGCCCACCGCTTGCAGGAGAGTGGCGCTCATCGGCCAGGCCGTATCGTCGTGCGTCCCGAGATGACTTGAGTAACCCGCCACTCACCGCGTGGGACCGGCGGGGACCGGGCCGGGCGGCGCGAGGGCCGCAGCGAAGCTGTCGCGCAGCGCGCGCTTGAGCACCTTGCCGCCGGCGTTGCGGGGCAGTTCGTCGAGTAGGACCAGCTCGCGCGGGATCTTGTAGCCGGCCAGCAGGGGACGTAGGTGTGCGTCGAGGTCGTCGAGCGTCAAGGCCGCGCCGTCCGCGAGGACCACCACGGCCGAGACCTGCTCACCCCACTGCTCGTGGGGTGAGCCGAGGACGGCGATGTCGCGGATCGCCGGGTGGCTCAGCGCGGCCTCCTCCACCTCGCGCGGGTACACGTTGACACCGCCGCTGATGATGACGTCCTTCTTGCGATCGACGATGTAGAGGTAGCCGTCCTCGTCGCGAACCACGATGTCGCCACAGCTCAGGAAGCCGTCTTCGGTCGTGCACGCGGCAGAGGCCTCCGCGTCCTTGAGGTAGCCGTTCATCAGGTACGGCGAGCGGCTGAACAGCTCGCCCGGCTCGCCGGCACCGACCGCCCGGCCTTCGTCGTCGAGGACCTTGAGCTCGGTGAGGAACCAGGCGTGCCCGACCGAGCCGGACTTGCGCCGGGCGTCGACCGGACGCAGGTCGCTGATGATCCCCGACTCGGTGGAGCCGTACAGCTCGTGCACCCCGGCGGTCGGGAACGTCTCCAGGACCCATGCCTTGAGCTGGGTCGGCAGCGCCGCGGCGTTGAAGAAGATCGTGTCCAGGCTGGACAGGTCATAGCCCGCGATCCGCTCCGCGCCTAGCGACCTGAGCATCTGAGCATGCGTGGGCACCAGGAATACCGACTGTGCCCGGTCCCGCTCGATCATCGCCAGCAGGCCCTCGGCGTTCCATGACCGGAGCATCGAGACCGTCCCGCCGGTGTGGACGGGGCTGTAGCCGAACGCGAAGCCCGCTCCGTGGTACATCGGGGCCACCGCGATCGAGCGACGCCCGACGCCCAGGTTCCACTCCAGCGCACTCGCCTGGAACGTGAGTGAACGCGAGCGGTGCGAGATGACGACGCCCTTGGGCCGGCCGGTCGTCCCGGACGTGTAGGCGACACAGAACGGCGCGAGCTCGTCGAGCGCAAGCAGCGGATCCATGGCGCTCGCACCGGCCAGCGCGTCCTCGTACGGCGCGCCCAGCCTGCAGCCGTCGATCGACAGCACGGTGTCGAGGGCCGCCGCGGAGGTCGCCGCGGCCGGAGCGCTCGCGTCGTCGAGGATCATCGCGCGGGACTCGGAATGCTCGACGATGTAGTCGATCTCCGGGGCGGTCATCCGCGGGTTGAGCGGGACCATCACCAGTCCGGCCTTGGCGATTCCGGCCGCGATCTCGCAGTACTCCGAGCGGTTACCGAGCAGCACCGCTACGGTGTCCCCAGCGCTCAGGCCGCTGCCGAGCAACGCGTTGGCCAGCCGGCTGGCTCGCAGATCCAGTTGACGGTAGGTCAGCACGCTCGTGCCGTCGATGACGGCAGGAGCGTCGGGCTGCGCTGCAGCGAAGACCCGGATGCCGTCGACGATGGTCAGGGGTGCACCCCCGGTACGAACGGGCACGGTTGTTCCTTCCGGACGAGGAGGCGAGGATATCGGAACACTGTTTCGAAGTCACTAGACCGGGCTCACGACCGAGCCGCCCGCGGCGGTCCGGTCATAGACTCCGTTCGCTGTCACCGCGCCGACTCGTCGACGGTGCCCGATCGACTTTGGAGATTCCCGTGGTCAAGCAAGACACGAAGGCGAGCCGGACCGGCGAGGATGCGTCCGGCAGCCAGTCGATCGCCGCAGTCGAGCGGGCGATCGACGTGTTGCTCCTGTTCGGCCGAAGCACCGCGCAGAGTCTCGGGGTCACCGAGATCGCAGCCGAGCTGGACATGCCGAAAGCCGCTGTGCACCGCATCCTCACCTCGCTGCGCAGCCGCGACCTGATCGCGTTCGAACCCTCGTCCCGTCGTTACCTGTTGGGTGCCGCTGCCGTGGGCCTGGGCCGTGCCTATCTGGCCAAGCTCGACGTGCGTGCGCTGGCCGCCGCAGAGCTGAGCCGGCTCTCGGCGGAGACGGCCGAGACAGCCACGCTGTCGATCCGCAACGGCGATCAGCGCATCTACGTCGACCAGGTGCTGCCGCGGCGCGAGGTCCGCATGGAGGTCGCCATCGGCAGTGCTCATGCCCTGCACGCCGGCGCCTCGTCGAAGGCGTTCCTAGCCTTCGACTCGGACGAGCAGATCACGGCGTACATCGGCCGGAACGGCCTGAAGGGCCTCACCGCTAAGACCATCACCGACGAGAAGCGGCTGCGGCGCGACCTGGCAAGCATCCGCAAGCGCGGCTACGCGACCTCGTCCGGGGAGCGGCAGGCCGGGGCGGCGTCGGTGGCCGCGCCGATCCTCGACCACGAGGGCATCGTGATCGCCGTCGTGAGCGTCTCCGGTCCGGCCGAGCGACTGAAGAACGAACTGCCCGAGTGCACTGCGGCGCTCCTGGCGGCGACCGCCCGGCTCTCCGCCCGGCTGGGCCACGCCGTCGGGGCGTGAACAGGAGCGCGTGTCCTTGACCCCTCCTGGCTTGTGGCATAACGTCGTGCGAAACAAAGTGTGAACACTGTTTCGGTAGTTGGAACACCGCCAGTCGAGAGGAAAGACTGCCCGTGCGACCCCATGTAGAGACCATCCTGGAAGACGACTACGTCTGGCACGCCGCGGAGCTCACCCTGGGCGAGGGCCGGGCGAGCGAACGACGGTTGTCGGTGGACGAGGAGGACGGGTCGTCCTCGCTGCGCATCGACTTCCACACCGTCTGGTGGCGCGGCGCGGGGATCCACCACGCCACCACCGAGTACCACGTGCTCGACGGCGAGATGACCTACGGCGATCAGAAGATCGGCAAGGGTGCTTACCTGTACGCGCCCAAGGGCGTGCCCACCGACGCGATCCGCTTCAGCGAGGGCAGCAAGATCCTGCAGTACCGCGAGTACGGCGACGCCGGTTTCGACGCGGTCGACTCGCTGCGGGCGCCGCGTTGGAAGGACGCCCGCGAGGACGTGATCGTCATAGACACCGAGGCGATGAAGTGGGACGCCGTCCCGAACCCGGGGCCGATGCCGGGGCTGTTCATCAAGTACCTGCACGTCGACCCGGTCACGCACTTCTACACCCGCCTCGTCTACGCGCAGGAGGGCTGGACGGACCACCGCCTGGCGCACCACCCGTGTTACGAGGAGGCGTACACGACCCAGGGCAAGATGGCCTACAACTTCGGCGATCTCGATCCGGGTGCGTACTTCTTCCGCCCGGCCCGGGTCAAGCACGGGCACTTCACCTCGCTCGAGGGCGGCTGCACCTGGCTGTTCCGTTCGGACGGCGAGCTGCTCAACTGGTACACCCAGAACGAGTGGGTGCGCTGGGGTGGCGAGGCGGTCAACTACGGGCCGGACGGCGGGCGGATGACGTGGTCGATGTCCAGCCATGAGCTCGCGGACGGCGGCACCTGGCGCAGCGAGAAGGACATCGAGCTGCTGGAGAAGTCAGTGGCCTTCCAGCGCTCGCTCGAGCAGCCCGACGTCGACTACCTGCAGCACGGGACCGGTCAGGACAAGAGCCTGATCGCCATGGCCAAGGCAATGGACGCCGCCCGGCTGCAAGCCGGTCACGATCACGGTCACAGCGACACCGGTGAGGACCACGAGCACGGCCCGCGCACCCACACGCACGCCGAGTACGGCTGGCCCGAACCGCGCAGCCTCGAGCACCCGCGCGAGCGCACCGACGAGAACCGGCACAACTGGGGTGCGGGCCGCCCGCACCAGGACGGCGAGACGATTCCGGTCCCCATCCTGTCCTCGCTGCCGGTGCGCAGCCGCTCGATCGGCCGCTGGGACGGCGACGGCATGTAGCACGGGCCGCTCCGTCGCTATGGAAGGGAGCGGCGGGTCAGCCCAGGTTCCGGCAAACAGCCAATCGAGAGGGCAACCGCTCGCATGACGACTTCCAGTTCGGACACCACGAACCCGCCGGCAGCCGGTCCGGCGTTCCGCGCCCTGGCGCTGCAGATCCAGACGCGCGCCGTGAACGGGCTTGGTCGAGACGACGCGCGCGCCGCCATGGCGGAAGCGATCGCCCGCATCGGCCGCCAAGCCGGCGCGGCCGTGGCCTGGCACGGCCGGGACGTCCGCCTTGTCGTGCTGCCCGAGTACGTGCTGAGCGGGTTCCCGATGGGTGACACGGTGGCCGGCTGGGCCGACCTGGTCGGCCTCGAGTCCGACGGTCCCGAATACGACGCGCTGGGTGCGATCGCGCAGAGCCTGGGCGTGTACCTGGCCGGCAACAGCTACGAGCTCGACCCCAACTTCGCCGACCTGTACTTCCAGGCCAGCTGGATCATCGACCCGTCCGGCGACGTGGTGTTGCGCTACCGGCGCCTGCATTCGCTCTACTCGCCCTCGCCTTACGACGTCTGGGATCGCTACCTCGAGTTGTACGGGATCGACGCAGTGTTGCCGGTCGCACGCACCGAACTGGGCGCCCTGGCGGCGATCGCCAGCGAGGAGATCCTCTATCCGGAGCTGTCGCGGGCGCTCGCGCTGCGCGGTGCCGAGGTCATCGTCCATTCGACGTCTGAGGTCTCGAGTCCGGACCTCACGCCGAAGGCGATCGCCCGCCGCGCCCGGGCCATCGAGAACACGGCCTACGTCGTGTCGTGCAACTCCGGCGGCCTCGCCGGCATCGGCATCCCGGCCGACTCGACCAACGGCGGGTCGGAGATCCTGGACTTCGCCGGCCGGCCGCTTGCCCGGGCCGGGGCGGGGGAGAGCGTCGTGGCCTGCGCGGAACTCGACCTGTCCGTGCTGCGCCGCGAGCGGTCCCGGCCGGGCATGGGCAACCTGCTCTCGCGCACCAAGACCGCGTTGTGGGCGCAGGAATACGCCCGGCACGACGTGGAGCGGCCTGGTGGCTTGCTGGTCGACGGCGCCCGGCCGGAGCGTTCCTACTTCGGGGCCCGGCAGCGCGAGGTACTTGACCGGCTGCACGCCGCAGGCGTGCTCTCGTGAGCTACTTCAAGGTTATAGACATCTCGTCAGAAAACTTATTTGGAACGCTTGATCACCCAATGGAACGCCGTTACGCTGGTGCCCTGCCTATCGCCACCGTTCATCGTGGCGCAGAAGGGACTCCGCAATGACGGTGCACGCGGCCGAACTCGGCCGGTTCTACGACGACTTCGTGGTGGGCGACCTCTACCAGCACCCGTTCGGCCGCACGATCAGCGAGACCGACTCCACCTGGTTCACGCAGCTCACCTGCAACACGAACCAGAACCATTTCAACGCGCACCTGGCAGCGTCGAACCCGATCACCGGTGGACGGATCATCGTGAACTCCGGGTTCACCGTCGCGCTGGTGCTCGGCCTGTCGGTCATCGACACCAGCCAGAACGCGGTCGCGAACCTGGGCTGGACCGACATCAAGCTGGTGCACCCGGTCTACGTAGGCGACACGGTGTACGCCGAGAGCCTGATCACCGATCGGCGGGAGAGCTCGTCCCGGCCCGGCATGGGCATCGTCACGATGATCACCCGCGGCCTGAACCAGGACGGGGTCGAGCTGGTGACCTGGAGCCGGTCGGTGTTGATGCCCAAGCGCGAGACGGGCATCGGGCAGGGTTACTTCCCGCAGGGCACCAGCGGGCCGTTAGTCGCCCCGTGAGCGGGCCGGCACGGCGTCCGCTGGAGGACATCCGGATCGTCGCCGTCGAGCAGTACGGAGCCGGACCGTGGGGCTCGCTGCATCTTGCCGACCTCGGTGCCGAGGTGATCAAGATCGAGGATCCGGCTGTGCGCGGCGACGTCGGTCGGTACGTCCCGCCGTACGCCGACGGCGAGGACTCGCTGTTCTTCGAGGTCTTCAACCGCAACAAGCAAAGCCTGTCGCTCGACCTCTCGGCCCCGGCCGGACGGGCCGTGTTCGAGGACCTGGTGCGCAGCAGCGACGCGGTGTACTCCAACCTGCGCGGCGACGTGCCTGCCAAGATCGGCATCACCTACGACGACCTGAAGCACCTCAACCGTCGGATCGTGTGCTGCTCGCTGTCCGGGTTCGGGATGAGCGGGCCCCGGACCAAGGAGCCGGGCTACGACTACGTCCTTCAGGGCCTGCTGGGCTGGATGGACGTCACCGGTGAGCCGGACGGTCCACCGGCCAAGTCGGGGCTGTCGATGGTCGACTACTCCGCCGGCTTCGTCGCGGCGATCTCGCTGCTCGCCGCGATCCACGCAGCCCGGCGCGACGGCGTGGGCATGGACTGCGACGTCTCCCTGTTCGACACCGCGCTCGCGATGTTGAACTACCCGGCCACCTGGCACCTCAATGCCGGCTATCAGCCACAGCGCACCCGGCACTCCGCGCACCCGTCCCTCGTGCCGTTCCAGCTGTTCCAGACGGCGGACTCGTGGGTCGTCGTCGGCTGCCCGAAGGAGAAGTTCTGGCAGCGTCTCGTCGGCATCGTCGGGCACCCGGAATGGATCGACGACGAGCGCTTCGCCGACTTCGCCGCACGCGAGCGCAACCGGGAGCCGCTGCTCGCGCTGCTGGAGCCGATCTTCACCGAGAAGACGTCGGCGCAGTGGCTCGAGCAGCTCTACGCGGCCGGTATCCCGTGCGGGCCGGTGAACACCGTCGCCGAGGCGCTGGCCGATCCGCACACCGCGGCTCGCGGCCTGATCGTCGAGACCGAGCACCCGCGCTACGGCACGCTGCGCCTTCCGTCCACCGCGGTCAAGGCGGGTGGGCAGCCGCCGCCGAACCGCCGCGCGCCGCAGCGCAACGAGGACTTCCTGCACATCGTGACCGAAACGATCGGATACACCGACGCGCGGATCGCCCAGCTCGTCGCGGCGGGAGCGTTCGGCGCACCGCGCTCGGTGCCGCACATCCCGGACGAGTACGCGCCTCGGGCGGACGCGTGATGCTGCAGTGACCGCAACCGAGCAGCTGGCCGGGTGGGCGGCCTCGCTGCGACTCGCCGACGTGCCGGACGCCGCGCGCCACGCGGCAGCGCGGCACCTGCTCGATGGGATCGGCACCGCTCTCGCGGCGCGACGTGAGGACGTGGTCCGGCCGGCCGTGACCGTCGCCGGCGCGCTGGGCGGCCCGGAAGAGGCGACGATCCTGGGCGAGCGCCGGCGGTTGTCGGCGCCTGCGGCCGCGTTTGCGAACGGTGCGCTCGTGCACGGGCTGGACTTCGACGACACGCACGCCGGCGGGCTCGTGCACGCGACGGCGGTGGTGCTGCCGGCGGCGTTGGCGGTCGGGCAGCAGACGGGCGCATGCGGGGCCGACGTCCTGCTTGCGGCGCTGATCGGCTACGAGTGCGTGTGCCGCATCGCGATGGCCAGCCCGCACGGCTTCCACGCGCGCGGCCTGCATGCGACGCAGGTTGCCGGCGTGTTCTCCGCCGCGGCAGTGACCGCCCGGCTCTGCGGGATGAGCGAGCTCGCCACGACCCAGGCCTTCGGCATCGCCGGTTCGAGCTCGGGGGGCCTGCTCGAGTTCCTGTCGACCGGGGCGTCCACCAAGCAGCTGCATCCGGGCTCGGCGTCATTGAACGGAATCATCGCCGCCCGCCTGGCCGCAGCCGGAGCAACCGGCCCGGCGACCGTGCTGGAGGGGCCGAACGGCATCTACGCGGCGCTCTCGCAACGTCCCTCCGACGTAAACGCGATCACGGCGGGACTGGGCCAGACGTGGGAGGTCACGCGGATCACGATCAAGCCCTACCCGTCGTGCCAGCTCATGCACGTTGCACTGGACGCGGCAGCGGCGGCAGCGGCCGCGGCGGGGCCGATCCGGCCGAGCGAGATCGTCGAGGTGCTGGCCGAAGTGCACCCCGACTCGGCCAGCGTGGTGTGCGAGCCGGCGGCGACGAAGGTCCGGCCGCGCACGAGCTATGACGCCAAGTTCTCGCTGCCGTGGAGCGTCGCGGCGCTGCTTGTCGACGGCCGCCTCGGCGTCGCCAGCTACGCGCAGGCGTCGATCGTCCGGCCGGAGGTGGCCGAGCTCGCCGGCCGGGTCCGCAGCCGGCGCACCGAGGGTGCCGGCGTCGCGGCCGACGCGGCCGGGCGCGTCGAGATCCAGCTCGCCGACGGGCGCCGCGTCGAGGGCACGGTCGAGTGCAGCGCGGGCGCCCCGCTCGCACCGCTAGACGACGACGCCCTGCTCGCGAAGTTCCTGGGCAACGCGGGCGACACGATCCTCGCCCGCGAGCTTGCCGAGCGCGTACTGAACCTGGCCGGCGAACCAGACCTGTCCGCCGTGGTCGAGCTTGCCGCCCGCATCATCGAGGAGTGCGCATGCCCGTGAACGTCGCGACGCCGATCGAGCCCGCCGACTTCCCCTGGTACGACTACCGGGGCTTCACCTTCTCCCTCGGCCTTCAGGTCGACGGCCACGTCCTGAACTCCGGTCACTCCGGGTCCGCGTTCGACCCGATCAAGGGCAAGCCCGACGTCACCGGCGGCATGGCCGAGCAGGCGCAGATCGCCTACGCCAAGCAGGCCGCGGTGCTCGCGGCGGCCGGGCTCTCGATCGGCGATGTCACGCGCGTCGTCGAGAACGTGACGATCGACGGCCTGGCGCACTACGCCGGGGCTGAGCAGGTGCGGCGCACGGTGTTCGCCGGTCACGAGCCGGTCGTCGTCACCGTCGTCGTCGACCGGCTGGTCCGGCGCAAGGCGCTGATCGAGGTGGAGGTGCACGCTTCCCCGGCAGGCGGGCCGGCACTGGTGCTCGGCGGCGAGGGACGATGGCGGCGGGGCACGGTGCGCGAGGGCCACGACGGCGCGGTGTACCTGCCGACCATGCTGCCGCTCGACGCCGCAGGCGAGCTCGTGGCATCGGGCGACATCGCCGGCCAGTACGCGTACTGCCTGCAGCGCGCCGGCGAACTGCTCGACGCCGCCGGCCTGTCCATCGCGCAGGTGGTATCCACCGTCGACTACTCGACGCCGGCCACCCGCGAGGAGTACCCGCGGACCGCTCGCGCCCGTCGCGACCTGCTCGGACCGGTGTATCCGACCGCGGCGGGGATCCTGATGAGCCGCCTGCACGAGCCGGGGGTACTCGTCGCGGTGGACGTGGTGGCATCGCGGCACACGCCGATCGCGGTGAACCCCGGCTGGTCGCGCTACGAAACGCTGACCTACAACCCGGGAGTGCGCGCCGGGAACACGCTGTACATGAGCGGCTTCGCGTCCCTGGACATGAGGACCCAGCAGGCCATGCACGCCGGGGACCTGCGCGGGCAGGCCGAGCAGACCTACGGCGCGATCCGGCAGACGATGGATGCCGCCGGTGCGAGCCAGCTGCTGTCCACCGTGGAGTACGTGACGCCCGGCGCGCTGCCCGCCTACCGCGAAGTGGCGGAGGTGCGCCGCGCGCTGCTGCGCGAGCCGTATCCGACCTCGACCGGTATCGTATGCGGCGGGCTGTTGCGGCCGGAGTTCCTGCTCGAGGTCGTGCCCAGCGCGCTCATCCCCGGGTCCTCGTGATGGCGTTACTGACCGACGAGTTGCGCGCCCGAGTCGGCGAGACCCGCGTCTACACCGCGCCCGAGCCACTGTCGCGTGCTGCGATCCGCTACTACGCGCTCGCGGTCGGCGACACCAACCCGCTTTACACCGACACCGAGGCAGCGCGAGCCGCAGGACTGCCGGATGTGATGGCGCCGCCCACTCTGCTGTGCGACAGCAACCAGTACCTGGCCGGCGAGCGCGACGACGACGGTTTCGCCGGCCATACCTGGGGTTTCGAGCTCCCGAACACCCGGGCGGTCCGCGGCGGGAACGACTACACCTTCCACCGCGCGGCGCACCCGGAGGACGTCGTCACGGTGACGTGGCGGCTGGCGAGCATGACGGAGCGGGTCACCTCGGCCGGGCAGGCGATGCTGATCGTGACCAGCGAGCAGACGGTCACCGACCAGCGCGGCGAACCGATCGTCACGAACACCGAGACGATCATCTACACCGAACTGCCGGTGCGGCCGTGACGGTGCTCCCCGGCGACACGATCGCCCCGCTGGAACGCCGGATCACCCTCACCGACATGGTCGGCTACGCCGGGGCGACCTGGGACTGGCACCGGCTGCACTACGACCCGGCCTACCTCGCGGCGAAGCAACTACCCGCGCCGGTGGTCGACGGCCAGCTGTTCGGCGCACTGCTGGTCGAACAGCTGCAGGACTTCTTCGGCCCACGCGCGAGCGTTCGCCGGCTGTACTTCCGCTTCAAGCAGTTGGTGTTCGCCGGTGAGACGGTGCGTTGCGGCGCGACGGTGCTGTGCGTCGAACCACTCGACGACGCGACGCTGGTGTCGGTGCAGGCGCAAGTCGAGGTGATCGGTGCCAAACCGCGCATCGCGGTCGCGCCCGCCGTCGCCGAGGTGGTGCTGCGCAGGTGAGCGGCGCGATCGTCGGTGCCGCCGAGTGCGACCTGGGCAGCACCGGCCGAACCGTGCTCGACCTGCAGGTACAGGCCGTGACGCGGGCGCTCGCGGACGCCGGACTGGGCCTGCACGACGTCGACGGACTGGCGACCAACGCCCTGGGCCGCTTCGCCACCACGTCGCTGGCCGACTACCTTGGCCTGCGGCCGGCCTGGGCCGAGTCCTCGTTCGTCGGCGGCTCGGCGTTCGAGCTGTACCTCGGCCGGGCGGTTCAGGCGATCGAGGCCGGGCAGGCACAGGTGATCGTCATCTGCTTCGCCTCCAACCAGCGCTCGGCCCGTTCGCGCTCGCTTGCGGGCAGCACCGAGTCGGACCTGCCGCAGGCCCAGTTCGAGGCGCCCTACGCCCCGCTCTACCCGATCTCGTACTACGCGATGGCGGCGCAGGCGTACCTACACCGGTACGGCGCGACGCGCGAGCAACTCGCGAACGTCGCTGTCGTTGCGCGCGAGTGGGCGCTGCGCAACCCGGCCGCCTTCCGTTACGGCGCAGGGGAATTGCGCGTCGAGGACGTTCTCGACTCCCCGCTCGTCTCGACACCGCTGAGCACTGCCGACTGCTGCCTGGTCACCGACGGCGGTGGCGCGGTCGTGGTCACCTCGATCGAGCGGGCCCGCGACCTGCTGCGGCCGCCGGTCAGGGTGCTCGGATACGGCGAGTCGACCAGCCACGCCGCGATGGCAAGCAGGGACGACATCCTCGACACCGGCGCAGATCGATCGGGGGCAGCCGCATTCGCGCGTGCCGGGCTCGGCCCGGACGACGTCGATCTCGCCCTGCTCTACGACTCGTTCACGATCACCCCGCTGCTCTCGCTCGAAGCGCTCGGCTTCTGCGCGCCGGGCGAGGCCGGGGCGTTCGTCGCCGACGGCAACACCGGACCGGGTGGAGCGCTGCCGACCAACACCAACGGCGGCGGGCTGTCCTACTGCCACCCGGGCCAGTACGGCGTGCTGCTGCTGGTGGAGGCGGTGCGGCAGCTGCGCGGCGAGTGCGGCGAGCGGCAGGTCGCCGCAGCGCAGGTCGCGCTCGCGCACGGTACGGGCGGCATCCTCAGCCACTCCGCCACCGTCCTGCTGGCGGTGGACCGGTGACACTTCCGCCCGTCGACGAGCTGACCGCGCCGTGGTGGGACGCGACGCGCGCGCGGCGTCTGGTCTTGCAGCACTGCACGACCTGCCAGGCCGTGCAGCACTACCCGCGCCGGCTGTGCACCGGCTGCGGCGCGATTGACGGCCTGGACTGGATCAGCGCCGCCGGTGCGGGGACGGTGGACACCTTCACCGTGGTGCACCGAGCACCCGCCCCCGAGATCGCGGTCCCCTTCGTGCTCGCGCGGGTCCGGCTGGCCGAGGGGCCGGTGCTGCTAACCCACCTCGTCGACGTCGTGGGCGACGAGGCACTGTTCGGTGCTGCCGTGCAGGTGGACTGGTGCCCGCTGACCGACGGCCGCAACCTGCCTGTATTCCGCATTACCGAGCCACGAGCACAGGAGCACTAGCGATGGACTTCGACCTCTCCGACGAGCAGCGGATGTTCCGCGACATGCTGCGCGACTTCGTCGCCAAGGAGATCACCCCGGTGGCGCAGGAGTGGGAGCGCGAGGGACGCTATCCGACCGAGATCGTCGACACGATGAAGCAGCTCGGCCTGTTCGGGCTCACCGTGCCGGCCGAGTACGGCGGCCTGGACGTCGACATGGTCTCCTTCGCGATCGTCTTCGAGGAGATCTCCAAGGGCTGGATGGGCATCGCCGGGATCCTCGGCTCGCACTCGCTGGCCTGCTGGATGATCGCGCACCACGGTACCGAGGACCAGAAGCGGCGATACCTGCCCGAGCTCGCCACCGGCCGGCGGCGCTCCGGCATCGGGCTCACCGAACCGGGAGCCGGAACCGATCTGCAGGGCATTACCACCCGCGCGGTCCGCGACGGCGACGAGTACGTCATCAACGGCACCAAGACCTGGATCACCAATGCCCGCTACGCCGATCCGCTGCCCGTGCTGGTCAAGACCGACCCCACAACCTCGCCTGCCCACAAGGGGATGAGCGTGCTGCTGGTCGAGCAGGGGACGCCGGGATTCACGGTCAGCCGCGACCTGCCCAAGCTCGGCTACAAGGGTCCGGAATCCTGCGAGGTGGTGCTCGAGGACGTCCGGGTGCCCGTCGCGAACCTGCTCGGCGGTGTCGAGGGGCGCGGCATGCAGCAGGCGCTGGCCGGGCTGGAGACCGGACGGATCAACGTCGCTGCGCGCTCGCTCGGCATCGCGCAGGCGGCCTACGACGCGGCGCTGAAATACGCGCGTGAGCGCGAGGCGTTCGGCCAGCCCATCGCGAACTTCCAGGCCATCGAGCTCAAGCTCGCCGAGATGGCCACGAACATCCAGGCTTCCCGGTTGCTCGTGTACTGGGCCGCGTCCAACGCAGACCGTGGCCAGCGGGTGGACATGCAGACCGGCATGGCGAAGCTGTTCGCGTCCGAGACGGCCGCGACGGCAGCGCTCGAGGCGATGCGGATCCACGGCGGCTACGGCTTCTCGCAGGAGTTCGTCGTGGAGCGGCTCTATCGCGATGTTCCGCTGATGGTGATCGGCGAGGGCACCAGCGACGTCATGCGCACGGTGATCGCGCGCGCTCTGGTCTCCGGCAAGGAGACGATCGGATGAGCTCCGTCCGCTCGCATCTGTACGTGCCGGGGGACAGGCCCGACGTGCTGGCCAAGGCCGTCGGCCGCGGAGCCGACGCGCTCATCGTGGACCTGGAGGACGCGGTGGCGCCGGCCGCGAAGGATACCGCTCGCGCGGCGGTCGCCCGGTTCCTGCGTGAGCAACCGGCCGCCGGATCGACCGGACCCGCGCTGTGGGTTCGCCTCAACCCGGGCGGGGCCGCGCTGGCCGATCTCGAAGCCGTCCTCGCACCGTCGCTGGCCGGCGTCTGCCTGGCCAAGGCGGAGAGCGCCGGCGAGGTCGCCACCGTCGCCGACGCGCTGGACCGGTTGGAGCGCAAGCGCGGCGTAACCCCCGGCTCGACCGCGATCTCTCCGCTGCTCGAGTCAGCCGCCGCCGTGCTGAGGGCGGCCGAGATAGCTGGGGCACCGCGGGTGGCGCGGCTGCAGGTGGGCGAAGCGGACCTTGCTGCCGACGTCGGGGTGGAGCTGGGCGCCGACGAGCGGGAGTTCCTCTGGGCGCGATCGCAGGTGGTCTTCGCATCCGCAGCAGCCGGCATCGAGCCTCCCGTCGGCCCGGTCAGCACCAACTTCCGGGATCTCGATGCGCTCCGGGCCTCGACGTTCGCGTTGAAGCGCATGGGTTACCGGAGCCGGGCATGCATCCATCCGGCTCAGGTCGCCGTCGTCAACGAGGTGTTCACGCCGACTCCGGACGAGGTGGCACGCGCTCGCGATCTCGTGGCCCGGTTCGACGGCGCGACGGCGGCCGGCGACGGCGTCCTCACCGATGCGAGCGGGCGGATGGTCGACCTCGCCGTCGTCCGTGCCGCGCGGCGCACGCTGGCAACCGGTAACTAGGAGCGTCGGCAGATGCGGATCAGCTACGGGCCGTGGGGTGAGACGCTCGCCGAGCTGATCGACGCGGGCCGCCGGGCCGAGCGTGCCGGCGCCGAAGCCCTCTGGGTGCCCGAGCTGCACCGCAGCGCCACGGTCGTTGCCGCAGCGCTCGCGCAGAACACGACGAGCGCGCGGATCGGCACGGGGATCGCGCTCGCGTTCACGCGCAGTCCGATGGTGCAGGCCCTGGAGGCCCTCGACCTCGACGAGCTGTCCGGGGGCCGATTCCTGCTCGGGCTGGGCAGCGGCGTGCAGCGGCTCAACGAGGACTGGCACAACGCCCGATTCGGCAAGGCCGTCCCGCACCTGCGCGAGAGCGTCCGCAACATCCGCACGTTCTGGCGCGACGCGCCCGCCGGGACCGCGATGGACCTCGACGGTGAGTACGAGCCGATGCGCATCCGTGGTTACCAGCGCCCGTTCCACCAGCAGCGTGCGAGCATCCCGATCTACCTGGCGGCGATGGGCCCGGCGATGACCCGGCTGGCCGGCGAGATCGCGGACGGCTGGATCTCGCACGAGCTGTACAGCCCGAGCTACCTGGTCGACACCACCCTGCCCGAACTCGAACGCGGCCTGGAGCGCGGCGGCCGGACCCGCGCCGACCTCGACGTCATCGCCTCCGCGATCTGCGCTATCGACGACGATGCCCACACCGCCAAGAGATGGGCGTCCGGAACGGTCGGCTTCTACGGCTCGGTGCGAACCTACGCCGATTTCTGGGCGTACCACGGGCTGGCCGCGGAGCAGCAGCACATCGTCGAGGCGTTCCGGGGTGGGCTGGCCGCCGACGACCTCGGCACGGCCGCACCCGATCACATGGTCGCCGCGGTCACGCTGTCCGGGACGGCAGACGAGGTGCGGGAACGGCTGTCGGCGTACGAGGGGCACGCCGACTCGGTCAAGCTCTCGCCGCCCACCCACGGCGTGGACGCGGCCGTGACCCGGCTCTGCCAGGAGCGCATCATCGAGCTCATCGCCACCCTCGGTTAGCCCGGCGCGATGGACGACGGCCGCGTGCTCGACCTGCTCTCGTGCCGGTCCGAGGACTCGTTCGAGTTCACGATCCCCGACGCCGCACCCCCCGTCCGCGTCTGGCGCCTGCACGTCGATCCGGAGACGAGGGCCAGCCTCTCGCTTGTCGAGTTCCCTGTGCGATGGTGCCGTCCGGGCCGCGGCCATTACCTCGCGGGCGAGGAGTTCGTCGTCCTGCGCGGGTCCTTGCAGGTGAGCGCGCGGTTGTCCGGGCCCGGTGCGTGGGCCTGGCTGCCGCCGGGTGTGACCCGCTGGGACAGCTGCTCGCGGGACGGCGCGCTGGCGCTCGCCTGGTTCTCCGGTCCCGCGGTGTGGTGCTCGGGCGACGGGCCGACGGCGGGGACGGGGCACGGTGGCCTGGCCGCCGCAGGACCGTTGCGGGTACGGGCGCCTGGCGTACCGGGCCGCTCCGCCGTGCTGTCGCGGCTGCCCGCCAAACCGGTGCAGGTGGACCGCGACGTGCTGGCGCTGCGGGACTTCAGCTGGGCGTTCGTGCCGGCGGGCCGGGCGCCCGGGCCGGTCGACGGCCCCGTGCTCGAGCGGCGATGGAGCTGACGGCTCAATTCACCGGTAGCGCGAAGACGAAGATGTTGTCCTGGTAGTTGCCGGTCCGGTTGTCGAACGCGCCGCCGCAGCTCTCCAGGAGCAGCCGGCCGGATCTGGGCGTCCCGTACGAGCCGGTCTGGCCGAAGATCTCCTGGTGCAGCGGTTCGCCGGGAACCTGCAGGTCCGCGGCGAGCCGGGCCTTGTTGACGGCCATCGGCTGGGCCGCGACGTCGTAGCGCAGTCGCCGCCCGTCGGCCAGGACGACGGTGATCTGCTGCCCGATCCGGTAGCTGGCCAGATCGTGGAAGGCCCCGTCGACCCCGGAGTAGTTGATGTGGCTGACGAGCATTGCGGTGCCGTGGTCGCTGCCGGGCGCGGCGTAGGTCTGCGTCCCGTTGCCGGACGTCCAGCTGACCTGTCTCGGGTCGCGCGGCACGTGCACGTACCCGTCCGCATCCAGCGGGTTCGCACTGACCGGGGCGCTCAGCCCGTGCGACGGGACGATCAGCCGGATCGGAACGCCGGGCCGATTCGGCGCGGTCCCGGTGCGGGCGGCGGGGTGGCGCGTGGTGGCCGACTCACCCGGGCTCACGCTCGCCGGAGACAGGTCGGACGGGAGCGGGTGCTCAGCGAGCACCCGTCCCGTCCGACCGTGGCCGTAGTAGTGGTCAGCAAGCACCCACCCGCTGAGCAGCAGCACCGCCGCGCCCAGCCCGACCAGGGTCCGAAACAAGCTCCGGCTACGGCCGCGCACTGCTTCGGCGGTAGTAGAGCACGCCACCCGCGGTGAACAGCGAGAGCGCTACGGCCACCCCGACCACGCCTAGCAGCAGCTGCGAGTTGGTGTCGGCCTTTCCGGCATCGGTGCCCTTCGGCAGCGCCGGGGACGTCGTGCTTGCCGGCGGGGCAGGGTCGGTCGTCGGCGAGCTGGGCTTGGACGGCGTCGTCGACTTCGGGGGCGTGGTGCTCGCGAAGCTGACGGCCAGCGTGGCTACGTCCTTCGTGCTCGTGGGGTTGGCCGGGTCGTTCGTCTCCAGCACGCACTTGACCTTGGTGCAGTCGGTCTTGCCGAACTTGGCGATCACCTTGATGGAAGCCGTGAAACCGCCGCTGGCGTTGGTCGTCAGCTGCTTGAAGTTGGTCAGGTCGCATGCACCGCCGGCGGGAACTGCGGGATCACAGGTCGCGAGGAACAGCCCGACCTTCGGCGTGAACCCGGATCCGGTGACGCTGATCGTCGCACCCGCAGGGCTCAGACCCGACGACTTCGCGCTCAGCGAGGGACCGGCGGCCGACGCAGGCGCGGACGCGAGCAGCGCCGTCGCCAGCAGGAGCGCGAGCATCGATGCGAGTGCGACGAACCCTCGGGCAGTGGGCCGCCGTCGCGTGCCGGCTGGTGGTTGTATGTCCATTGGCTGTCTGCTCCATCCTGCTAGATGTGAACTGCATGGGCGAAACGGTGTTTCGTTTGCTGGACACTAGCCCCGGACGGCGCCGAATGGAAGGCTTTTCTGACTCGTGGTCAGAACATCATGACGACACGTCAGAAAGTTCTTGACAGTTCGTCGCAATCGTGACCACAATCGGCCGAGCGGTGGATTGGCGTGGCCGCGGCCCGGTACACATGGCCGGCCGCGACCGTCGGCTCGTGACTCCCGTTCCACGGAGTGCGAGCTCACCGACATCGGACCGATGGGAGAGAGTGAATGACTGCTGTCAGCGAGGAATCGACGAGCGCTCGGTTCTCGGAGGCGCTCAAGTCGATGACGTGGGACGACCACGAGCACGCCGAGTACACGGAGTACATGCAGGCCATGCTTGGCGGCAAGCTGAACATCGCCGGTTACACCGACATGGTCGCGCAGCACTACTTTGCGTACGTCGTCCTCGAAGAGGCCTCGGAGAAGATGCGCGCCGACGAGGTGGGCGGACGGTTCGTCTTCGACGGCCTGCTGCGGGTGCCCGCACTCGAGGCCGACCTGGCCCACCTGCTCGGCCCGGACTGGCGGGACAAGATCGCCCCGAACGAAGCCACCAAGGAGTACTGCGATCGCCTGCGGGAGGTCTGCTTCGACTGGCCCGGAGGCTTCGTGGCACACAGCTACACGCGCTACCTCGGCGACCTGTCCGGCGGCCAGGTCATCCGGGCCGCAGTGGAGCGCGCTCACCCTGAGGAGCTTGCCGACAGCGAAGGCGTCCAGTTCTACCTGTTCCCGGAGATCGGCGACTACAAGGCGTTCAAGGTCGAGTACCGCGACCGCCTCGACGCCGCGAACTGGAGCGCCGAGGAGCAGCAGCGCGTGATCGACGAGGCCCTGCTGGCCTACCGCTTGAACACCAAGGTGCTCGCTGAACTCGGCCGTGACCTGCCGCGGTACCTGGCCGCCTGAGACGCCGTACCGACAATGACCCGCACCGTGCCGATCCGGACGCCACTGCTGGAGGCGGTGGCGTCCGTCGGCGGGTTCGTGTTGGGCGCGGTCGGTCGGGCCGAGCGCGAGAGCCTGACGCAGTACCGGGCGACGGGCGGATACCGACCGTTGCCGGCGCCCGCGCGGATACGCCTGGCCGCGCGCCACGCGGAGCTGCGTGGCGCCGGCGGCGCGGGGTTCCCGACCGCGACGAAGCTCGACTCGGTCGCGGCCGGCGACGGTCCCCGCGTCGTGGTGGCCAACGGCGAGGAGGGCGAGCCGTCCTCGGTCAAGGATCGGTGGCTGCTGCGGCACCGGCCGCATCTGGTGCTGGACGGGCTGCGGACGGCCGCGCACGCGGTGCAGGCCGACGAGGTCTACGTCTACGTGTCAGACGCGGCCGGTGCCGCGGCGGTCCGGGCGGCGCAGCAGGAGTTGAGCGTGGCTGCGCTGCCCGAACTGTCGGAGTTGCGGATCGTCGAGGTCGAGGCCGCCTACGTCGCAGGCGAGGAGACCGCGGTCGTCCGGGCGATCGGCGGTGACGAGGCCAAGCCGCTGCCCAAGCCGCCACGACCTTACGAGAAGGGCGTCGGCGGGCGTCCCACCCTGGTCGGCAACGTCGAGTCGCTGGCCCGGCTGGGGCTCGCGCTCCGTCCGGACGTGGCTGCTCGGGCCGGTGCGACGATCCTGGCTACCGTCGTCTCGGGGAATCGGGCCGGGCTGTACGAGATAGCTGCGGGCTCGACGATCGCTGACCTGCTGACCCTGACGCGCGGTGCTTCGGCAGGTCCGCCGAGGGCAGTGCTGCTGGGCGGGTTCGCCGGCGGGATCTGGGGACCGGACGTGCTGGACGCGCCGCTCTCGCACGACGGACTGCGCGCCCGCGGTGCGCTGCTGGGCTGCGGATCGGTCATCACCGTGGAGGCGGACGACTGCCCCGTCGCCGCGGCGGCTGACGTCGTGTCCTATCTCAACGCGTCGAGTTCGGGGCAGTGCGGCTCGTGCGTGCGTGGCACCGAGGTGCTGGCCCAGGAGCTGATCAAGCTAGCGCGGGGGCGGGGCACCGAGGACGGCCTGGCGCAGCTGCAGCGCCGGGCCGAAGGGCTTCCCGGGCGGGGCAACTGCGGCCTGCCCGATGCGGCTGCGCTGCTGGTCCGGACGCTGCGTCGTAACTTCTCCGGTGCGATCCGGTCCCACCTGGCGGCGCCGTGCGTCGTGTGCCAGGAGCTGGTCGCGCCGGCGGCGTCGCTCAACACCCGATTTCGCGTGCGCCTCGATGACTGAACGGCCCTCGTCGACTGAAGAGCACCGCACGAACGGCACGAATGACGAACCACAGAAGGGGAATCGGCAGATGAAGGTCACGATCGATGCCAGCCGCTGCGAGGCCCGCGGGTACTGCGCGAAGTTCGCGCCGCAGGTCTTCGATCTCGACGACGACGGCTACGGGCGGGTCGTCGTCGCCGGCGAGCTGTCGAGCGAGCAGTTGGCCGACGCGCGCAGCGCGGTCGACGCCTGCCCGGAGCAGGCCGTAGCCCTGCACGAGTGAGCGCAGCCGGACCCGGATCGTTGGAGGGAAGCAGCATGGAGCAGCACATCGACCGCTCGTCGCTGGCCGAGGCGTCAGGCAATTCCGTCGAGCGCTACCGGCGCCACATCACGGCCGAGCGGGAGGCGGCCGCGCTGTACCGCGGGCTGGCCGAGCTGAGCCGCGGCCGGCGCCGCCAGGCGTTCACCGAACTGGCCGCCATCGAGGACAAGCACGCGGCGTTCTGGGGCGACCGGCTGCGCGAGCAGGGCATCGTCGGACCGGAACCCTCCCGGGACGAGCTGAGCGTGCGGACGAGGACGCTGCTGGAGACCGCCCGGCGTTACTCCACCGACGTGGTGTTGCCGATCATCGAGCAGGACGAGCGCGACGGCATGGCGACCTATCAGGACGACCCCGACGCCCCCGAGCGGATGGTGTTGGAGGAGGCCGAGCACGCGAAGGTGCTGTCCGGCCTGGTCTCCGGCAGTTCCGGGGACGGCGAGGACTGGCACCGCAGCGACAAGTCCGGATCCCTGCGTGCCGCGATCTTCGGCATCAACGACGGCCTGGTCAGCAACACCGCGCTGGTAATGGGCTTCGCGGGCGCGACCGAGGCGCGCTCACCCGTGCTCCTGGCCGGGGTGGCCGGCCTGCTCGCCGGGGCGTTCTCGATGGGTGCCGGGGAGTACATCTCGATGGCCAACCAGCGGGAGGCGTTCGAGCGCGAGATCGACCTGGAGCGGGACGAGATCGCGTTCATGCCGGCCGACGAGCTGCGCGAGCTCGAACTCATCTACCTGGCCAAGGGGCTCGATGGCGAGGACGCGGCGCGTATCGCCGTGCAGGTGATGGCGCAGCAAGACGTCGCTCTCGACACGATGGTCCGCGAGGAGCTCGGGCTTGACCCGGACGACCTCGGCTCGCCGTGGCGGGCAGCAGCGTCCAGCTTCACCGCATTCGCCCTCGGTGCGGTCCTTGTCGTCCTCCCGTACCTGTTCACCGGCGGCCGGCTCGCGCTAACCATCGGTGTCTCGATCGCCCTGCTCGCACTTGTCATCGTGGGTGCGGGCATGGCCCGGTTGAACGGCCGCCCGCTCGGCCGGGTCGTGGCCCGCCAGGTGACCGTCGGCGTCCTCGCCGCCGGAGCCACCTTCCTGCTGGGCAGCCTACTCGGCATCAGCGTGAGTTAGCCTGGTCACACATTCCGACAATCTGTCAGCTTGCCGTCGCGGTTCCTGACACCGCCCACCGATCGCCAAAGGAGGTAGCGCCAGTGCTCGCCTTCCTGCGACGGCGTGTGCTCAACATGGCGGCGGTGCTGTTCCTCGTCACGTCGGGCATGTTCTTCCTGCTCCACCTCGCGCCCGGCAGCCCGGTGAACTCGCTGCCGCCCGCGGTGGCGGCCGATCCCGTGGCGCGAGCGGCCTACGCCAAGTCGCTGGGCCTCAACGAGAACCTGTTCGCGCAGTACTGGCACTACCTGACCGGGCTGCTTCGGGGCGACTTCGGCAAGTCGCTCTACGACGGCACCCCGGTCCTGCACCAGATCACCACCCACCTGCCGATCTCGCTGGAGCTCGGCCTGATGGCGGCCGTGGGCGCGATGCTTCCCGGTTTCCTGCTCGGGGTCTGGACCGCGATGCACCGCGGTGAATGGGTCGACTCGGCGATGCGCGTGCTGACCGTGCTGTCGCTGTCGGTTCCGGCCTACTGGCTCGCGGTCCTGTCGCTCGTGTTCGTCGGGCAGCGCTACCCCGAGCTGCTGCCCAGCGCGGGCGGATTCGTCACCTTCGGCGCGGATCCGGTCGCGAACCTGCAGGTGATGTTCCTGCCCTCCCTGGTGCTCGGGCTGTCCACCTTCGCTCTCGTCGCCCGCTCGTTGCGGGCCGCGCTCGTCGACGTGCTTCAGTTCGACTACGTCTCCTTCGCCGAGGCGATGGGCATGAAGCGGGGCCTGCTGATGAGCCGCATCGCCGTGCGCAACGCGGTGATCCCGACCCTGACCGTCATGGGCGTGCTCCTCGGTGGCCTGATCTCGGGCACCGTGCTGGTGGAGAGCATCTTCCAGATCCCCGGCCTGGGCCAGCTGATGGTCACCGCGTTCCTGCGGCAGGACTACCCGCTCGCGCTGGGCTGCTCGGTGTTCACTGCGATGATCTTCCTGATGCTCAATCTGGTCGTCGACACGCTGTACTACCTGGTCGATCCGCGCACCAGGGTCACGCAGCGACGCCTCCAGGCGGTGACGGCATGAGCGTGCTCGCTGCGACTGACTCCTGGGCCCGGCTGCGTCGGCTGCCACGGCCGAGCCTGCGTGCGATCCACGGCGTCACCGACTGGATCGGTGTCGCCTGCGTCGTGCTGTTCCTGCTCATCGCCACCGTCGGACGGCTGGTCGGCGATCCCTACGCCCTCGTGACCACCGAGCCGCAGGCGCCCTCGATCCACCACTGGTTCGGTACCGACAACCTCGGCCGCGACGTCTTCGCCCGGACTGCCTCGGGCGCCTGGACCTCGCTGCTGATCTGCCTCGGCAGCGTGCTGCTGGCCCTGCTGATCGCCTTCCCGCTCGGGATCCTGGCCGGCTATTACCACGGCCGGCGCACGGACGGCGCGATCATGCGCTCGCTGGAGGCCGTGCAGGCGCTGCCGATGTTCATCTTCGTGATGTTCATGCTCAGCCTGCTCGGCAGCAAGCCGGTGAAGCTCGGCCCGGTCGAGCTCGGCATGGAGGCGCGTCTGGTGCTCTGCATCGGTCTCGGCTTCGTCCCGTTCTTCGCGCGGGTGGTGCGGGCCGCGACGATGGTCGAGGTGCAGGAGGACTACGTCGCGGGCCTGTGGGTCGTCGGCGTGCGCCCGCGCAACGTGATCCTGGGCGAGATCTCGGTCAACGTGCTGCCCCCGGTGCTGGTGCAGGCCTTCCTGGCCATGGCCATCGCGATCTTCGCCGAGGGCGGGCTGAGCTTCATCGGCCTCGGGGTGGCACCGCCCAAGCCGACGCTGGGCAACCTTATCGGCGACTCCGGTTCCCAGATCATCGGCGGGATGTGGTGGTACGCCACGCTGCCAGGCGCGGTGATGGTGATGGGCATCCTCGGCTTCAACCTGCTCGGCGACGCCTTCAACGACTCGGTCCTCGGTACTCACGGCGCAACAGGGAAAGAGTGATCACGTGAGCGAAAACGACCTCGCACCCGTCGCGGACCCGCGGCTGATCGGCGGCCTGAGCCGTCGGTCGTTCCTCGGTGCCGCGCTGCTCGCGGGAGCGGGTGCCAGCGTGCTCACCGGGTGCACCGTCGCCGACAGCGGCGCGCGGGTGGACAAGCGGCACAAGGACGGGATCCTGCAGATCGGGATCGCCGCCGCTCCGAGCAACATCAACCCGCTCGACTCGGGCTCGGAGGTCACCCGGTGGATCAGCGAACCGGTCGTCGAGACGCTCTATGCCTATGACGACGAGCTGAACTCGGTGCCGTTGCTCGCCGACGGCGAACCCGTCGTCTCGGCCGACAAGCTCACCTGGACGATCAAGCTGCGGCAGGGCATCACCTGGCACAACGGCGATCCGTTCACCGCCGACGACGTGGTCGCCACCTTCGGCCACATCAACGCGCTCAGCTCGGGCAGCGAATGGGTGACCTACATACTCGGCTACGTGCAGACCTTTTCCGCCCTGGACAAGCACACCATGCAGATCGGTCTGGCCAAGCCGTACGGGCTGTTGCGTTCCCACCTGACGAACCTGCCGATCGTGCACAAGGACTTCGTCAACCGCAAGAACGCGATGATGGGCACCGGCCCGTTCAAGCTGGACTCGTTCAACCCCGGCCAGAGCTTCACGATGTCGGCCTACCCCGGCTATCACGGCACGAAGCCCGCGCTCAAGGGCATCCAGTACACGGTGTTCCAGGACGGCTCCACCCGGATGGTGAGTCTGACGCAGGGCAAGGTCGATCTCATCACCTCCGTCCCGTACCAGAACCTCAAGGCGGCCCAGGCCGACAAGGCACTGCGGGTCACTGCGGTCGAGGCGCCGCTGGACATCCTGAGCTACGTCCACGTGGCTGCCGAGCCCTTCAGTGACGAGAACTTCCGGCGCGCGATCGCCGTGGCCACCGATCGGGCCGGCGTGCAGGGCAGGGTGTTCGGCGGCCAGGCCGAGATAGGACAGGGACCGATCGGGCCGGCCGAGATGGGCTATGACCCGAGCCTGCAGGTGTACTCGGCCGCGCCCGACCTGGCCAAGGCGGGCGAGTACCTGGCGAAGGCCAAGACGAGCAAGCGATCGTTCACCCTGACGATCGGCATCGAGGACACGATCCGCAACGTCGCGACGGTGCTCGTCGCCGGCTGGGCCAAGATCGGCGTCACCGTGACCATCGAGCAGCTGCAGGGCGGCGCCTGGTCCAACAGCCTGGTCGGCCGCAAGTATGACATGATCATGGACCTGTTCCAGAGCGGCTTCACCTCGGGGCCGGCGAACTACCTCGCGCTCGCGCCCGCGGACGCGACCAACGTCCTGTCCTGCGGGTATAAGAACCCGGAGGTCGTGGCGCTCACCGCGACCGTCTGGCAGACGTCCGACATGGCCGAGCGCCGCGACGCGCTCGCCCGGATGAACAAGATCCTCGCCGACGACATGGTGGTGTTCCCGCCGGTGTACCCGAAGCTGGTCGTCGCGCAGCGCCGCGAGACGTCGCCGATCGACACGAAGCTCCTGCGCATCAGCCGACTCTCGCCGCAGAAGATGTCGTTCATCTCATGACCGGCCTGACCGAGCCCGGAAGCGCGTCGCCGGCAGCCGCGTCGGGGACGTTGCTGCAGGTGCAGAACCTCTGCGTGCGCTATGCCGCCTCGCGCGGGGTCACGACCGCGGTGCGGGACGTGTCCTTCGAGATCGGCCGCGGTGAGGTATTCGGGCTGGTCGGCGAGTCCGGCAGCGGCAAGAGCAGCGTGTGCGCCGCACTGATGCGGCTGATGCCGCCGGCCGGTTCCGTTCGTGCCGATCGCATCGAGTTCGAGGGCCGCGAGCTGTCCCGGCTCAGTGAGCGCGCGATGCGCTCGGTGCGGGGCAGGCAGATCGCCCTCGTCCCGCAGAAACCGATGACCTCGCTCTCGCCGACCACTCCGATCGGCCGTCAGCTGAAGTGGTACCTCGGCGATGCGCTGGAGTCGGAGCAGATGCAGGACATGCTCGTCTCCATCGGCCTGCGTGCCGTGCTGGACCGGCCTCGCGACCTGCCGTCGCGATTCTCCGGCGGCCAGTTGCAGCGGCTGCTCATCGCGATCGCGGCGCTCACCTACCGCCCGTCGCTGTTGCTGGCCGACGAACCGACCACCACGCTCGACGCCACCGTGCAGGCACAGGTGCTGCGGTTGCTGCTGGCGGTGCGCGAGCGAGTGGGCTCGGCGATCCTCTACGTCTCGCACGACCTGGCCGTGATCGCGCAGGTCAGCGACCGCGTCGGCGTGATGTACGGCGGCCGGCTGGTCGAGGTGGCTCCTGTCGCCGAGATCTTCAACGCACCGCGGCATCCGTACACGCGGGCGCTGATCGCTGCCATGCCGTCGACCTGGACGCAGGGCGAGCGGCTGCAGGCGATCCGTGGATCGGCATCCGGGGCAAACCGGTTGACCGGCTGCCCGTTCGCACCACGCTGCGAGTTGGCCGACGCGCGGTGCCATGAGCAGATGCCTGACGCGGTCACGGTCGGCACCTCGATGGTGCGCTGTCACAAGGCGGGCGCAGCCGCATGACGATGCTCGAGGTCAGCGACCTGCGCAAGCGCTTCGTCCTGGAGGGCCCGACCAACTGGTGGGGTAAGCGGTCGGCGCCGCTGGCCGTCCACGCGGTCGAGGGGGTGTCCTTCTCGGTCGGCGCGGGCGAGGTCCTGACGATCGTCGGTGAGTCCGGCTGCGGCAAGACCACCGTTGCCAAGATGCTCGTCGGGCTGGTGCCGCCGAGCGGTGGCGCGATCCGGGTCGACGGGCAGGAGCTGTCCGGCGAGCGCACTCCTGGCGACCGTCGACTGATCCAGCTGGTCTCGCAGAACCCGTGGTCGGCGCTGAACCGCAGGCGCAGCATCCGGCACGCGCTCGAGCAGCCGCTCACCGTGCACGAGCCGGGCGCATCGAAGGCAGAGCGGACCCGGCGCGTCGAGGAGATGGTCGAGCGGGTCGGCCTGGCCACCGCTCATCTCGACAAGCGACCCGGCGATGTCAGCGGCGGCGAGCTCGCCCGTGCCGTGCTCGCACGAGCGCTCGTAGCCGGGCCCAAGGTGATCGTGCTGGACGAGCCGACCGCGAGCCTGGACGCGAGCGTGAAGGCCACCGTCATCAACCTGCTGCTGGACCTTCGCGCCGAGCTCGGGCTGTGCATGGTGCTGATCACGCACGAGCTTCCGGTCGCGCGCCGGCTGGCCGATCAGGCCGCGGTCATGTACCTCGGCCGGTTCGTGGAGACCGGGCCGGCCGCGCACGTGCTGCACGCCCCGACCCATCCCTACGCGCGGATGCTGCTCGCCAGCGTTCCCCAGGCCGAGCCCGGTGCGATCCTCCCGGCGCCGGGCCGCGACGAGGTCCCGTCCGCGGTCGCGCTGCCCGCCGGCTGCTCCTACCACCCGCGTTGCGCCTACCGCGGCGACGAGTGCACCGCGTCCGTCCCCGAGCTGACGACGCGTGGCGCCGGTGCGATCGCCTGTCACCGCACCGTCGCCCTCGGCATGCCGGCGGTCGGATCCGGCAAGCACGCGGCGGCCGAGCACTGCCCGACCGACAGCGCGACCGAACCGGCCCAGGGCACCGCCCCCACGCCGCACCTGCTCAAGCACTGACAGCGCACCCGACATCCCGCGGAGGACCGCATGACCCCGACCCTCGACGAGCTCACCCCGGCGCAGCAGCTTGGCGCGCTGGCCAGGACGCGTGCCGCCACCGACGGCAGCGACGTCACCGTGTGGTGGACCGGCGACGTCTATGCCTGTGCACCCGACGCGCCGTATCGCCACCTGTTCGGGTTCGAGGGCCTGAACGTCGCGCGACTCGTCGAGGTCGACGGCGGCTACGAGATGCTGGCGCGAGAGGCAGCCTTCTACCTCGATCCGCGGACGCGCGAGATCCTCGAGACCTGGCACAACCCGGTGACCGATCAGGACGTCGACGTCGTGCACGTGTGGAACGACCCGGTGAACCAGCGCTGGCTCCTGGACGGCGCGCGAGGACCGTTCCGCGTCCCGATGACGCTGCTGGGTGACCAGGTCTGCTTCAACCTCGACATCCCGCTCGCGTACCCGTCGCCGCTGACCGTCGCCGACTATCCGGAGAGCTCGGCCGACGATACCTACCGCGCGCTCGAACTCTTCCAGTTCTACGCACCGGCATCGGTGCTCACGGACACCACCTCGACCAGCGTGCCGCACACGCTGTCCTGGACCCGTCTTTCGCCGTGGTTGCCGTGGATGCGGATGGGCCGGCGACCTGGCGGTCTGGCTTTCCATTGCCGCGGCCGCAAGCTCGACGGCTACGACGAGGTCCCGGGCCGCACCCGCGCCTACATCGCCGAGCGGCAGCCGCAGTACGCGTCCACGCCGCGCGAGTGGAGCGAGCCGAACGAGACCAGTTGGACGTACTTCAGCAAGCTCGAACCGACAACGCAGGGAGCCGCATCGTGATCCACCTCGTCTACCGGATGCACCTCACCGCCCGTGCACGCCAGGACATGAAGGGATTCTGGGCCTGGCTGGAGGAGCGCGAACGGTTCTTCTACGACGAGCTACCGATGGTCGAGAGCGTGCGCTGGTACTACAGCGTCGTCGGCGACGTGTACGTGATCGAGAACTGGGCGGCGTTCAAGGACGAAGCCGCGTGGGGGCAGTACCGGGCCGCGCTGGCGGGTCTGAAGAAGGACGACGGCTGGGAAGCCGAGCGGGTCTCGCAGGACGAGTGGTGGGACTTCCTGGACACCCGGATCGTCACCGACCCGCCGGTACCGGTGGGCTTCTCCCGTACGTCGGCCTGAGCCGTGGCCCGGCTCAGCGGCAAGGTCGCGGTGATCACCGGCGCCAGCCGTGGCCTCGGCGCGGCGATGGCGCTCGGCTACTCGGCAGAGGGCGCTGCGCTGGTTCTCGCGGCACGCACGGTCGCCGATCTCGAGCGCGTGGCCGGCGCCTGTCGCGAGGCCGGTGCTGCGCAGGTCGAGGTCATCGCCACCGACGTCACTGACGACGGTCAGGTGGACGCGCTGGTGCAGCATTCGCTGGCGCGGCTCGGCCGGCTGGACGTGTTCGTCGCCAACGCCGGCACGGCGGTACCGGGCCTGACCTCGGAGCGGATGACGACCCTGCCCAGCTACCGCGTGGACATCGTGGAGCAACTGTTCCGCGTCAACGCGATCGGTGTGTGGTCCTGCCTGAAGGCGGCGCTGCCCGTGATGGCGCCAGGTGGAAGTTTCATCGCGATCGGTTCCGAGCTCGGCCGCACGGCCGGCGCCGGCTCCGGCGTGTATGCCGTCAGCAAGGCGTGCGTGGACGTGCTGGTGCGCATCGCTGCTGCCGAGGCTGCGGAGCAGCAGGTCCGGGTTAACTGCCTGTCACCGGGGGGCATGGCCGACACCTACCTGTTCGGCCCGGACCGGATGCCCGACTACATCAAGTCACGCGCTCCGTGGTCCGAGCCCGAGGTGATAGTGCCGGCCGCGGTCTGGCTCGCCTCAGACGAGTCGCTCGGGGTCACCGGCCGACAGCTGGCCGGCACGGACTTCAACGCGAACCCCGCCGAGCTCAAGGCCGCGCTGTCCGGCTGAGCCCGCCACGCGCTACCCGCCTGCTCGGTAGCGCTGGTGGCCCAGTGGCGTCTGCTCAGTGGCGCCGGCGCTGCGGTGACCCGGCCAGCGCCAGGATCAGGCCGAGGGCGAGCAGCCCGAGGGCTATGCCGACCAGCATGGGCACGTCGTGCGCGCCGGTGTTCGCCAGGCCCTCACCTGCGACGGCCGCGGACGAGGACGGGTCCATCGCACCGCCCGAGCCCGCCGCGGACGAACTTCCGGCCGTGCTGGTCGCCGGCGAGGTCGGGTGAGCGCTGCCGACGGTGAACGCGGTCGTGGTGTTGTAGCTGTGATCGAGTGGATTGAGTCCGTTGGTCGTCCCGACGACGCACTTCGTCCCCGCGCAGTCGATCCGGCCGTCGCCGGACAGGAAGCTGGTGTGCACCGTCAGCGAGGTGCTGAACGCGCCGCTGCCGTCGTACTGCACCACCGCGAAGTCGCCGATGGTGACGTCGCAGTCCGTCGCGCTCGGCGGGTTCTTGCAGATGGACACGTAGAGCGTGGTCGGCGACGCCGGGAAGTGCGCGCCGGTGACCGTGATCTTCTGCCCCGCCCGCAGCGTGTTGTCCGAGAGCGTCAACGTCGCTTTACCGGGCGAGGTCGACGGTGTGGTGCTCGTCGTGGTGCTCGCCGGGACAGTGGTGGCCGGCGTCGTGGTCGGTGCCGTCACTCCGAAGTCCAGCAGCGCCGTCGCGTCGTAGGTGTGATCGGCCGGGTTCAACGAGTTCGTGGTGCCGATGACGCAAGTGCCGGCGGTCGTGCAGTCGAAGCCACCGGGCGTGTGCCCGGTGACGATCGGAGAGCGGACGTGGAAGTTGACCGGTCCCCACGCGCCGGTGGCCGCGTTGGGCGAGACGACGAGGATGTGCGCGCTGGACGTGCCGATCCCGGCAAGGGACTGGTCGCAGTTGCTCGCAGTCGGCGACGACTCGCACACCGCGACGTACAGGTCCGGCGCGTTCGTTCCGCCGGCGTTGCCGCTGACCGAGATGGTCTGTCCGTCGTGCAGGATCCCGGCGGTGTTGACGGTGATGCTCGCTCCGGGGGCTGCGTCGGCGTGCGCCGAGAGCAGCACGAACGCCGCCAGCGACATCAGGACGGCTACGAGCGCAGCCGGCAAACTGGCTCTGCGGTGGGCAACTGTGGACATCTGATCTCCTCGGGTCCCCGGCCGTCCTCCGCTAGCTGTTTCGATCCACGGAACGGCGTTCTAGAGTTTTCTGACGCTATGACATAAACTTTTGGACGTCAAGCATCCATTCGGCAGGTGGTTCTGCATGGACGAGCAGCATTCGGGTGAGCAGCCGCGCACCAGTTCGGTCGCGCGCGCCGCCGATGTCCTGATGCACTTCGCGACCCGTAACGCCGCGACGCTGGGGATCACCGAGATCGCCGATGCGCTCGGGATGTCCAAGGCGGCCGTGCACCGCATCCTGACCTCGCTGCGCAGCCGGGAGCTGATCAGCTTCGACGAGAACAGCCACCGCTACTCGCTCGGACCGATGGCGATGACGCTCGGGCTGACGTATCTCGCCCGCCTCGACGTGCGCCGGCTGGCAGCGGCGGAGCTGCGTGAGCTGTCCGCACGCACCGGCGAGACCGCCACGCTGTCGCTGCGGACCGGCCACAACCGGGTCTACGTCGATCAGGTGACGCCGCGGCGCGAGGTCATCATGTCCGTGTCGATCGGGGTGCCGTTCCCCCTGCACGCCGGAGCTTCCTCCAAGGCGTTCCTCGCCTTCCTGTCGCCGGAGCAGATCACCGCGTACGTGCAGCATCGGCTCGCGGCGCTCACGGCTGACACCGTGGTCGAGTCGGCGCGTTTGCGGCGCGAGCTTGACGTGATTCGCGCGCGTGGCTGGGCGCAGACCCGTGGTGAGCGGCAGCCGGGTGCCGCCTCGGTGGCCGCTCCGGTGTGCGATCACCTGGGCCGACCTTGCGCCGTGCTCAGCGTGTGCGGGCCGGCGGAGCGTTTCGAGGCAGGCGCGCCCGCTGCGGTGCGCCAGCTTCTCGCTGTCACCGAGCGGCTCTCGAACCGGCTCGGCCACGCCGCAGATCCCTGCTGATCAGCCGATGGAATCGGCACATTCGGCGCGGACCGCGTCCGCTTTTCGGTAAGCGGAACAGCGCATTGCCGCCCTGGCGCACGCTCCTCTACCGTCCGCTCGTTCACCCGAAACTGTGTTTCGGATATCGGAACGCAGGAACTGCCCCGCGGGGGGCCTACTCCACCGGCTACAAGGCGTCGCCGGTGAGATCGAAGGAGGCAGTGTGTCCAAGCACGAACGAACTCCATGCCGGGGGGTGCGACGGCTGGCAGCGCTCGGTGCGCTCGGCCTGGCGGCTACCTTCCTCACCGTGACCGGTGTCGGGCCCGCCCAGGCATCGGGCAGCGCCACCGTCCACATCGACACGACCGGCCGGATCGGTACCGGCCAGACGATCCAGGTCAGCGGCAACGCTGGCGCCACGGGCAGCAACATTCCGGACCTGTACGTGGCAGTCTGCGAGGGCACGCCGACTGCGAGCAACTGCGACCAATCGCTCTCCGGCTTCGGCACCGCGACTGCGCACATCCAGCAGGTGACACCTGACCCGAGCACTGGCGCCTGGTCGACCAGCTTCTTCGTACGCACGACCATCGTCACCGGCAATACCCCCGGCGGCTACAACTGCATGACCGCCGGCACCTGCATCATCGGCACGACCAACTCGGCCAACCCCGCGGACCACACGTACGACGCCACAACGCCGCTGGCCAACCTCGGCCCCGCAATCACGCTCTCGTCCTCCACCGGCGTCGACGGCAACACCGTGGCCGTCTCGGGATCGGGCTTCCCGGTCGCGAACACGTCCACCGGTGCGGCGATCAGCCAGGCCGTGAACATCGGGCTGTGCGGGTTCCCGCCCACCGCGACGTCCTGCGACGGCAACCTGGCGCACTACGCCCCGGCCACCGTGTCGAACGGACAGCTGCCGAGCACGAACGTCACGCTGCACTTCCCGTTCACCGACTTCGGTAGCGCAGCGCACACCTGCACGGCGGCGAACCAGTGCATCGTCGGCACGTCGAACGCGACGAACCAGGCCGACCAGTCGTTCACGGCGGGCGCGCTCGTCCAGAACGTCCCGGCGGCGACGCTGCACATCGGCTCGGTCACCGGGCAGAGCGTCACCACTGCCGCCCGCGCGGGTGACACGGTCAACCTGACCGGCGTCAACTGGGACAGCTCCGGTGCGATCACCGCTCAGCTGTGCGACACGAGCGGCGCAACCTGCGACGCCAGCGGGCTGACCGGCTCGACCCTGGCTGCCGACGGCTCGGGCAACCTGACCGGCGGCGTGAGCGTGGACGCCTCGGCGACCACCGGCGCGCGTTCGATAGAGGTCTCGCAGGGCGCGCACGTAGTGTCGGCGAACATCTCGATCCTCGGCACGCCGACCCTCTCCGGCTCCCCGGCTTCGGGCGGTACGGGGACCAGCGTCAACATCACCGGCGCGAACTGGAACCCCGGCTCGACCGTGACGCTGCAGGGCACGACCGTTTCGGGTAACAGCAGCGATCCAGCTGTCACGGTCACCGCGAGCGGCACCGGTGCCATCAGCGGCAGCTACCTCGTCAACGACGCGTCGACGAGCTCGATCCTCGCGTTCTCGGGTGCGCTGAGCGCCAGCCAGGCGTTCAGCTTCACCAGCAACGACTGCACCGTCCCGACAGCTGGCAGCTGCTCCGTGCAGCAGAACGTCACGTTCAAGGCGAACCCGGGCGTGCTCGAGCAGTCCCAGGGCGGCGGCTCGATCGACCTGGGCTCGCTGACGCTCAACGGCCAGGACCAGAACCTGACCGGTGCGATCAACACCGACACCGTCACCGACGCTCGCGGTACCTCGGCCGGCTGGTTGCTGAACGCCCGGCTGACCGACCTCACCAACGGCGGCACGGGGGCGAACGACACGATCAGTGCCAGCAACATGGGTTGGGCGCCAGTCTGCGCCAAGACCAGCGGTGGCGCCACGCCCGCCGCCGGCTCGCCCGGGACCCTGTCGAACAGCGACCAGCTGTTCTGCAGCGTTCCGACAGGCACCGGTAACGGCATCTACACCGCCGACTCCGCGCTGAACCTGCTGGTTCCGGCGACTGCGGATGCCGGCACGTACAACGCGATCCTGACGCTCACGCTGTCCTGATCGCTGCAGCACCCCCCGCGTGGGGGCAGGCCCGTCGGGGCCTGCCCCCTTCGCGGCATTACCCATCGGGAGGCGCGATGCGAACGGCCCTACACCGCCGGGGTGCTGCGGCAGCGGTGCTCGCTACGCTGCTGGCGGTAC